>JAOZVV010000169.1 GCA_025869365.1 Pseudonocardia sp.
CCCCGGCCCCGGATCCCCCGCGCCGGGATCACCCGGTTCCGGATCACCCGGTTCCGGATCACCCGGTTCCGGATCACCCGGTTCGGGATCCCCTGGCTCGGGCCGGCCCCCCGCCGGGCCCGGCGGTGCGCCCCGCCGCCCGGACGCGCCCCGCAGGCGCGACGATCCCGGCGGGCCGGACGACCCCCGCAGGCCCCGCGGTGCCGCCGAGCGTCGCACCCAGCGCCCGCCCGGCACCCGTCCCGGCGCGTCCGCCGGGGCTCAGCAGGGCCGCGGGAACCGGGCACCCGATCCCACCGAGTCCCCCACCGAGACGATCCGGAGCCAGGGTCGCGGGCGTGCCGGCACCGCTGTCGCGGCCGGTGTCGCCGGCGTCACGTCCCCCGAGGACGGCGGCGCGGACTCGGCGGGCCCCACCCTCGCGGTCCGCTCCACGCCCGGAGCCGCCCGCACGGACGGGCCGTCCGGGACGAGCGGGGACCGGAGCACCGGAGCAGACGACGGACCCGCCCGGCGCACCCTGGGTGCGGCCCTGGGCGTTACCGCCGCCTCGACGCTCGTCCCCGGCTCCGGGCACCTCCTCCTCGGGCGCAGGAGGACCGGCGGGCTGGTCCTGACGGTGTTCCTGCTCGTCGTCGCCGCCCTGCTGGCCTTCGGGTTCACCGCGCGGCGCACCACCTTGCTCGAGACCGCCCTGTCCACGACGTTCCTCACGATCGCCGCGGTCGGGGTCCTGCTGGCGGCACTCGCCTGGATCGCGATCATCGCGCGGACCTACGCACTCGCCCGGCCCCGGGTCATGCCGACCGCGCAGAAGATCATCGGGACGGGCTGCGCGGCGCTGCTCTGCATGACCGTCGCGGTCCCGTTCGGGTTCGCCGCGGACCTGGCCAACTCCCAGCGCACGCTGCTGAACACCGTCTTCGGCGGCGAGGGCGGCGGCACGTCCGTGGCCGACGCGATCGCCAAGCCCCGGCTCAACGTCCTGCTCCTGGGCAGCGACGCCGGCGAGGGCCGCACCGGCACCCGCACGGACACGATGATGGTCGCGAGCATCGACACCCGCAGCGGCCGCACCACGCTGTTCGGCCTGCCGCGCAACATCCAGCGGGCCGAGTTCCCGCCGGACTCCCCGATGGCGAAGAAGTTCCCGAACGGCTTCCACGACCCGAAGGACCCGCTGTCGGGCAACTACCTGCTCAACGCGGTCTACGCCTACGCGGAGGCGGACCCGGCGATCGCCCCGTCCGGGCCGACGTCGGACCCGGGGCTGAACCTGCTCCAGTCCTCGATCTCGTACATGACCGGGCTCCCGATCGACTACTACCTCGAGATCAACATGGCCGGCTTCTCCTCGCTGATCGACGCGGTCGGCGGGGTGACGGTGGACGTGGGCCCGGACCCGATCCCGATCAACGGGGTCACCGCCAACGGGCAGCACGTGCGCCCGGACGGCTACATCCAGCCGGGCGTGCAGACCCTGAACGGCGAGGACGCGCTGTGGTTCGCGCGCTCGCGCCGGGACAGCAACGACTACCAGCGGATGGGCCGCCAGCGCTGCCTGATCCAGGCCGTGCTCACCCAGAAGAGCCCGGCGGACCTGCTCACCCGGTTCCAGGACGTCGCCCAGGTGGCCACGGACAACATCGACACCAACCTCCCTCAGCAGGTCCTGCCGCAGCTGGTGTCCCTGGCCGGGGACGGGTTCTCCCTGGAGAGCGTGTCGTTCGACCCGAACCTGCCGGACCCGAACGAGAACGACGGGAAGTTCAACACCTCGCGCCCGGACGTGGACTACATGCGGGAGGTCGTGCAGGCCGCGATCGACGGCGTGCCGCTGCCCGGCAGCGAACCGTCGTCGAGCGCCGCCCCGTCCTCCACCACCAGATCAGGATCGGCGTCGGCGTCGGCGTCGGCCGGAGCGTCGGCGGCCCCACAGGCGGAGACCGCCGCCCCGCAGTCCCTGGCGGACTCCTGCGCGGCGGTGTCGGCCGGCGACACCGCGGGGGACCTGGGTCCGGGGAACTGACCGGGGCCCGAGCCGGATCGTCCGAGCCCGGCTCGGCCCCCGCCGGCCGCGGCGTCCCCGCGTCGTCGGGGTCCCGGTCATCCGGCCGGGCGAGCAATCGCTCACACATGGCGGACGCCACCGCGCCGATTCCGGAGCCTGCCTCGATCCCGAGACGCCGTGACGATCCCGCGCTGTCGACCCAGGCCGCCACGTTTGCGCCGGTCAGGGCGCTCTGCGCGCGGGGCGCCCGGTTCCGGTGGAGGTGCTCACCCGCCGGACGTGACGCTCGCGCCCGAGCCAGCGACACCCGGCACACCCGGTCTACTCTCGCCGTCGACGCAGGTAGTGGACTTCTGAGCCGAGGGGCGAGAGCACAGTGAGCACAACGGACGCCGAGCACCACGAGGGCCGGAAGAAGGTCGTCGTGATCGGCGGCGGGTTCGGCGGGGTCCAGGCCGCGAAGGCGCTGGGCCGGGCGAACGTGGACGTCACGGTCGTCGACCGGACGAACCACCACCTGTTCCAGCCGCTGCTCTACCAGGTCGCCACCGGCATCCTGTCCCCCGGCCTGATCGCGCCGGCGCTGCGACGGGTCCTGAAGAAGCAGCGCAACACCCGCACCCTGCTCGCGGACGTCAAGGACATCGACCTCGAGGGCCGGGTCGTGCGGTCGCTGGCACCCAACGGGCACCAGATCGACCTGCCGTTCGACTACCTCGTCGTCGCCGGCGGCGCCACGCACACCTACTTCGGGCACCCGGAGTGGGCCGAGTTCGCGCCCGGCATGAAGACGATCGAGGACGCCCGGCACCTGCGGAGCAACATCCTGGGTGCCTACGAGCTGGCCGAGGTGTCCACGGACGAGAAGGAGCGCGAGGCCTACCTCACGTTCGTCGTCGTCGGCGCCGGACCCACCGGGGTGGAGATCACCGGGCAGCTGGCCGAGCTGGCCCGCTGGGTGCTCCCGAACGAGTACCGCTCCATCGACACGCGGTCCGCCCGGATCATCCTGCTCGACGCCGCGCCGTCCGTGCTCCCGCCGTTCGCCCCGAAGCTGCAGCGCTACACCCAGAAGCAGCTGGAGAACATGGGCGTGGAGATCCGGCTGAACACCGCCGCCACGGGCATGGACCAGGACAGCATCACCGTCAAGGGCCCGGAGGGCGAGGACACCATCATCGCCAAGACCAAGGTCTGGGCCGCGGGGGTGCAGGCCTCGCCGCTCGCCGCGCTGCTCGCCAAGGCCACCGGCACGGAGACGGACCGGGCCGGCCGGCTCGCCGTGGACCCGGACTGCAGCCTCCCCGGCGTCGACGGCGTCTACGCCATCGGGGACATGGTCACCACCGTGGACCGGCTGCCCGGCGTGGCCCAGGTGGCGATGCAGCAGGGGAAGTACGTCGGCAAGCTGATCACCGCCCGGGTGGCCGGGGACGAGACCACGCCGGCCCCGTTCAGGTACTTCGACAAGGGCAGCATGGCCACGATCGGCGCCCGGCAGGCCGTCGCCGACGCCCGGGGCATCAAGATCACCGGCTGGCTCGGGTACCTGCTCTGGTGCTACGTCCACGTCATGTTCCTGATCGGCTGGGGCAACCGCCTCGGCACGCTCTACAACTGGGTCCGTTCGCTGCGCTACGCCCGCAACCGCGGACACCGGCTGATCAGCGTCGAGGGCGCCGCACGCGAGATCGAGGGCAAGCCCGCGGCCTGATCACCCGTTCCCCCGGCGGACGTGCGGGAGGCATGATGCCGGGGTGACCCCGGCGATGCAGGTCCTCATCCGGGACATCGAGCGTGCCTGGGACGGGTTCTGCGCGGCGCTCTACGAGCGCCGGGACGTCGACGCCGCCATGGTGGCGCTCGACGATCCCGTCACGCTCGTGCACATGCCCTCGATGACCGGCGGGAACGACCGGGCCGAGGTGCGCGCCCACCTCGCGGACGAGGTCGTGGGGCATCTGCCCGCGGACCTCACCCGCACCAGGGTCTCGCGCACCGTCGACACCCGCAGGCTCGTCGACGAGGTGCGCTGGTCGTTCACCCACGACCGCGAACTGCCCTGGCTGCTGCCGGGGCTCGCCCCCACCGGCCGCACCGCGGCGGTGCTGGCGATCTCCGTGGTGCACGTGCGGCAGGGCCGGATCGGGACGGTCCGCACCCTCTGGGACGACGTCCGCCTGCGCCGGGGGTTGCTGTCCTGATCCCGCTCGCGCTCGCCGCAGGCTCCCCCTGCGCGACCTGCGGACACGCCCACGGCCGGACGCTCCGCAGCGCTCCGGGCACCCTCCGTGGAGCCATCCACCGCACGAGGACGCCCGTTGATAGTTTCATAACATCGTTTCAGACCTCGATGAGCCGCTGACATGGGGGTTCCCGGCGTGGCGCTGGACCGCTCTGCCAGGCTGTACCGCGAAGATGGCCGGTAGCTCGACCGCCGCGAGGCGGGCGGGAGCCCCGGACATCGAGTCGGACACACGAGAGGAGCACGAGAGATGGCACTGCCCACGCTGACTCCCGAACAGCGCGCGGAGGCCCTGAAGAAGGCCGCCGCGGCCCGGACCGCACGCAAGGAACTCCGCGACAAGATCGCGAGCGGCGAGGAGACCATCCCCGCCGTCCTCGGTCGTGCGAAGTCGGACCAGATCGTCGGCAAGACCAAGGTCGCCGACCTGCTCAAGAGCCTTCCGGGCTACGGCCCCGCGAAGGTCTCGCAGCTGCTCGAGGCCACCGGCATCGACATCTCGCGCCGTGCCGCGGGCCTGGGCGAGCGCCAGCGCCAGGCGCTGCTGGACGCCCTGAAGTGAGCTGCCGGGTTCCCGGGCCCGCCCGGGGACCTCGTTCGACCCCTGCACCCGGTCCGGCGCTGCGCCGGACCGGGTGAACGGGGCCGGACCGGGTGAACGGGGCCGGACCGGGTGAACGGGGCCCCTGCTCGACGTGCCGCGCTGCTCTGCGACGCTGCTCCGTGTGGAGCAGTTCGTCGAGGTGGCAGAGGGCGTCGAGATCTGGGCCGAGGTGCTCGAGGGCCCCGACTCCGTCCCGCCGGTTCTGCTGGTGATGGGCGCCAACGCCAGTGCTCTCGCCTGGCCGGACGCCCTGCTCGACCGGCTCACCGAGCACGCCCCGGTCATCCGCTACGACCACCGGGACACCGGCCGCTCCTCCTACGCCTTCGACGAGCAGCCCTATGCGATCCGGGACCTGGCTGCTGATGCGATCGCCGTCCTGGACGCCTTCGGCGTCGAACGCGCGCACGTCGTCGGGATGTCCATGGGCGGGATCCTCGCCCAGCTCCTGCTCCTCGACGCCCCCGAGCGGCTGCTCTCCGCCACGCTGCTGTGCACAACGGCCCTGGGATCCGGCCCCGCCGGCCCCGACGAGGCGGACGAGCTCCCCGGCCCCGATCCCGCGCTGCTCCGCCTCTGGCAGGAACTCGGCGACGAGCGGGACGAGGAGGGCGAGCTCACCTGGCGCGTGGAGCACTGGCGGCTGCTCAACGGCACCGGCGTCCCCTTCGACCCGGACGAGTTCCGTGCCCTCGAGGAGCGCGTGATCGCCCACTCCGGGCGCAGCGACAGCCCGGACGCGCACGCCTCCGCCGCCCAGGACCGCCTGGACCGCGGCGCCGAACTGGCCGCAGTGGCCGTCCCGGTCCTGGTGATCGAGGCCCCGGAGGACCCGGTGAACCCGCCGCCGCACGCCACCCGTCTCGCCGAGCGGATCGGCGGCAGCCGGCTCGTGTGCGTCCCCGGGATGGGGCACGCCCTGGCCGACGCGGTCATCGAACCCGTCGCGGCGGCGATCCTGGGTCAGCTGGGGCCCGAGCGGACCCCCGCGGGATCGCCCACCCCCCGGCGGTAGCGCCGTTGCGGCCCTCCGGTGCCGCCGTAGCGCAACCGAACCCGCCCCATGCCACGGAACCACCGCGACTCGGAGACGGAAATACCGCGACTCGCGCGGCCGAACACCCCGACTCGCGGAAGCCCCCGCCCCCACCCCGCGAGTCGGGGTATTTCCGTCTCCGAGTCGGGGTGATCCCGTGGGGAGATCGAGCCGGCGGACAGCGGCTACTGCCGCCTGACCGTGCTGACGAGCCAGGAGCCGGCTCGACGGTCAGAGCAGCTCGGCCGGGATCTGCACCACTCGGCTGCGGACGAACTCCCCCAGCCCCTTGGCCTGGGGGTCCGGCCTGGTCGACGAGGCCACGCCCTCCCCCAGGATCCCGTGCACGACGACGTTGAGCGCGCGCAGGTTCGGCAGCTCGAACACCTCGATGCGCAGGTCCGCGGCTTCGGGTCCGATCAGCTCCCGGGCCATGTCCACGTCCAGGAACGAGCGGAGCCAGGCGTAGGCCTCGTCGCTCCGGGTCCAGATCCCGATGTTCGCGTTCCCTCCCTTGTCCCCGGAGCGCGCCCCGCACACCCTGCCGAGCGGCACGTGCCGCACCTCGGGCGTCCGTGCGCGGAAGACATGGCCGGGGCCGGGGCCGGGTTCTCCGCGCACGGGTGGCGCGGCCGAACAGGGATCCGGGACCGTACGACGGGTGCCGTCCGGCAGCACCACGGTGTGGACGACGGCGCTGCGCGGGACCGCCGCCGGCCGGTAGACCCCGTAGGCGGACTCCGAGCCGGGCGGCGTGGTGGTGTGGAAGCCCGCGTAGCCGCCGAGGGCCAGCTCCATCGTCGCGTTGGAGAAGGCACGCCCCACCTTGCGCGGGTCCGGGTCCTTCACCGTCACCCGCAGGTGCGCGGTCGCCCGCTCGTTCGACGGCGCGTCGGCGGTGTCGAAGCGCAGCAGCCGGACGTCCACGGACGCGAACCGCTCCCGGCCGCCCAGCACCTCGAACAACAGCTGCTCCGCGTGGGCCGCCTTGGCCTCGATGTCCAGCCCGGTGAGCACGAGCGTCATCGTGTTCCGGTAGCCGCCGGCGTCGTTCAGCGCGACCTTGAGCGTCTCCGGCGGCGCACTCCCGCGCACCCCGGAGATCGACACCCGGTGCTCGGCCTCCTGCGCCAGGGCGATCGTGTCGAAGTGCGTGGTGCAGTCCGGGCCGAGGTAGGCGGGGTCCGCGATCTCGTAGAGGAGCTGCGCGGTGACGGTGCCGACGGACACGAGCCCGCCCGTCCCCTCGTGCTTGGTGATCACCGACGAGCCGTCCGCGGCGACCTCCGCGATCGGGAAGCCCGGGTAGCGCCGGTCCGTGATCTCGTCCAGGAACGGGTAGTTGCCGCCGGTCGCCTGCGGACCGCACTCGATCACGTGCCCCGCGACGACCGCGCCGGCCAGCGCATCCCAGTCACCGGGGCCCCAGCCGTGCCACCACGCCGCCGGCCCGACGACGAGGGACGCGTCCGTCACGCGCCCCGTCACGACGACGTCCGCACCTGCCGCGAGGGCCTCCGCGATCCCCCAGCCGCCCAGATAGGCGTTGGCGGACACCGGCTTCCCGACGACCTCGGGCACGATCGCGGAGAGCGAGCCACGCAGGTCGTCCCCCTCGACGTGGGCGACCTTCACCTCCAGCCCCAGCGTCGCGGCCACCGCGCGCACCGCGTCCGCGAGCCCGCCGGGGTTCAGCCCGCCCGCATTGGCGACGATCTTGATCCCGCGCTCCAGGCAGAGGCCCAGCACGTCCTCGACCTGGGTCAGGAACGTCTTCGCGTACCCCGCGGACGGGTCCTTGGCCTGCGCCTTCGCGAGGATCAGCATGGTCAGCTCGGCGAGGTAGTCCCCGCACAGGACGTCGATGTCCCCGCCCTCGACCATCTCCCGCGCCGCGGCGAGCCGGTCCCCGTAGAAGCCCGAGCAGTTGCCGATCCGGACGGGCCGGGTCACGCGGTTCCTCCCGAGAACTGTCCCGGCTTGCGTCCGGTGCCGACATCCCCGGCGAAGGCCTGCGCGATGGCCATCCACTCCGCCGCCCGCGGCCCGACGACGTGCAGCGCGAGATCGTCGCGGTGCCGCCGCTGCGTGACGGCGAGGGCGAAGTCCAGCGCCGAACCCGTCACCCGGTTCTCGGCGTCCTCCGGGCCCCACGTCCACAGCGTCCCGTCCGGGGCGTCGAGCTCCACGCGGACCTTCTCGGCGGGCAGCTCCCTGCCGTGGACGGCGTAGCTGAACGCCCGCGCCCCGACCCCGATGTGCGCGACGTGCCGCAGCCGCGCGCTCGGCTCCCGCAGCACACCGACGGTGTCCGCGATGTCCTGCCCGTGCGCCCAGGTCTCCATGATCCGCGCGGTGAGCGACGACGCCGCGCTCATCGCGGGACCGAACCACGGCACCCGGGTGGACGGGTCCAGGGTCCGGAACGCGGCGATCAGCTGCGCGCGGGACCCGTCGAACCACGCGAGCAGCTCCGCGCCGGAGAGGTGCCGGTGGCGGGCGGCGACCACGTCCGGGTTCACCCCGCCCTCGGCGTCGATGCGCGCCAGCTCCGCGGCGAACGCCTCCGGGTCCGTCGCGGACTGCACCGCGACGTCGTCGTAGTGGGCCAGGTGCGAGACCTGGTCCGCGATCGTCCAGCCCTCCGCGGGGGTGTCCCGCCGCCAGCCGTCCTCGTCGAGGCCGACCAGCAGGGCGCGGACGACGGCGGACTCGGCCGCGAGATCGTCGGCGAGCGCGTCCATCGAGACAGGCATTACTCCCCCTTCCAGACCGGCACGCGCTTGTCCCGGAACGCCGCCGGGCCCTCCTGCGCGTCGGCCGAGCGGTACACCGGTGCCCAGATCTCCTCGGCGCGCTCGTAGGCGTCGGTGAGGTCGTGGTGCGCGGACAGGTAGGCGGTCTGCTTGGCGGCCCGCACCGAGAGCGGGGCGTTGGCGGCGATCCGCTGCGCGAGGGACTGCGTGTGGTCCCGGAGGTCACAGCGGTGGACGACGTGGTTGACCAGGCCGTAGGACTTCGCGCGGGCCGCGTCCATCGGGTCCCCGGTCAGCAGGATCTCCAGTGCGATGCGCGGGGGCACGAGCCAGGACAGCGGTGCGGCCCACGGCGATCCCCGCCCGACCTTGACCTCGCTGATCGCGAACCGGGCGTGGTCCGCCGCGACGACGAGGTCGCACTGCTGGGCGAGCAGGAACCCGCCCGCGAAGGCGACGCCGTTGACCGCGGCGACCGTGGGCTTCGGGACGTCGATGTTGCGGCCGAACTGGGGCAGGAAGTCCGGCGGGGGGACCTCCAGCGAGGTCTCCGCCATCTCCTTGAGGTCCCCACCGGCGCAGAAGGCCTTGTCCCCGGAGCCGGTGAGGACGAGGACCGCGGCGTCGTCGTCCGCGACGAACGCCCGGGTGCCCTCCCACAGCCCGTCCCGGACGTCCTTGCTCAGCGCGTTGCGGGCCTCGGGCCGGTCGATCGTCAGCCAGGCGACGCCGTCGGTCACCTCGTAGGTCACCACGTCGGTCACGGGAACATCCTCCGTAGCTCGGGCCGGTTGAGCTTGCCGCTCCCGGTGCGCGGCAACGCGTCCACGATCTCGATCCGGCGCGGTCTGTGCATCCCCCGCAGGTCCGGGTTCGCGGCGCACCACTCGGCGATCTCGTCCGCGGTGAGGCCTTCCCGGCGGGGGACGACCACGGCGGTGACCTGCTCCACCCACCGCTCGTGCTGCGTGCCGATCACCGCGACCTCCGCGAGGTCCGGGTGGTTCGCGAGGTGCTCCTCCACCATCTGCGGGAAGATGTTCTCCCCGCCGGAGATGATCATGTCGTCGATCCGGTCCACGTAGTAGAGGTAGCCGTCCGCGTCCCGGGACATCAGGTCCCCGGTGCGGAACCAGCCGTCCACCCACTTCTCCGGGGTGTCCAGGTTCCAGTACCCGGGCGTCACCGCGTCCCCCTGCACCCAGAGCTCCCCGACGCCGTCGGCTCCGGGTCCGAGGTCCGGCCCGCCGTCCACCGGCACCAGCCTGGTGGCCACGACCTGGGACAACGGCGTGCCCATCGAGTCCGGACGCCGGATGTCCCCCACGCCGTAGGACACGACGAGGCCGCTCTGCTCGGTCTGCCCGTAGATCTCCACACCCTCGATGCCCGTCCCGGCCGCGAGCCGCTCGATCGCCGCGGTGGGCGTCCGCGAGCCGCCGAACATGCAGATCCGGAACGAGTCCAGCACCACCGGCGAGTCGACGGTCCGGTTCCCGACGTCGATCATCATCGTGGAGATCAGCCCGCCGTAGGTGGGCCGCAGCCGCTTCGCCAGGTCCAGCCAGACGAACGGGTCCCACCTCGGCATGAACGTGATCTGCCCGCCGCGCAACAGGATCGGCAGGCTGGCGAGCTGCAGTCCGCCGACGTGGAAGAGCGGCATGCAGTTGAGCACGTGGTCCGCGGCGGTGATCTCGTAGAGATCGACGACGCCGTCCACCTGCGCGGCGATGTTGCGGTGGGTCTGCCGGACGCCCTTGGGCACGCCGGTCGAGCCCGACGTGTACATCAGCAGCGCGTCGTCCCGGTCCAGCCGGGGGACGACGTCGTGCCGCGGCTCGTGCGCGGCGACCGCCCGCGCGAACCCGCCGTCCGGACCGGTGGTGAGGATCGTGACCGGGGCCCCGCCGAGCAGGGACTCCAGCCGGGCGACGTCACCGGGCAACGCCACCACGTGCGTGGCCCCCGAGTCCAGGACGGCGTGTCGCAGCGGCGCGTCCGGGAACAGGTGGTTCAGCGGGACGCCGACGCCGCCGGCCTGCCAGACCCCCAGGAGCCCGGTCAGGTACTCGAGGCAGTTCGGCAGGAAGAAGCCGACCCGGTCACCGGGAGCGAGCCCCTCGGCCCGCAGGTAGGCGGCGAACCGGCCGCCGATGTCCGCGAGGTGGCCGTAGCCGATCTCGGTGTCGTCCAGCCGCAGGGCGATCTGTCCCGCGTGGTCCGCGGCGCTGCGCCGCAACAGGTTCGCGATGTTCATGCCGGGGCCTCCGTCTCCTCGACAGCCCGATCCTCGACGACGGCGAGCACCTGCCCGGTGTCCACCTGGTCCCCCGGGGAGACGTTCACCTCGGCCACCCTCCCGTCGACGGGCGCGGCGACAGTGTGCTCCATCTTCATCGCCTCGAGGACGACGAGCGCCTGCCCGGCCGTCACCTCGGCACCGGCCTCGGCCAGCACCCGCACCACCGAGCCCGGCATCGGGGCCAGCAGCGATCCCGCGTGCGCGACCGCGTTCGGGTCCGCGAAGCGCGGGACCTCGGCGAGCGCGGCGGACCCGTCCGCGCCGTCGACGAACGACCAGCCGGGCACCCGGTGCACGGCGTACGAACGCCGTACCCCGTCGATCTCCAGCCCCACCGCCTCCGGGCTCGCGGACAGCAGCCGGACGGACTCCCCGAGCGGCGCGCCGTCCACCCGCAGGTCCAGGTCCCGACCGTGGCGCGAGAGCCGGTAGGTGACCTCGAGGGTCCGCTCGCCCAGCGTGTAGACCGCCCGCTGGGGCGTGCCGCCCACGTTGCGCCAGCCGGACGGCAGCCCGCCCAGCACCCGCGCCGACGCCCGGTTCGCGGCCTGCGCCGCGAGCGCCGCGGCCGCGGCCTGCCGGACCCCGCCACCGGCCGGCGATCCCAGCTCGGCGGGATCGTGCCTGCTCAGGTAGCCCGTGTCCGTCCGGCCGGCGAGGAACTCCTCCTCGCCCAGGATGCCGACGAGCAGGTCCCGGTTGGTCGTGACGCCGTGCAGCTCGGCCCGGCGCAGGGCCCGGGCCAGGGTGCGGGCGGCGTCGAGCCGGGTGCGGCCGTGGGCGATCACCTTGGCCAACATGGGGTCGTAGTTCGTGCCGACCACGGACCCGTCGACCACGCCGCTGTCCACCCGGATCCCGGGGAGGTCCGGGATGCGGAAGCGGTGCAGCGTGCCCGTCGCGGGGAGGAACCCGGCGGGGACGTCCTCGGCGTAGAGGCGCACCTCGATCGCGTGGCCGTCGATGCGCGCGTCCGTCACGGACTCCGGCAGCCGCTCGCCCTCGGCCATCCGCAGCTGCAGCGCCACCAGGTCCAGGCCGGTGACCAGCTCGGTGACCGGGTGCTCGACCTGCAGCCGGGTGTTGACCTCGAGGAAGAAGAACGTCCCGTCCCGGTCCATCACGAACTCGACGGTGCCGGCGCCGGAGTACGCGATCGCCTTCCCCGCCGCGACCGCCGCCTCGCCCAGCTGTGCCCGCAGCGCGTCGTCGACGACCGGGGACGGGCTCTCCTCGACGATCTTCTGGTAGCGCCGCTGGATCGAGCACTCGCGCTCGAAGAGCGACACCACGTTCCCGTGGGCGTCACCGAGGATCTGCACCTCGACGTGCCGGGGATCGACGACGTAGCGCTCCAGGAACACCGTCCCGTCGCCGAACGCGGACGCGGCCTCGCGGCGGGCGCCGTCGACGGCGTCCTGCAACCCGTCGGGCGAGTGCACGACCCGCATCCCGCGCCCGCCGCCACCGAAGGCGGCCTTGACCAGCACCGGGAAGCCGATCTCGGCGGCCACGGCCGACAGGTCCGTCTCCTCGGTCACGGTGGCGCCGGGCAGGATCGGGACCCCCGCCTTGTCCATGAGCGCCTTGGCCTCCAGCTTGGAGCCCATGGACGCGATGGCCTCCGGCGACGGGCCGACGAACGTCAGGCCGGCCTCGGCGCAGTCCCGGGCGAACTGCGCGTTCTCCGACAGGAACCCGTACCCGGGGTGCACGGCGTCCGCGCCGGTGGCCTTCGCGGCCGCGACGACCAGGTCGGCGCGGAGGTAGGTGTCCGACGGGGCGGCGCCGGGCAGCCGCACCGCCTCGTCGGCGAGGGCGACGAACGGGGCGTCGGCGTCGGGGTCCGAGAAGACCGCGACGGTCGAGATGCCCAGCGCGTGGGCGGTCCGCATGACGCGGGCGGCGATCTCCCCGCGGTTGGCGACCAGCAGTTTCGTGATCATGGCGCTCACATCCGGAAGACGCCGAAGCCGCGACGGCCGGCGACGGTGGTCGATGAGACGGCCGAGAGCGACATCCCCAGCACGGTGCGGGTGTCCCGCGGGTCGATGATGCCGTCGTCGTAGAGCTTGCCGGTGACGAAGAACGAGTGCGACTCCGCCTCGATCTGCGCCTCGATCTGCGCGGTCCGCCTCGCGTCCGCCTCATCGTCGAAGGGTTTGCCCTGCGACGCCGCCGAGGCCCTACCGACGATCGACATGACGCCCGCGAGCTGCGCGGCTCCCATCACGGCGAGCTTGGCGCCGGGCCAGGCGAACATCAGCCGCGGGTCGTAGGCGCGGCCGGACATGCCGTAGTTGCCCGCCCCGAAGGACGACGCCATGTTGATCGTCAGGTGCGGGACCGTGCTGTTGGTGACGGCATTGATCATCTTGGCGCCGTCCTTGATGATCCCGCCCTGCTCGTAGTCCGTCCCGACCATGTAGCCGGTGGTGTTCTGCAGGAAGATCAGCGGTGTGTCCGTCTGGTTCGCCAGCAGGATGAACTCGGTGGCCTTCTTGGCCTCCTCGCTGAACAGCACCCCGCGGTGGTTGGCGAGCACGCCGACCGGATAGCCGTGGATCTGCGCCCAGCCGGTGACCAGCGACGTCCCGTAGAGCGGCTTGTACTCGTCGAAGTCCGAGCCGTCGACGGTGCGGGCGAGGATCTCCCGCGGGTCGAAGGGCACCTTGGTGTCCGGCGGGAGGATCCCGAGGATCTCGTCCGGGTCGTAGCGGGGCGGCGCCGGGTTCGCCGACGGCGCGGGTCCGAGCTTGCGCCAGTTGATCCGGGACATGATCTCGCGGCCGAGGCGGATGGCGTCGTGCTCGTCCGCGGCGAAGTAGTCGCTGAGCCCGGAGACCCGCGAGTGCATCTCCGCGCCGCCGAGGGACTCGTCGTCCGCGTCCTCGCCGGTGGCCATCTTGACCAGCGGCGGGCCGCCCAGGAACACCTTGGCCGCCTTGTCCACCAGCACCGCGTAGTCGCACATGCCGGGGACGTACGCGCCGCCCGCGGTGGAGTTGCCGAACACCAGCGCGACGGTCGGGATCGCCATCGAGGACAGCTCGGTGAGCTCGTGGAAGATCCGGCCGGCGGGGACGAACAGGTCCGCCTGGGTGGGCAGGTCCGCGCCGCCGGACTCCACGATGTTGATCACCGGGAGCCGGTTGACCCGAGCGATCTCCAACGCCCGCAACGTCTTGCGCAGCGAGTACGGGTTCATCGCGCCGCCGCGCACCGTGGGGTCGTGCGCGATGATCACGCACTCCACGCCGGACACGACGCCGATCCCGGTGATCTCGCTGGCGCCCACGGCGAACTCGGTGCCCCAGGCCGCCAGCGGGGAGAGCTCGAGGAACGGGCTGTCCGGGTCCAGCAGCAGCTCGATGCGCTCGCGCGCGGGCAGCTTGCCGCGGTCCCGGTGCCGCTGCATGTAGCGCTCGCCGCCGCCGGCGATGGCCAGCTCGAGCTGCTCGTCGAGCTGGTCCAGCACCGCGAGCTGGGTGCGCCGGTTGCTCGCGTACGCCTCGGAGGAGACGTCGAGCAGGGATTTCAGGACGGGCATTCGCTCAGCTCCCGTAGTGGGTGACGTGGGCCTCGCGGACCAGGTTCTTCTGGATCTTGCCGGTGGAGGTCCGGGGCAGGTCGTCGACGACGATCACGGACTTCGGGACCTTGTAGCCGTCGAGCCGCCGCTTGAGGGCGGTGATCAGCGCGTCCGGGTCCACGGTCTCCCCCGCCTTCGGCACGACGACGGCGGTGATCGCCTCGCTCCAGCGCTCGTGCGGCAGCCCGACCACCACGACCTCGGCGACGGCCGGGTCCGCTGCGTAGACCGCCTTCTCGACCTCGATCGACGCCACGTTCTCGCCGCCGGTCTTGATCACATCCTTGTGCCGGTCCGCGAACCAGAGCACGCCGTCGGCGCCGAACCGCCCCACGTCCCCGGAATGGAACCAGCCGTGGGCGAACGCGGCGTCCGTCGCCTCGGGGTTGCGCAGGTAGCCCTGCATCGTGGACGGGCCGCGGTAGACGATCTCGCCCTGCTCCCCCTGCGGGAGGAGCTCCCCGTCCGGACCCATGATCCCGACCTGCACGCCGGTGATCGGCGTGCCGACCGCGCCGATGTGGGTGAGCTGGTGTTCCGGGCGGAAGAGCGTGGTCACCGGGCTCATCTCCGTCTGCCCGAAGAGCAGCGCGAAGTCGCAGCCGAAACCGTCGAGGCACGCCCGGATGAGCGCGTCCGGCATGGGAGCCATGGCGTAGACGGCCCGCTTCACCGACGACAGGTCCCGGCCCGTGAACGACGGATCCTCCAGCGCGGCCCGGAACATCATCGGCAGGCCGAAGACCTGGGTGATCCGCTCCCGCTCGATCGTGTCCAGGAAGACCCGGGGATCGAAGCCGCGGAGCACGTGGACCGTGGCGCCGACCATGATCGCGGGCGTGCAGAAGGCGTTGAGCTGCGCGGTGTGGAACATCGGCATCATCGCCGCGAAGCGGTCCGCCGCACCCCAGCCGCCCTCCAGCGCCCCGGACATCGAGCCCAGGTAGATCGCCTTGTGCGTGCCCACGACGCCCTTGGGGAAGGAGGTGGTGCCGGAGGTGTAGAGGTAGCTGAGCCCGTCGGTGTCCTCGACGACGACCTCGGGCTCGGACGAGTCCGCGGCGAGCACGCCGTCGAGGGTGGACCAGCGCCGGTCTGCCGGCTGCTCCTCGTAGGCGACCCCGGTCCCCGGCGCGACGATCACCCAGCCGACGTCCGGGACCTTCGTGACCGCCTCGCTCATCGCCGGGACGAGCTGGCTCTCCACCACGATCCCGCGCGCCTCGGAGTGCCCGAGGACGTACGCGACCTCGTCCGGGCGCCAGCCGAGGTTGATCGGGACGCAGACGACGCCGATCTTGGCGCACGCGTAGTAGACGGCGAGGAACTCCGCACTGTTCGCCGAGGCCAGCGCGAGCGCGTCACCCCGGCCGAAGCCGCGCGCCGTCAGACCGTGGGCGAGCTGGTTGACCCACCCGTTGAGCTCGGCGTAGGTCCACCGCCGCGCCCCGTCGACGAGCGCGAGCTGCGCGGGCCGGGCCGCGGCGGCCCGGGTGAGCGAGTCCCCGACGTTGATCCGCTGGATCAGGTTGTGGTGCAGGTCCATCAGGGGCTCCTAGTAGGACCGCGGGAGGCCCAGGCTGTGCTGGGCGACGAAGTTGAGGATCATCTCCCGGCTCACCGGGGCGATCCGGAGGAGCCGGGCGAGGCCCCAGTAGGGCAGCAACCCGTACTCGGCGGCGACACCGTTGCCGCCGTGGGTCTGCATCGCGGCGTCGATCGCGTTCGCCGCGGCCTCGGCCGCGGCGTACTTGGCCATGTTCGACGCCTCGCCCGCGGGCAGGCCCTGATCGTGGAGCCAGGCGGCCTTCTGCGTCATCAGTGCGGCGAGCTCGGTCTCGACCTTCGCCTTCGCCAGCGGGTGCGAGATGCCCTGGTGGGCGCCGATCGGGCGGTCCCAGACCCGGCGGTCGTTCGCGTACCGCGACGCCCGGGTCAGCGCGTAGCGGGCGATGCCGACGCACAGCGCGGCACCGGTGATGCGCTCCGGGTTGAGGCCGTGGAACACCTGCCGGAAGCCCGCGCCCTCCTCGCCGACGAGGGCGGTGGACGGGAGCCGGACCTCGTCGAAGTGCAGGGTGAACTGCTTCTCCGGCAGCATGACGTCGACGGGCAGGGGGGTCTTCTGCAGGCCCGGCGCGTCCGTGGGGACGAGGAAGAGCGAGAGCTTCGCGGCGCCGTTCGCGTCCTTGCCGGTGCGCGCGACGAGCAGCAGCGCCTCGGCCTCGTCGACCCCGGAGATGTAGTACTTCTCGCCGGTGACCACCCACTCGTCCCCGGAGCGGGTGGCGGTGGTGGAGAGCTGATGGGTGTTGGAGCCGGCGTTCGGCTCGGTGATCGCGAAGACGACCTTCGTGCGGCCGCTCGCGAGCCCGGGCAGCCAGTCCTTGCGCTGCTGGTCGCTCCCGAACTCCTCGATCACCTCGGCCGAGATCGCCGCGGAGACCAGGAGCAGCAGGATGGGCGCGCCCCGGGCGGCGATCTCCTCGCACACCATCGCGAGCTCGACGAGCCCGCCGCCGCCCCCGCCGTACTCCTCGCCGATGTTGACCCCGACGAAGCCCGCGTCCCCGAGGTCTCGCCAGAGCTCGGTGCACGGCTCACCCGCTCGGGCGTGCTCGGCGTAGTACGTGCCGCCGTACGGTGCGGCGATCGTCCCGACCGCGGCCCGCAGGTCCCGGTGTTCGTCGCTCTCGACGAAGTCCACGATGACTCCACATGTGACCGGTGTTTGTGATTAGGGATTCACTCGTGGCGACCATAGCGCGCTGCTGTCATGATGACCAGATGACCGCCTCCACCGCCGCCGGATCCCGCCCCCGGCGAGACCCGGACCGCCGGGACCGGATCCTCACCGCGGCGGCCGAGCTCGCCGCCCGCCGCGGGTTCCACACCGTCGGCATGGCGGACATCGGCGCGGAGGCGGGGATCGTCGGCTCCGGGATCTATCGTCACTTCGACAGCAAGGACGCCATCCTGATCGCTCTGCTGGACGGCGTGATGAACCGCCTGCAGGCCGGTGCCGCCGAGATCCTAGCCGGCGGTGCGGACGACCGGACTGCCCTGTCCGCGCTGGTCAGAGACCATATTCGGGTGGCCGTCCAGGACCGTAGCGTGCTCGCCGTCTACCACCGGGAGATCCACAACCTGCCCGAGGACGAGCGCCGGCGGCTGCGCCGCGCCCAGCGTCACTACATCGAGGACTGGGTGCACGTCCTCGCCCCGCTGCGCCGGGAACTGGCGGACGGCGAACTCCGCCTCGCCGTGCACGCCGCCGTCGGCGCGATCCAGTCCACCCTGTTCTTCCGCAGCGGGCTGGCCACCGAGCGGCTCGTGCACCTCCTCGACGAGATGGCCCACGCCTGCCTCGGAGTCACCCCCGCGCCGCCACCCAGCGAGTGAATTCCCGATGACTTGACCCTTGCCGATATGCCCGTCGTCACGCCATGCTGGGGCCGTCTACAGCAAGGGAGCTGAACCGGGCATGAGCGTCACCAGCAGCGACAGGACCGGCCTGCCGTCCGCCTCGCACGGCATCGACCTTCCCGCCGCCGGGGCGATCGACGTCGAGACCCTGCGCGGACGGCGCGCGGTGAACCGCTGGGAGCGCACCTCCCTCGGGGACGTCTTCGAGCGGCTGACCTGGAGCTACCCGGACCAGGTCGCCCTGGAGGGCCGGCCCGGCGGCTACGGCGAGGAGCGCTTCGCCGCCCTCACCTACCGGCAGGCGGACGAGGCGGCGAACCGGCTCGCGAACGCGCTCGCCGCCGCGGGCCTGGAGCCCGGGGACCGGGTGCTGCTGATCTGCGAGAACTCCGTCGAGGCGTACGTCGCGAAGATCGGCATCGCCAAGGCCGGGATGGTCGCGGTGCCGCTGAACCCGAGCCTCGCGCCGGACGTCCTCGAGCACCTGATCCGGCTCACCGAGCCGCGGTTCACCCTCGTCGACGCCGAGCTGTGGCCCCGCGCCGAGGCGGCGTTCGCGGCCACCGGGCTCACCGTCGGCGCCACGATCACGATCGGCGGCGGGCCGCTCGCGGGCAGCCCGGGCTTCGGCGAGCTGCTGGACGCGCAGTCCGCGGCCGAGCCGGACGTCGAGATCCACGGTGACGACATCTGTCAGCTGCTGTTCACCTCGGGCACCACCGCCATGCCGAAGGGCGTGATGCTCTCCCACAGCTACGCGCACCTGGCCGGGATGAACTTCGCGCTGTCGCTGAGCCGCGGCCTGCGACACGAGGCGGACCTGCGGCTGGTCACGTTCCTTCCGTTGATCTACCACGTGGGGGACGTGCTCTTCCCGCTCGGCGCGATGCTGGCCGGCGGCACGGTCGTGCTCGGCCGCAGGCCTGTGCCGGGTCCCGTCGCGGAGGCGATCGCCGAGACCCGGGCGACGGCGATCTGGGCCGGCTCGCCCCAGTTCGTCGCGGCGCTGGGTGCCGAGCTGGAGAACCGGCCGGAGCTGGACGTCTCGAGCCTGACCACGCTCGTCTACGGCTGGGGCGCGCTCGCCCCGGGGCTGTTGGAGAAGCTGGACGCCCGCGCCGGGCGCGAGCTCGTCACGCTGGGGATCTTCGGCCAGACCGAGGCCATCGCCTGCCACCGCTTCTGGCCCACCCGCTGGCCGGAGGTGCACCGCCGCAGCGCACCGGCCGTCAACTACGTGGGGGTGCCCAGCCCCCTGCTGGCCTCGGACGTCGTGGACGAGCTGGGCGAGCCGGTCCGCGGCGAGCCCGGGGAGGCCGTGTACCGCTCGCCGATCATGACCGCCGGGTACTACCGCAACCCCGAGGCCACGGCCGAGGCGTTCCGCGGCGGCTGGTTCCACTCCGGGGACAGCGCGACGATCGACGACGACGGTCTGCGGATCATGGTGGACCGCTACAAGGACATCGTGAAGTCCGGCGGCGAGAACGTCTCCAGCATGCGCGTCGAGTCGGTGCTGCACGAGCATCCGGACGTCCTGAAGGCGGCCGTGATCGGCCTCGCCCACGAGCGCTGGGGCGAGGCCGTCACCGCCGTCGTCGTGCCCAGCCCGGGCGCGTCACCGGTCGAGGCGGACGTCATCGCCTTCTGCAAGGAACGCCTCGCCGGCTTCGAGGTGCCCAAGGCGATCGTGATCGCGGACGCCCTCCCGGAGACCGTCGGCGGCAAGGTCCTCAAGTACCGCCTCCGCGCCACCCACGCGGACCTCTACGGCGCCTGACGCACGCCGGTCGTGCGTGCCGAGACGAAAGCGCGCCCGGCCGTACGTCTGCTCGACCGTCACCGTCACGTCGCACCCCTCACACCTCGGCCGCTGGTGGGGCGGCGGTGAGGACACCCGGCGAGGCCCCCGTATGCCCGTCGTGACCAGCGGGTCTCCCAGCGGGACGACCCACACCGCCCGGCCGGTCGCGATCTGCGGCCGGAGCGGCCGGTTGACAGCACCTACCCCGTCTGGTCGAGTCGTGCGCGTGGCCAGGACTCCGTTGACGCGCCGGCGTCACGTGGATCAGCTGCGTGTCGTGTCCTGCGCGTGTCGATAGCTCCGCGCACCCCGATCTTCGATCCCCCGCAATCCTGATCCACTGCCTCCACAGGAGAACTCTGTGTCCAGCACGCCCTCGAACGAGCCCCTGAAGTTCGCCTACTGGGTCCCCAACGTCAGCGGCGGCCTCGTCACCAGCACCATCGAGCAGCGCACCGACTGGGGCTACGACTACAACAGGAAGCTCGCGCAGACCGCGGAGAACAACGGCTTCGAGTACGCGCTGTCCCAGGTCCGCTACATGGCGAGCTACGGCGCGGATCACCAGCACGAGTCGACGAGCTTCTCCCTCGCCCTCGCGCTCGCCACCGAACGACTCAAGGTCATCGCCGCGGTGCACCCCGGGATGTGGCAGCCCGCCGTCCTCGCCAAGTGGGTCGCGACCGCGGACCACCTCACCAACGGCCGCATCGCCGTCAACGTCGTCAGCGGCTGGCTCAAGGCCGAGTTCACCGCGCTCGGCGAGCCGTGGCTCGAGCACGACGAGCGCTACCGCCGCTCCGAGGAGTTCATCCGCGTCCTGCGCGAGATCTGGACGCCGTCGAACCCCGAGACCGGGGCTCGGTTCGCCGGGGACTTCTACCGGATCCGGGACTACGACCTGAAGCCCAAGCCGCTCGACATCCCCGGCCGCGCGCACCCGGAGATCTTCCAGGGCGGCAACTCCACCGCCGCCCGGCGCAACGGCGGCCGCGTGTCGGACTGGTACTTCAGCAACGGCAAGGACTACGAGGGGTTCTCCGAGCAGGTCTCGGAGGTCACCGCGTACGCCGCCGAGGCGGGCCGCACGCCGCGCTTCGCGCTCAACGGCTTCATGATCGCCCGGGACACGGAGAAGGAGGCCCGCGAGACGCTGCGCGAGATCATCGCCAAGGCCGACGCGCCGGCCGTCGAGGGCTTCCGGGACGCCGTGCAGCAGGCCGGCAACTCCACCGGGGACAAGCGCGGGATGTGGGCGGACTCGTCGTTCGAGGACCTGGTCCAGTACAACGACGGCTTCCGCACCCAGCTCATCGGCACGCCGGAGCAGATCGCGGACCGGGCGATCGAGTACAAGCGCCGCGGGGCGAACCTGCTGCTGCTCGCCTACCTCCACTTCCAGGAGGAGGTCGAGTACTTCGGCCGCCATGTGCTGCCGATCATCCGCGAGAAGGAGGCCGCGCTGCCCGAGCGCGAGTTGGCCACCAGCGCCCGTTGACCGCCGGTGACGGCCGGTGAACAATTCTCCGCCGACCGTCACCCGCTTCCGTCTTGACTTTCACCCATCTATTCGACCAGGCTGAAAACGTGGTCACACAGGAACTCACGCGTCGACGTCATGTCGACCTGTTTCGTGTCGTCTCCACCGCCTGTCGGTAGTTCCGACCGCGGGACCTGCACCCTCGCGCCTCATCCTCGCAGCTCAGTGACGTCCCCCTGAGCTGAACAGCCTGACCCTCTCCGATTTCCGGTGTCGTGACTCCCGGCCGTTGGATCGATATCCGCACCCCTTTTCCGGGCCATTCACGACGTTTCGTGGATGCCCGGATCTCGCCTGCCCGAAAGCCATCATCGAAAGGCCCGATAGACGTGACGACTCTCGAGAACCGCAGCACCGCCGCCCCTGAGTGGGCAACGCTTCCCCGGCCCACCGACGCCGACGGGTGGATCGCCCGGGCCCGCGAGGTCCGTCGGATCCTGGAGGCCGACGCCGCGGCCCGGGACCGCGCCGGCGCCACCCCTACGACGAGGTCGCCCTGCTCAAGGACTCCGGCCTGGTCACCCTGCTCGGGCCCGTCGAGCACGGCGGTGCCGGGCAGGAGTGGCCGCTCGCCTACCGCATCGTCCGCGAGATCGCCGCCGGTGACGGCTCGATCGGCCAGCTGCTGGGCTACCACTACCTGTGGTTCTGGGCCGCCCGGCTGGTCGGGACGCCGGAGCAGATCGCCGCCGTCGAGGCGGACGCCACCCGCAACCGCTGGTTCTTCGGCGGTGCGGTCAACCCCCGGGACGCGGACGTGTCGATCCGGGACGCGGGGGACCACATCGTCTACACCGGCCGCAAGTCCTTCTCCACCGGCAGCAAGGTCTCCGACGTGACCGTCCTGGAGGGCGTCGTCGACGGCACGGACACGCACGTCTTCGCCATCGTCCCCAGCGACCAGCCCGGCATCACCTTCCACGACGACTGGGACAACATCGGCCAACGGCTCACCGAGAGCGGTGGCGTCACGATCTCCGAGGTCCAGGTGCCCTGGGAGGCCGCCGCGGGCTTCGTCGACAAGACGTTCACACCGCGCGTCTACAACACGCTGAACGTGCCGACGATCCAGCTCGTGTTCGTCAGCTTCTACCTCGGCATCGCCCGCGGGGCGCTGGAGACCGGCGCGGAGTACACCCGCACCAGCGCGCGGTCCTGGCTGCACGGCGACGCCGAGCGAGCCGTCGACGAGCCCTACCAGCTGGACCTGTACGGGGACTACGCGTCCAAGCTGTGGGCCGTCGAGGCGCTGGCGGACCAGGTGGCCGCGGAGGGGCTCGCGATCCACCGCGACGCCTGGAACGTCACCGAGCGGCAGCGCGGCGAGCACGAGGTGCGGGTCGCGGCGGTGAAGGCGCGGGCCACGGAGGTCGCGCTGGAGATCACGAGCGGGATCTTCGAGGGCCTGGGCGCCCGGGCCACCGCCTCCGCCCTGGGCTTCGACCGGTTCTGGCGCAACGTCCGCACCCACACCCTCCACGACCCCGTCGCCTACAAGCGCCGGGAGGTCGGCGCCTACCTGCTCAGGGACGAGCTCCCGGAGCCGACCTGGTACTCCTGACCCACTGATCGCTCGGCGCTGAGGTTCAGGAAAGCCACATTCATGAAATTTCCTTACATGAATGTGGCTTTCCTGAACCCAACCGGGACTCAGCCGACGCGGATCCGGTCGCTGTCGCTCGGCATCCCCGGCGCGTGCTCCGGTTCCGGAGGGAGGACCTTCGGGAGGAAGCGGCCGGTGCGGGCGACGTAGGTCGCGTACTCCTCACCGAACGCCCGGCTCATGCCGGGTTCCCGGACCCCGCGCACCTGGATCTGGACGGCCACCACGATGAGCACGGTCGCGAGGACGCCGAGCGCGGTCGGGACCATCACCAGCGTGCCGGCCGTCGCGAGGACCATGGCGGTGAGGGACGGGTTGCGGACCCGGGAGTAGAGCCCGCTCGTGACGAGCGAGGCCCTCGACCCCCTCGTTTGCTCGAGTGTGCTGACCTGCGCGATCGACGCCAGCAGCAGCGCGACACCGAGGAGCGCGACGCCTGCCCCGACCACCACGTAGCTGGGCCGGCTGAACACCTGGAACGGCTGGATGACGTCCGCCGCGACCAGCAGCGGTGCCCCCAGGCCGAGTAGCAGCGCGATCCCGAACAGCACCCGGGTCCACCAGGCCACCGAGCCGAGACGGATCTCCCTGGGCGAGCGCCGCCGCCCGCTCAGGTGGGCCCAGCGCCGGGCGTAGATCCCGAGGACGACGGTGACGAGGCCGAGCGCCAGCGCGATCCAGCCGGCGAGGTGGTGGTCGAGCGCGCCGGCGACGACGTCCCAGGCCGGACGGCCGCTGAGCTGGCCCACCGAGTCCACCAGCAGCGCCACACCGAACACCACGAACAGGGCGGACGCGCCGTAGCGGATGGTCTTCTCGGGCAGCCTCCTGCCGAGCTGGCGGCCGATGACGATGGCGAGCCCGTCCGCGGCGACCATCCCGAGGGTGGAACCGAGCCACACCCCGAACCAGCCGTGCTGGGTCGCCAGCGTGATCGTGGCGAGCATCGTCTTGTCCCCGAGCTCGGCCAGGAAGAACGCCACCGACGCGGCGACGATCGCCGAGCGGGCCCGGCGCCCGGCCTTGGCCTCCTCCTCGGCGGAGAGGGAGTCCCCGCGCAGCGTCCACGCGCCGAACCCGAAGAAGGCGATCGCCGCGACGAAGGCGATCCAGCCCGTGGGCAACGACGTTCCGAGGCCGAAGCCGATGGCGACGGACACCAGGTGGACGACCGACGTGGCGATCGTGATGCCGATGAGGACCGGCCAGGTCTTGTAGCGGGTCGCGAACGTGAGGGCCATGAGCTGGGACTTGTCCCCCAGCTCGGCGACGAAGATGACTCCGAAGCTCAGCACGAAAGCGAACAGGACGTCGTTCATCGAACCAGGACCCCTCGATCTCGGGACCGGATCGGAGAGGAGGAAGGGGCCTCTTCGATCCGACCGTGTCGGATCGAAGGTCTCGCTCGCCTGGTGATGATCAGGCCGTGCGGCCGGGCGGGATGACCCGCCAGCATGTCGACCGCAGCGTTGAGAGCTACTCCCCTTCGCTGCGGTGACGCTACCGCATCGATACAGCGGGGTCGCCGCTCGACCCGATGGTGTGAGCGGCTTCATGCCTCCCCGGCACGTGAGGCCCGGGGACGGCGCCCGGGGCCGGCGGGTGCAGCACCCGTCGACCTGCGGCTCCCGCGCGCGGAGTGGATCGGGACCACCGAGCCGGCGGGGACGCCGCGGCACCGCTCGATGGGCGTCGGCGTCGACGGGGTGCTCGTGAACTCGGCCACGTGGCGGGGCGCCGAGATCCGTGCCGTCGACGGTCACGCGACGGCCCGGGCGCTCGCCCGCTGCTCGTACCCGTCCTCGACGGCACGCTCCCGGCGGCGAGCGCCGGGCCGGGGTGCAGCGGCGACGCCCTCGTCCTCGGCAGGCCCGTGACCTGGACACTCGCGAGTGGACAGGTCGACGGGGCCGGCGTCGGGGAGGACCTCGGGATGGGCGGGGTGGGAGGTTCGTCCGCGGGCGCCCGGCCGGCGCGCGGCCCCACCTGGGCCTGTCCGACGACGTCGACGGGCAGGCTCGCGCGGGCCGACGCGCTCGCGGCGGCGCTGCCGGCGTTCATCTGAGCCTGGTGCTGGGCCCGGCGACGTCCTACCTTCGGGGTACCCAAGCAGGTCCCGTACGTTCGTTAAGTTGCTGTTGTTGATCTCCGAAGGAGTCCCCATGGCCGAGGCCGTCATCGTCGACGCGGTCCGCACCCCCATCGGCAAGCGGAAGGGGTCCCTGGCAGACGTCCACCCCGCGGACCTCTCGGCGTACGTCCTGAAGGCCCTGCAGGAGCGCACCGGGATCGACCCGAACCTCATCGACGACGTCATCTGGGGCTGCGTGAACCAGGTCGGGGACCAGGCCGCGCAGATCGGCCGCTACGCCGTCCTGGCCGCGGGCTGGCCGGAGTCGGTTCCCGGCATCACCCTCAACCGCGCCTGCGGGTCGAGCCAGTCGTCGTTCGACTTCGCCGCCGGCATGGTGATGTCCGGGCAGTACGACATCGTCGTCGCCGGCGGGGTGGAGACCATGACCCGGGTGCCGCTCGGCGCGGGCCGGGACCTCGGCCGCCCGTACGGCCCGCTGGCGCGGGAGCGCTACGCCGTGGACCTGACCAGCGGCGAGTTCCCCGGTGAGGACTTCAACCAGGGCATCGGCGCCGAGCGCATCGCGGCGAAGTGGGGCTTCACCCGCCGGCGCCTCGACGAGTACTCGTCGCGTTCCCACGAGCTCGCCGCCGCCGCGATCGACTCCGGCGCCTTCGACGGCCAGCTGGCCGCGATCCCCGGCCTGCCGGACTTCACCGCGGACGAGGGCCTGCGCCGCGGCACCACCCCGGAGACGCTGGCGAAGCTCAAGCCCTCGTTCAACGAGCACGGCGTGATCCACGCCGGCAACGCCTCGCAGATCTCGGACGGCGCGTCCGCCACCCTGATCATGTCCGCCGAGAAGGCGAAGGACCTGGGCCTGACCCCGATCGCGCGCTACCACTCCGGCGCGGTCAGCGGCGCGGACCCGCTGATGATGCTGACGGGCCCCATCCCGGCCACGCAGAAGGTGCTGAAGAAGAGCGGTCTGTCCATCTCGGACATCGGCGCGTTCGAGGTGAACGAGGCCTTCGCCCCCGTCCCGCTGG
>JAOZVV010000170.1 GCA_025869365.1 Pseudonocardia sp.
GTTGTGGCTCCACAACGCGAGTTCTGGGGCTCGGTGAGCGCGTCAAGGCTCCATGACGCCTGTGGTCAAGGGCGAGGCATCGGTGCGGAACTGCATCGCCCGGTACGGGTGGCCGCTCTCGGAGTGCATCTGGCTCACCACCAGGTGCAGCTCGCGCAGGCTCGAGCCCGGCACCACGTACCCGCCGTAGAGCTGGGCGACCCGGCCGCGGGAGTGGTCCTCCCGGCCCCAGTCGCAGCCCGTCAGGGCGGCGGCGCGCGGGGCCCGGAAGAGGTCGTCGAGCGGGCCGGCGAGGACCATGACGTCGATCCGGTAGTGGCCCTCGTCGAAGAAGGACAGCACCCAGCGGCCCTCGACCCGGCGCAGGCTGAGCTCACCGAGCCGTCCGTCGAGGACGAGGGTCGGCGGGTTCCCCCAGGCCCAGGCGCCGTCCCGGAACCCCCAGGGCTCCCAGGCGGCCGGGTCGGTGACCCGGCCCTCGGGAACGCGGTGCAGCAGCAGCCCCGCGTCGCGCCGGAACCCGGTGGTGAACGCGTAGACGAAGCCGTCGTCCCCGCGGCACCAGGTGAGCATCTGGAACAGGCCGCCGTGCAGGCCACCGCGCCAGCGGGTGCCGGTCTCGGCCCAGGAGCGGCCGCCGTCGCGGGAGCGGAGGATCTCGGTCCACGCCACGTTGCCGAGGCCCTCGCAGGCCATCACGTGCAGGAACATCTCGTCGCCGACGGTCAGCAGGTCCGTCGGGATGACCGTGGTGATCCGCCTGCGGCGCAGCCGCTTCATGTGCCGGTAGGCCATCACCTGTGCCGCGTACTCGCCCGGTCCGGCCGAGGCCGTCCACTCGATGCCGGTCCGGAGCGTGCCGGGATCGCCGAGGAGCACCACCGGGGAACGCCAGCCCGGGCCGCCGACGCGGTCCTCCTCGAACGTGTCCCCGAAGACGGCGACCAGGTGGCCGTCCGGCGCGATCGCCGGGGCGCCGAGATCCGTCCCGCCGACGCCGAAGCGGTCCGTGTGCCCGGGACCGGTCAGGTTCGTGATCTTGCGGGTGCTGAGCACCCTCTCGACCCTGCCACGGATCGACCGTCCGGGATCGGCGGGCAGCCGATCGGTTCGGCGCGCGGCGGCCGTTCGTGGGGTGGGTGGAGCGACACGACGGGTACTGATCGGCTGTAGCAGACTGCGGGGGTGACGGACTTCTGGTCGGCCTACCGCCACGGCTTCCTCCGCGTCGCCGCGGCCACGATCACCACCGCCCTCGCGGACCCCGCGGCCAACGCGGCGTCCGTGCTGGCCACGGCCCGGGAACTGGACGCGGACGGCGTCGGCCTCGCGGTGTTCCCCGAGCTCACGCTCTCGGGGTACTCCCTCGAGGACATCGTGATGCAGGACTCGCTGCTCGAGGCCGTCGAGGTGGCGCTGGCCGAGGTCGTGGCGGGGTCCGCGGACCTGCTGCCGGTGCTGGTCGTCGGGGCGCCGCTGCGCGTGCGGCACCGCCTCCACAACTGCGCGGTCGTGATCCACCGCGGCCGGGTGCTCGGCGTCGCGCCGAAGTCCTACCTGCCGACCTACCGGGAGTTCTACGAGCGCCGGCAGATCGCGCCCGGGGACGACGTGCGCGGCACGGTCGTCGTGGCCGGGGCGGAGGTCCCGTTCGGCCCGGACCTGCTCTTCGCCGCCTCGGACGTGCCCGGCTTCGTGCTGCACGCGGAGATCTGCGAGGACATGTGGGTGCCGATCCCGCCCAGCGCGGAGGCGGCCCTCGCGGGGGCGACCGTGCTGGCGAACCTGTCCGGCAGCCCGATCACCGTCGGCCGCGCGGAGGACCGGAAGCTGATGTGCCGCTCGGGCTCCTCGCGCTGCCTGGCCGCCTACGTCTACGCCGCCGCCGGGGAGGGCGAGTCCTCCACGGACCTCGCCTGGGACGGCCAGACGATGATCTACGAGAACGGCCTGCTGCTGGCCGAGACCGAGCGCTTCCCCCGCCGGCCCCGGCAGTCCGTCGCGGACGTGGACCTGGGCCTGCTGCGCAACGAACGGCTCCGGATGGGGACCTTCGACGACAACCGGCGCCACCACGCGGCCCGGCTGGACGGCTTCCGGACGATCGGGTTCGCCCTGCAGCCCCCGCGCGGGGACATCGGGCTGCTCCGCGAGATCGAGCGCTTCCCGTTCGTCCCCGCGGACGAGACCCGGCTCGAGCAGGACTGCTACGAGGCCTACAACATCCAGGTCAGCGGCCTGGAGCAGCGGCTGCGCGCCATCGGCCAGCCCATGATCGTGATCGGCGTGTCCGGCGGGCTGGACTCCACGCACGCGCTGATCGTCGCGGCGCGGGCGATGGACCGGCAGGGCCGCCCGCGCAGCGACATCCTGGCGTTCACGCTGCCCGGCTTCGCCACCGGGGACCACACGAAGGGCAACGCCTACCGGCTCGGCGCGGCCCTGGGCGTGACGTTCGAGGAGATCGACATCAGCGAGACCGCGTCGCTGATGCTGCGCAACCTCGGGCACCCGTTCGCCGAGGGGGAACCGGTCTACGACGTCACCTTCGAGAACGTCCAGGCCGGGCTGCGCACGGACTACCTGTTCCGCGCGGCGAACCAGCGCAACGGGATCGTCCTGGGCACCGGGGACCTCTCCGAGCTCGCGCTGGGCTGGTCCACCTACGGCGTCGGGGACCAGATGTCGCACTACAACGTCAACGGCGGGGTGCCGAAGACGCTGATCCAGCACCTCATCCGGTGGGTCATCTCGTCGAAGCAGTTCGACGACGAGGTGGGCGAGGTCCTGCAGTCCGTGCTGGACACCGAGATCACCCCGGAGCTCGTGCCCTCGACGGACGGCGCGGAGGTGCAGAGCAGCGAGGCGAAGGTCGGCCCGTACCCGTTGCAGGACTTCACGCTCTTCCACGTCCTGCGCTGGGGTTTCCGGCCGTCGAAGGTCGCGTTCCTGGCCTGGCACGCGTGGGGGGACGCGGCGAAGGGTGACTGGCCCGCCGGCTTCCCGGAGGACAAGCGCGGGGCGTTCACGATGGCGGACATCCGGAAGTGGTCCGAGGTGTTCGCGCAGCGCTTCTACAGCTTCAGCCAGTTCAAGCGCAGTGCCCTGCCCAACGGACCGAAGGTCTCCGCGGGCGGCAGCCTCTCCCCCCGCGGGGACTGGCGCGCACCGAGCGACATGAGCGCCAAGATCTGGCTCGAGGAGATCCGCCGCGAGGTCCCGGACTCCCGCTAGGACCGTGCCGATGAGTTCACCGGGCGGGCCCGGTCTGCCCTCCGGACGACACACCGAACGGGAGGATCGAGCCATGAGCACCACCGCCGGACCCCGGAGAGCGGGACGCCGCGAGTGGGTGGGGCTCGCCGTCCTGGCGCTCGCCTGCCTCCTCTACGTGATGGACCTGACGGTCCTGCAGCTCGCGATCCCGCAGCTCAGCGAGGATCTGCTGCCCACGAGCACGCAGCTCCTGTGGATCATCGACATCTACGGGTTCATGGTCGCCGGTGCGCTCGTGACGATGGGGACGCTCGGGGACCGGATCGGCCGCCGTCGGCTGCTGCTCGGCGGCGCGGTGGCGTTCGGGCTGGTCTCGGTGCTCACCGCGTTCTCCACGACACCCGAGATGCTGATCGTCAGCCGGGCCCTGCTGGGGATCGCGGGCGCGACGATCGCCCCGTCGACCCTGTCGCTGATCTTCCACATGTTCACGGACCCGAAGCAGCGCTCGGCGGCCGTCGGCGTCTGGATCGGGGCGTTCTCCGCGGGCAGCGCCGTCGGCCCGGTGCTCGGCGGGATCATGCTGGAGTTCTTCTGGTGGGGCTCGGTGTTCCTGCTGGCCCTGCCGGTGATGGGGGCGCTGCTGATCCTGGGGCCGCGGGTGCTGCCCGAGTACCGGGATCCCGCGGCCGGGCGGCTGGACGTGCTCAGCGCCGCGATGTCCGTCGTCGCGCTGCTGGCGGTCGTCTATGGCATCAAGCAGATCGCGCAGGACGGCCCGGGCACCGTCGCGCTGCTGGCCATCGCGGCCGGGGTGCTCGTCGGGGCGCTGTGGGTGCGGCGGCAGCGGCGGATCCCCGAGCCGATGATCGACGTGCGGCTGTTCCGGATCCGCGCGTTCGACGCCGCCCTGCTGGTCAACTTCCTGTCGATCTTCGTGATGATCGGGTACTTCCTCTACATCGCCCAGTACCTGCAGCTCGTGATGTCCCTGTCGCCCCTCGAGGCGGGGCTGTGGTCGCTGCCCTCCGCCGCCGCGTTCGTCGTCAGCTCGCAGCTGGCGCCGCGGATGCTCGGCCGCGTCCGGCCCGCGTACACCGTCGCCGCCGGGCTGGCGGCCGCGGCGGCCGGGATGTCGGTCCTCGCCACCGTCGAGGTGGACCACGGACTGGCCGCGCTGATCACGTCGTCCGTCGTGATCTCGTTCGGCCTGGGGCCGGTGTTCGGGCTGGCCACGGAGATGGTCGTCGGGTCGGCGCCGGAGGAGAAGGCGGGCGCGGCCTCCGGGATCTCCGAGACCGCCGCCGAGCTGGGCGGGGCACTCGGGATCGCGGTGCTGGGCAGCATCGGGATCGCGATCTACCGCGGCGGGGTGTCCGCGGGGCTGCCCGCCGGCATCCCGGACGCGGCGGCGCAGGCCGCGCGGGACACCCTCGGCGGAGCCGTGGGCGCCGCCGCGCAGCTGCCCGGCCCGGTCGGGGCGGAACTGCTCGCCGTGTCCCGGCAGGCGTTCGTCGACGGGCTGCAGCTCACCTCGCTGATCGCCGCGGGGATCGCGGCCCTGCTCAGCGTGGTGGCCGTGCTGGCGCTGCGCTCCGTCGCCGCCGCCGCCGACGCGGCGGCCGGGGACCCGGGGCCCGATGCCGAGGAGACCGAGCCCGAGGCCTGCCCGGCCTGAGCCTCACTCGCCCGCGGGGTACCGCTCGCGCAGCGTCGGACCGACGACGCGCGCGGTCCGGCGCCACGCGCGCGGTCCGGCGCCACGCGCGCGGTCGACGGCGCGCGTCCGGCCGGAAGGGGCGCGCGGGTGGTGCAGAGTGGGCACATGACCGATCCCGGCCCGCTCGTCGACACCCGACGTTCCCTGCACGCGATAGCGGAGCTGGTGATCGCCGGACCGCAGTTCCGCGGGCACGGGACCATCCGGCTCCGGTCCACACCCGGCGGGTTCGGCGGCGTCGTCTCGCCGACGCGCGTCGACGGGGCGGAGCTCGTCACCCCGGACGGCCGGTTCCCGCTGACCGGCAGCTGCCGGGAGCTGGCGGATCGGGCCGGGGTGACGGCCGGGGCGCCGGACAGCTATCCGGCGTCCGGCCACGACCCGGACTCCCCGCTCACCGTCGATCCCGACGCCGCGGCGGTCCTCGCGGCATGGTTCTCCCGGGGCGAGGCCGCCCTGCGGCGCCTGTTCCCGGACGTCGAACCGGTGCTCTGGCCGGAGCACTTCGACCTGGGCGTCAGCGTCGCCGAGGTCAACTACGGGGTCTCGCCGGGGGACAGCGGGTACCCGCTGCCGTACGCCTACGTGGGCCCGTGGGAGCCCCGCGAGGGGCCGTTCTGGAACGCCCCGTTCGGGGCGATGGCGGCGGCCGACGAGCTCCCGGACGTCGACGCCGTCGCCGCGTTCCTCGCCGCCGGACGGGCGGCCGCGGCGGACGCGTGATCCGCCGGTCCGTGCCAGGGTTGACCCACGAGGAGACATCGAGGGGGGCACACCGGAGATGACCGAACCGAAACGCGTCGTGATCGTCGGCGGGGGTTTCGCCGGATACCAGGCCGCGAAGTCCCTGCGCAAGGCCCTGCAGAAGGCCTCGCCGCAGGGGTCGGACACCGAGATCGTCCTGGTCAACCCCACGGACTACTTCCTCTACCTGCCGCTGCTCCCCGAGGTGTCCGCGGCGATCCTGGACCCGCGGCGCATCACCGTCCCCCTCGCCGGGACGCTGAAGGGGGTGCGGCTCGCGCTCGGCGAGGTCACCACGGTCTCGCTGGACGAACGGACGGTGGGCTACACGGACCCCGAGGGCGGCACCCACGAGATCGGCTACGACCGGCTCGTCCTCGCCGCGGGCAGCGTGAACAAGCTGCTCCCCATCCCCGGCGTGGCCGAGCACGCGCACGGCTACCGCGGGGTCGCCGAGGCCCTCTACCTGCGCGATCACGTCATCCGGCAGATCGAGCTCGCCGCCGCGTCCGACGACCCGGCCGAACGTGCCGCCCGGTGCACCTTCGTGGTGGTCGGCGCCGGCTACACCGGGACCGAGGTCGCCGCCCAGGGACCGCTGTTGACCGACGCGCTGGTGAGACGGCTCCCCGCGCTGGCCGCGCAGCGCGTCCGCTGGCTGCTGCTCGACGTCGCACCGACCGTACTGCCGGGGCTGAGCCCGCGGATGTCCCGGACCGCGGACGCCGTGCTCCGCCACCGCGGCGTCGAGGTGATGACGGGCGTCTCGGTCAAGGAGGCCACGACGGACGGCGTGCACCTCACCGACGACGAGTTCGTCCACACCCGCTCGCTCGTCTGGTGCGTGGGGGTGGTCCCGGACCCGCTGGTCACCGAGACGGGACTCCCCACGCAGGAGGGCCGGCTCGTCGTCGACGAGACACTGGCCGTCCCGGGCCACCCGGAGGTGTTCGCGTGCGGTGACGCCGCCGCGGTGCCGGACCTCACGAGGCCCGGCGAGGTCACCCCGATGACCGCGCAGCACGCCGGCCGCCAGGGGAAACTGGCCGGGAAGAACGTCGCGGCCTCGCTCGGGCACGGCGAGCTGCGCACCTACAAGCACCACGACCTGGGCTTCGTGGTGGACCTCGGCGGGGCGGAGGCGGCGGCGAACCCGCTGCGGATCCCGCTGTCCGGGTTGCCGGCGAAGGTCGTCACCCGCGGATACCACCTGGCCACGATGCCGGGCAACCGCGTGCGGACCGCCGTCGACTGGCTGCTCGACGCGGTCCTGGGCCGGCAGTCCGTCCAGCTCGGCCTGGTCCGCGGGACGGCGGTCCCGCTCGACACCGAGTGAGCTACTCCGCGTCCGGCCGGGTCGCGTCGAGGGGGGCCTTCTCCTCCGGCTGCAGCAGGAACGAGACACCGAGCGCGACGACGCCGACGGTGATCAGCGCGTCCGGGACGTTGAAGGTCGCGAACCAGCCGGTGTGCAGGTAGTCCGTGACCGCCCCGTCGATCGCCCGGTTGAGCAGGTTCGCGCATGCGCCGGCGATGATGCCCGCCACCCCGAGCACGCCGAGGACCGGCAGGGTCGGGGCCGCCCGCCAGCCGAACACGGCGACACCCAGCGCGATCAGCCCGGTGACCCCGAGGATGACCCAGGCCGGCAGGCCCGCGCCCATGCTGAACGAGACGCCCGAGTTGTACAGCAGCCGCAGCTGCAGGATCCCGAGGTCGATCGACCGGCCGCCGGCGAGCGAGCTCTCGACGGCCTCCTTGATCCCCCACGAGATCGCGACGAGGAGGACGACCGTGCCCACGAGCACGCCCCGGCGGTTCATCGTGTGGCCTCCTCGATCGCCGCGGCCAGGATCGTCCGGAGCACGGCGACCTCCGCGGATGTCCTCGGCGGGTAGAGCAGCGTGTAGGTGGCGGGCAGCCCGAGCATCACCCCGGCCAGCGGGTGGTACTCGCCCCAGCGCCGCTTGACGACCAGCCGGGCGTCGACAGCGCCGAGCACCACGTGCAGCGACCCGTCCGAGGGATGGACGTGGGCGATCTCGTCGCCGCCCGCGCGCCACAGCGCCTCGTGGTGCTTCTCCCACCGGCTGGTCCGCAGCTCCAGCCCCGGCCGCGTGGCGAGCTCCGCGACCACCTGGTGCAGCTCCGCCCGCACCGGCTCGGGCGCGCGCTGCTCGAGCACCCGGTGCGGCACGGGATGGGCGCCGACCTCTGGGCGGTCCCCGGCCCGGGGCGCGAGGTCCAGCAGCACCCGGCTCACGTCCCCCTCGCCGGGGTCCAGCGGCTCGAACGGGTCCCGCCCGCGCAGCCGCATGCCGGTGACGGTGATCCATCCGCCGACGGTCGGCGGGAGCCCGCCGACACCGAGGCCGCGCCACTTCCGGTAGTCCCGGACCGCCCAGCCCGCGGCGGCGGCCACGGCGGCGACGGCCAGGCGTCCCTTCACGCGTCGTCCCGGGAGGCGAACGCGGCGACGGCCGCGAAGTCGCTCACCGCGTCCGCGCTGATCACCTCGGCGGGCGGGCGGCCGCGCAGGATCTGCTTGATCGGGGTCTCCAGCTTCTTCCCGGTGAGCGTGCGCGGGATCGCGGGAACGACCCGGATGGCGTCCGGCACGTGCCGCGGGGACAGCTCGCTGCGCAGCGCGCCGCGGATCCGGCCGCGCAGGGCGTCGTCGAGCTCCGCGCCGTCCTTCAGCGCGACGAACAGCAGCAGCTCACCGGCCCCGCCCTGGCGGTCCTCCAGGTGCACCACCAGGCTGTCCGCGACCTCCGGCAGCTCCTCCACCACGGAGTAGAACTCGGCGGTGCCCAGCCGGACGCCGCCGCGGTTGAGCGTCGCGTCGGAGCGTCCGCTGATCACGAACGTCCGCCGCTCGGACATCACCACCCAGTCCCCGTGCCGCCACACGCCGGGGTACTGCTCGAAGTAGGACGACCGGTAACGCTCGTCCCCGGCGTCGTTCCAGAGCCGGACGGGCATCGACGGCATGGGCTGCCGGATCACCAACTCCCCCAGCTCGCCGACGATCTCGTTCCCCGCCGGGTCGAACGCGGTCACGTCCACGCCGAGGCACGGCCCGGAGATCTCGCCGCGGTACACCGGCAGCCACGGGTTCCCGGCGACGAAACCGGAGCAGACGTCCGTCCCGCCGCTCATCGAGTTGACGAGCACCCGGTCCCCGAACTGCTCCTGCGCCCACTCGAAGCCCTCGTCCGGCAACGGCGAACCGGTGATCCCGAGCATCCGCAGCGCGGCGAGATCCACGGCCGACGCCGGCTCGATCCCCTCCGTGCGGCAGGCCATGAGGTAGGCGGGGCTGGTGCCGAGCAGCGTCGCGCCGGTGTCCGCGGCGATCCGCCACTGCTCGGTGAGGTCCGGGTACAGCGGGTTCCCGTCCACCAGGACGACGGCCGCGCGGTGCAGCAGGCCCGACACGATGATGTTCCACATCGTCCAGGCCGTGGTCGTGAACCACAGGACGTGGTCCCCGGGACGGGTGTCCAGCTGGAAGGCGTGGGTCTTGAGGTGTTCGAGCAGGATGCCGCCGTGACCGTGCACGATCGCCTTCGGCAGGCCCGTCGTGCCCGACGAGAAGAGCACGTAGAGCGGATGGTCGAAGGGGACCGGCTCGAAGGCGAGGGGTTCCGGGTCCGCGAGCAGGTCCGCCCAGCTCAGCGCGTCCGGAACGGGGACCGGTCCGTACTCGACGCCGACGACGTGCCGCACGCTCGGCAGCCCCGCCCGCACCGCGGCCAGCTCGGCCGTCCTGTCGATCTCCTTGGCGCCGTAGGTGTAGCCCGCGACCGTGATCAGCACCGCCGGCTCGACCTGGGCGAACCGGTCGATCACGCTGCGGGCCCCGAACTCCGGCGCGCAGGAGGCCCAGACCGCGCCGAGGGACACCGTCGCCAGGAACGCGACGAGCGCCTCCGGGATGTTCGGCAGGAACCCGACGACCCGGTCTCCCTTCCCGACCCCGAGCCGGCGCAGCCCGGCCCGGGCCCGCGCGACCTGGTCCGTGAGCTCGGCGAACGTCAGCTCGACGGGCCCGCGGGTCTGCGAGCGCGCGATCACCGCGGGCCGGTCCGCGTCCTCGAGCCGGCCCAGCATGTGCTCGGCGTAGTTCAGCGTCGCGTCCGGGAACCACTGCGCCCCGGGCATCCCCCGGTCGCCGAGAACGGTCCCGTACGTCCCCCGGACGCCGAAGTGGTCCCAGATCGACGCCCAGAAGCCCTCGAGATCGTCGACGGACCAGCGCCACAGCTCGTCGAAGCTCGTGACCTCGCGGCCGCGTTCGGCCGCCAGCCAGCGGACGTAGCGACCGAGCGCGGTCGTGTCCAGGACGTCGGCGGCGGGCTCCCGCAGGATCGTGCTCACACCGACGAGCCTGCCACGGACGTCAGCGACCGTGCTGCCCGTCGTCGACCTTGATCACGGTCCCGGTGACCGCCTCGGACGCGGGCGAGACCAGGTAGAGCAGCGTGCTGTCCAGCTGCGGCGCCTGGCCGAGGCGCTTGCGCGGGGCGTTCTCCCAGAAGTCCCCGATGCGCTCGATCATCCCGTCCATCATCTCCGAGGAGAACGCGCCCGGCGCGATCGCGTTGACGTTGATCCCGAACCGGGCCCACTCGACGGCCAGGGCCTCGGTCATCCGGTTGATGCCCGCCTTGGTGATCGAGTAGAGGGCCGCGCCGTTGCCCTTGTAGTCGAAGGAGCCCATCGAGGACGTGCTCACGATCCGGCCCGGCAGCTCGGCCTTGATCAGCCGCCTCGCGATCTCGCAGGACAGGACGTACGGGCCGCGCAGGTTGGTGTCGAACACCGCGTCGATCAGTTCCAGCGGCATCTTGTGCGCACGCTGGGCGTCCGGGATCCCGGCGTTGTTGACCAGGATCGTGATGGTGCCGAACGCCGCCTCGGCCCGGTCCACGGCGTCCGCCAGCGACGCGACGTCCGAGACGTCGACGGCGACCGCGGCGGCCTTGCCCCCGCGGGCGTCGATCTCCTTGACCAGCTCCTCGAGGCGGTCCACCCGGCGGCTCGCGACGACCACGCTCGCCCCCGCCGCGGCGAGCACCTCCGCGAAGCGCCGCCCGAGCCCGGACGAGGCCCCGGTGACCAGGGCGACCTGCCCGGTGAGGTCGTTCGAGGCGTTGGGCAGGGGGAAACCGGGCACTGCGTCGTTCGGCAAGGGGGCCTCCGCGGTGAGGGATCGGGACACCTTCACCCTAGAGAACTGAACGCCCGATCAGTAGTGCCCCCGATCGGACCTCAGTCGACGACCGTGCCCGCCGGGAGCGCCTCGAGCATCAGGTCCGGGAACTTCCGCTGCACGATGTCCAGGCGCCACTTGTTGCTGAACACGGCGAGGTAGGCGCCGTCCGTGCGGCGCAGCACCTCGACCTCGGACTGCGAGGCCAGGGCCGCCTCGCCGTCGGCGTCCGTGACGCGGGCGAGCTGGTAGCTCAGGTTCTCCAGCTGCACCGGGGACTTGAACTCACCCTCCAGCCGGGCGGTGACGACGTCGAACTGCAGCGGCCCGACCGCGGCGAGCACCGGCGCCTGGTCCCCGCGGCGGTCCGAGCGGAGCACCTGGATGACGCCCTCGCCGTCCAGCTGGTCGATGCCGCGGCGGAACTGCTTCTGCTTGCCGGTGTCCTTGCACCGGGCGACGGCGAAGTGCTCCGGGGAGAAGCTCGGGATCGTGGGGAACTCGACCGGGTCCGCCGCGTAGAGGGTGTCCCCCGGACGCAGTGCCGTGGCGTTGACCAGCCCGACGATGTCCCCCGGGAAGGCCTCCTCGACCGTCGTCCGGGTCTGCCCGAACACGGACTGCGCGTACTTCGTGGCGAACGGCTTGCCCGTCGCGGCATGCGTGAGGACCATCCCGCGCTCGAACCGGCCGGAGGCGATGCGCAGGTAGGCCATGCGGTCCCGGTGCGCCGGGTCCATGCCCGCCTGCACCTTGAAGATCAGCCCGGAGAGCGGCGAGTCCAGCGCGCGGGGCACGCCGTGGGCGTCCACCCGCTCGGCCGGGGACGGGGCGAGCCCGACGAGCGCCTCCAGCAGCCGGGCGACGCCGATGTTGGACAGCGCCGCACCGAACATGACCGGCGTGGCGACGCCGGTCAGGAAGTCCTTCTCGTCGTAGCCCGCGCCGATCTCCTCGAGCAGGGCGAGCTCGTCCTGTGCCGCGCTCCACGCCTGCGGCTCCTCGGCGGCGGCGACGTCCGCGGCGACCGGCTCGGCCGTCGCCTTGGTGGCGCCGCCGGCCGACCGCGTGTAGCGGGTGTACTCGCCGGTCTCGCACTCGAGCAGGCCGTGGAACTCCCCGGCGATGCCCAGCGGCCAGGTGAGCGGCATGGGGCGCAGGCCGATCGTCTGCTCGATCTCGTCCAGCAGCTCCAGGGGCTCGCGGCCCGGCCGGTCCCACTTGTTGACGAACGTGAGCACCGGGATCTTGCGGGCGCGGCAGACGTCGAACAGCTTCAGGGTCTGGGGTTCGAGACCCTTCGCCGCGTCCAGCAGCATCACCGCGGCGTCGACGGCGGCGAGCACCCGGTAGGTGTCCTCGGAGAAGTCCCCGTGGCCGGGGGTGTCCAGCAGGTTGATCACGGTGTCCCGGTAGACGAACTGCAGCACCGCGGAGCTGACGGAGATCCCGCGGGCGCGTTCCATCTCCATCCAGTCCGAGGTGACGCCGCGCCGGCCGGACTTGCCGTGCACCGCGCCCGCCGAGTCGATGGCCTCCGCGTGCAGGGCCAGGGCCTCGGTCAGCGTGGACTTCCCGGCGTCCGGGTGGCTGATGACGGCGAAGGTCCGGCGTCGCGCGGCCTCGCTCACGACCTGCGACACGTTCTGCGACAACGTCCGTCCCACTCCTCGGTTCACCTGGCTGTTTGCCCGTGCCAGGTTACTCCGGTGGATGGCGCCGACCGGTTCGTGGGCACCTCGGGCGGGACCCGGGCCACTCTCCCGCTCGGCCCCGCTCGGCCCCGCTCGGCCCCGCTCGGCCCCGCTCGGCGCCGTGGTGGCGATCGCCCCCCGTGCGTTCGCCGTCGCGAATCCGTCGCCACCCCCGGTGGGACCGAGCCGTCGGCCTCGCCGTCATCACGACGGAACCCGCCATCTGGTTCGATCGACCGGACAGCGAGAGATCTCCGGGAAGAGGGAAGCATGTCCAGTGACGGGTTCGCCGGAGCGATCTTCGATGTCGACGGGGTGCTGGTCGACTCGCCCCACGAACGCGCCTGGAAGGACTCCCTGCGCGCGCTGATGGAGGGCGAGTGGGCGGACATCGCACCGTCCACCACCTGGTCGCCCGAGGCCTTCACCTCGAAGGTCTACCAGGAGCAGATGTCCGGGAAGCCGCGCGACGCGGGCGCCACGTCCGCGCTGGAGTACTTCGGCGTGCCGGACGTCGCGACGCGCGCGAAGGTCTACGGCGCGCACAAGCAGGACATGGTGGTGCGGCTGATCGAGGCGGGCGAGTTCCGCGCCTACCCGGACGCGCTGCGGTTCGTCCTGGCCTGCAAGGGCGCCGGGCTGCGCATCGCGGCGGCGTCGTCGTCGAAGAACGCGGGGCTGTTCCTGAAGCAGATCCGGCTGGACACCTTCGCCGAGGAGAACGGCCTGTCCTACGGCTTCCTCACCCCCGGGCTGAGCCTGCTGGACTCCTTCGACGTCGACATCTCCGGCCGGGACTTCGCGCACGGCAAGCCCGCGCCGGACATCTTCCTGGCGGCCGCCGAGGAGCTCGGGTACCTGCCGTCCCAGGTGTTCGTGGTGGAGGACGCGGTGAGCGGCGTGCAGGCCGCGAAGGCGGGCGACATGTCCGCGGTCGGGGTGTCCCGCGCGGACGACTTCGACGCGCTCGCGGCGCAGCACGCGGACATCGTGGTGAAGTCCCTGGACGAGATCGACGTCAGCGGGCTGGGCCGGCACGAGCTGGTCGGGAGGCCGGGAGTCGGGAGGTAGGGAGTCGGGAGGTAGGGATCGGTATCAGCCGGGCCGCGGGCGCCCTCAGGAGGGAATGACCTTCATCGCCGAGCCCGCGGCCTCCCCGGGGACCCGGGCCCTCCACGCGGAGGACACGGCCGAGGTCGGGTACGTCATGAACACCACGCGGCTCTGGGCCCACCAGCCGGCCACCCACGACGCGCTCTTCGAGCTGATGAAACGCCAGGTCGACGTCCTCGGGCTGGACCTGCGGCGGCGCGGCATCCTGGTCGCGGCGTGCGCGTCCGCGCTCGGGGACTCCTACTGCTCGCTGGCCTGGGGCTCGCGGCTGGCGAAGGCGGCGGACGAGCAGGTCGCGGCCGCGGTGATCCGCGGCACCGACGAGGGCCTGTCCCCGGCCGAGGCGGCGACGGCCCGCTGGGCGCGCGCGATCGCCCGGGACCCGAACGGCACCACCGAGGCGGACGTCCGGGAGCTGCGCGAGCACGGCTTCGACGACGCGGCGATCTTCGCGATGACCACCTTCGTCGCCCTGCGGCTCGCCTTCTCCACGGTCAACGACGCCCTCGGCGCCCGCCGGGACGCCGCGCTCCGGACGTCGGCGCCGCCGGCCGTGCGGGACTCGGTGACGTTCGGCCGCCCCGTCGAGTAGCGGCGTCGCCCGGCGAGCGGTGCGGGCGACACGGGGCTCGTCACGTTGCTCCGACCGTACGTAGACCCTGCGTCCATCTGGGGGGGGCGAGCGCGGCCGGAAAGCCCTGCGGCCCCGGTGGCCAGCGGAAAGACCGGACCTCACCGCTCACGAGACGGAAACACCCCCGCTACAGGCGCTTCGTAGCGTTCGGCGAACCGTGCCCGCAGCCCCCGTGTGGCGCACATCCATGCCTGGCCGAGAGGGAAGCACATGAGCGGAAACAGCGTCCGTCTGCAGGCGATCAGGTGCGTGGAGGCCTCCACGGCACCCGCGGCGAGCTTCACGGCCACCGAGGCCCCCGGTGAGGTGTTCGGCGAGAACGTCTTCAGCAGGAACGTCATGCAGAAGCGGCTGCCCAAGTCCGTCTTCACCTCGGTCATGGCCACGATCGAGCACGGCGCGAAGCTCGACCCGATCGTCGCGGACGCCGTCGCGTCCGCGATGAAGGACTGGGCGCTGGAGAAGGGCGCGACGCAACTACGCGCACGTCTTCTACCCCCTCACCGGGCTCACCGCCGAGAAGCACGACAGCTTTCCTCGAACCCGTCGCGGACGGCACCGCGCTCGCCGAGTTCGGCGGGAAGACCCTGGTCCAGGGCGAGCCGGACGCGTCGAGCTTCCCCAACGGCGGCCTGCGCAACACGTTCGAGGCCCGCGGCTACACCGGCTGGGACGTCACCAGCCCGGCGTACGTGCTGGAGAACCCGAACGGCAACACCCTCTGCATCCCGACGGTCTTCGTGTCGATGACCGGCGAGGCGCTGGACCACAAGACGCCGCTGCTGCGCTCGCAGCAGGCGATGGGCGAGCACGCCAAGCGCGTGCTCGCGCTGTTCGGGCACGAGGACCCGGGCAACATCGTCTCCTTCTGCGGGCCCGAGCAGGAGTACTTCCTGATCGACCGGCACTTCTTCCTCGCCCGGCCGGACATCCTCAACTCCGGCCGCACCCTGTTCGGCGCCAGGCCGCCGAAGGGCCAGGAGTTCGACGACCACTACTTCGGCGCCATCCCCGAGCGCGTCCTGGGCTTCATGATGGACACCGAGCGGGAGCTGTTCAAGCTCGGCATCCCGGCCAAGACCAGGCACAACGAGGTCGCGCCCGGCCAGTTCGAGGTCGCCCCGATGTTCGAGCGCGGCAACGTCGCGGCGGATCACCAGCAACTGCTGATGACCACCTTCAAGACCATCGCCCGCAAGCACGGCATGGAGATCCTCTTCCACGAGAAGCCGTTCGAGGGCGTGAACGGCTCGGGCAAGCACGTCAACTTCTCCCTCGGGAACTCCGAGCTGGGCTCGCTCCTCGTCCCGGGCGACACCCCGCACGAGAACGCCCAGTTCCTGGTGTTCTGCGCCGCCGTCATCCGGGCCGTGCACAAGTACGCGGGCCTGCTGCGCGCGTCCGTCGCCTCCGCCACGAACGACCACCGCCTGGGCGCCAACGAGGCCCCGCCGGCCATCATCTCGATCTTCCTGGGGGACCAGCTCGCGGACGTCTTCGAGCAGATCGCCAAGGGCGCGGCCACGTCGTCCAAGGGCAAGGGCGTCATGCACATCGGCGTGGACACGCTGCCGATCCTGCCGACGGACCCGGGCGACCGGAACCGCACCAGCCCGTTCGCCTTCACCGGAAACCGCTTCGAGTTCCGGGCGCCGGGCTCGATGCAGACGGTCGCGGGCCCGATGGTCACGATCAACACCATCATGGCCGAGGCGCTGGACCACTGCGCCACCACGCTCGAGGCGGCCGTCGGCGCGGGCACGGACTTCGACGCCGCGGTGCAGGACCTGCTCACCGAGATCATCACGACGCACGGCGCGGTGGTCTTCAACGGCGACGGCTACTCGGACAAGTGGCAGATCGAGGCCGCGGACCGTGGGCTGCCGAACCTGCGCACCACCCTCGACGCGCTCCCGGAGCTCGTCTCCGAGGAGGCGATGGACCTCTTCGAGACGTACAAGGTCTTCAACCACCGGGAGATGCACAGCCGCTACGAGATCGGGCTGGAGCAGTACGCGCTGACCATCGGCGTCGAGGCGCGGTTGAGCCTCGAGGTGGGCACCACCTCGATCCTGCCCGCCGCGGTCCGCCACCAGACGGAGGTCGCGACCAACCTCGGTGCCCTCAGGGCCGCCGGGGTCGAGGTGGACACCGCGCCGCTCGCCGAGGTCACCGAGCCGCTGACGGCGCTGCGCTCGGCGCTCGCCGTCCTCAAGGCCGCCCTCGCGGCCGACCCGGGCGAGACGGCGCTCGCGGAGGCCCGGCACGCCCAGGACCAGCTGCTCCCCGCGATGGCCGCGGTGCGCGCGGCCGCGGACACCCTCGAGGGCATCGTGGCGGACGACCTCTGGCCGCTGCCGACCTACCAGGAGATGCTCTTCATCCTCTGATCCGTCCGATCCACGGCACGTCCCGCTCGGCCCGACCGGTCCCCACCGGTCGGGCCGAGCCCGGTCACGGGGGCTCACCCCCTGCGCGACGGGGGGCCCGCCCCCGGGCCAGGCGGGCCCGCCCCATGTCCGTTCACGGCCCTGACCAGCACGATTCCTCCATCACGTCCCACCCCGGGACGCCGATCGAGGAGCGATCATGACGATGCACCCCGGACCCCCGCCGCACGACGCCCGCCGGCTGCACGTGCGCATCGGCCTCGCCACGGGCCTCCCGTTCGCCCTGCTCTGGGGGATCTGGTTCGCCCTCACCGGCCCGGTCGCCGCGACGACCGCGGGCCCGGCGGTCGTCGCCGTCGCCGCGGTCATCGCGGGCACGTTCTTCGGCACGTCGATGTCCCTCGTCCTCGGCCGCATGCAGATCCGCGCGGACCGCCGGCTCGTCGGCACGGACATCCGGGGTCGGGCCGGCCTCGCGAGCACGACCATCCCCGTCGGCACGCCGGCCGCCGAGGTCCTGCGGCAGGGGCACACGGCGGCCGCGGCGCTGCCCCGGGCGAGCCTCGGCACGGTCGATCCGGAGGCGGGCACGATCTCGTTGAAGGTCGGGATGTCCTGGCGGAGCTGGGGCGAGCGGATCGTCATCGGGGTGGCGCCGCGGTTCGACTCGGCCACGGACGTCACGATCACCAGCAGGTCGGCCGTGCCGTGGACGCTGGTCGACCACGGCGTCAACGCGCGCAACGTCGAACGGCTCGCCGTGTGGGCGCGGGACCTGTGACCGTCGGAGGACGACCTGGCGCCGCACACTTCTCGCCGTGACCGGGAAATGTGAGACTTCGGTGATGGCGACAGCGCGCGGAGACCGATCGCGGAAGAACTCCCGCCGGGCGAAACGGGACCGGGTCCCGAAAGCGGTCTACGAACAGGAACTGCTCCGGCTGCAGAGCGACCTGGTCCGGATGCAGGAATGGGTGAGGGCCACCGGAACCCGGCTCGTCGTGATCTTCGAGGGACGTGACGCGGCAGGGAAGGGCGGGACGATCCAGCGGCTGTCCGCCCACCTCAACCCCCGGGTCTGCCGCATCGTCGCCCTGCCCGCGCCGACCGAGCGGGAACGGACGCAGTGGTACTTCCAGCGCTATGTCGACCATCTGCCCGCCGCCGGTGAGATCGTGCTGCTGGACCGGAGCTGGTACAACCGGGCCGGGGTCGAGCGGGTGATGGGGTTCTGCACGCCGGCCGAGTACGAGCGGTTCATGCACCAGACGCCGATCTTCGAGAACCTCCTCATCGAGGACGGGATCCTGCTGCGCAAGTACTGGTTCTCGGTGAGCGACCGGGAGCAGGAACGACGATTCCGCGAACGCCTGACGAATCCGCTCAAACAGTGGAAACTGTCCCCCATGGACCTGGAGTCCATCACCCGCTGGGACGACTACTCCGAGGCCAAGGACGCCATGCTGGCGCACACGGACACGGAGATCTCACCCTGGTTCGTGGTGGAGGCCGAGGACAAGCGCAACGCCCGGCTGAACATGATCCACCACCTGCTCGGGAGCGTTCCCTGGCAGCCGGTGGACCGTGAGCCGCTCGCGATCCCGGAACGCCCGCCGGGCCGCGGCTACGAGCGCCCCCCGCGCGAGATCATGCGCTCGGTGCCGGACCACGCGTCTTCCCTGGTCCGAGAATCGCCTTCGAGGAGAGCCACGACAGGATCGACCGGTCCGACACCGCGCTGAGCACCGAGCCGAGGCTCGCGAACGACGAGATCGAGAACACGGACAGCGCCGAGCCGATGGACAGGACCGAGCCGGCGGACCCTATCGACAGGATCGAGCCGACGGAGCCGATCGAGAGGATCGAGCCCGAGCAGCCGATGCACAGGATCGAGCCCTCGGACCGGATGGACAACAGGGACGTCTTCCGGGCGCTCATCCTCCAAGCATGCCGTGATCGCCGCCTGCGGTACATCCCGGCCGTATGTGGCCGGGATGTACCGCAGACGGCGTTCATGGCCCACGGGGGGACGTCATCGTCCGAGCCCCGCTCAGCTCATGGTGAGGCCGCCGCTGACGCTGACGGTCTGGCCGGTGATGTAGGAGGCCTCGTCCGAGGCGAAGAAGGCGACCGCCCCGGCGAGGTCCGCGGGCCGTGCGAGCCGGCGGAACGGGATCGCCCTGGTCAGGCCCTCGCGGAGCTTCGGGTTGTCCCCGCCCATCGACGCGAACAGCGCGGTGTCCGTGGGCCCGGGGCTCACGACGTTGGCGCGGATCTGGTGGCGCGCCATCTCCCGGGCGATCGTCTTGGTGAAGGCGATGACGCCGCCCTTGGCCGCGGAGTACACCGCCTCACCGGACGAGCCGACGCGCCCGGCGTCCGACGCCAGGTTCACCACGGAGCCCGAGCCCTGCGCGGCCATGATCGGGAGGACGGCCTTGCAGGTGTGCAGGACCCCGTAGAGGTTGATCGCGATGACCCGGTCCCAGTCCTCGGGGTCCGAGTCCACGAACGGGCTGGACCGGTCCCAGCCGGCGTTGTTGACCAGCACGTCGATCTGGCCGAACTGTGCGTGCACCTGCTCGACCAGCGCGTTCACCGAGTCCCGGTCCGTGACGTCCGCGCGCACGCCCAGCCCGCCGATCGCGTCCGCGGTCTCCTCGGCGGTGGCCTCGTTGATGTCGCTCACCACCACGGTGGCCCCCTCGGCGGCCAGCTTCTCCGCGATGGCGCGGCCGATGCCCTGACCTGCGCCGGTCACGATCGCGATCTTGTCGTCGAGCTTACCCATGGTGTTCCTCCTGGTCAGGGCGCGAGCTCGCGGCCCAAGCGCTGCCGGGCGATGACGAGCTTCATGATCTGGGCGGTGCCGTCGCCGATCTGCAGGCCGAGCACGTCGCGCAGGCGCTGCTCGATCGGCAGCTCGGTGCGGTAGCCGTACTGGCCGTGCAGCAGCAGGCACTGGTTGACGACGTCGTAGGCCGTCTTCGGCGCGAACCACTTGCACATCGCCGCCTCGGCGGTGTGCGGCCGTCCGGTGTCCTTGAGCCACAACGTCCGGTGGCAGAGCAGCCGGGCCGCGGCGAGCATCGTCTCGGCCTCGGCCAGCGGGAACGCGACGCCCTGGTTCGTGCTCAGCGGCCGGTCGAACGCCTCGCGCTCGCCGACGTAGCGCCACGTCTCGTCGAGGGTCTGCTGGGCGCAGCCGAGGGTCTGCAGCCCGATCAGCGCGCGGCTGAAGTCGAAGCCCTGCATGACCTGGGAGAACCCGCCGCCCTCGGCGCCGAGCAGGTGGTCCGCCGGGATGCGGACGCCCGCGAGGTGCACGGCGCCGCGGCCGACGGCCCTGGTGCCCATGTCCGCGTACGGCTCCCGGGTGACGCCGGGCAGGTCCAGCGGTACGAGGAACGCGGAGATGTCGCGGCCCCGCTGCTCCGACGGCCCGGTCCGCGCGAACACCACGACCGCCGCGGCATCCGCGCCGAAGGACAGGGACTTCACGCCGTCGAGCACGTAGGAGTCCCCGTCCCGCCGCGCGGTGAGCCGCGGCATCCCGGCGTCCGATCCCGCGTGCGGCTCCGTCAGCCCGATCCCGACGATCTCCTCGCCGCCGCAGATCCTCCGCACCCAGTGCTGTGCGACCTCCGGCCGCGCGTTCGCGGCCAGGATCTGCGCCACGAGCGAGCCCACGACCTGGAGGTATCCCACGTTGATGTCCCCGCGGCCGATCTCCTCGGTGATCATCCCGCTGGTCAGCCGGTCCAGCCCCTGCCCGCCCAGCCCGACGGGGACCTCGGGGGCGATGAGGCCCAGTGCGCCCAGCTCGCGGCGCAGCTCGGGCTCGATCCGGCCCGCCCGCTCCCGCGCCGCGTACCCGGGGAGCAGCGTCTCCCCCGCGACGGTCCGGGCGCGCTCGAGGTAGCGCTCCTGGACCGCCGTGGTCCCGAAGTCCACGAGCTCAGTGCTCGACGACGTACTTGGCGAACTCCGGGGCGCGCTTCTCCGCGAACGCCGCGGCACCCTCCTTGCCCTCGGCTGAGTCCGTGAACAGGTTCAGCGCGGACATGGCCAGGTTGCTCAGGCCCGCCTGGTGGTCCGTGTCCGCGTTGAAGGACTGCTTGAGGAAGCGGATCGCGGTGGGGCTCTTCTCCCCGACCTCACCCGCCCAGCGCTTCGCCTCGTCCAGCAGCTCCGCGGCGGGCACGACCTTGTTCACCAGGCCCATCCGCTCGGCCTCCTCGGCGCTGTACTGGCGGCACCAGAACCAGATCTCCCGCGCCTTCTTCTCCCCGACGACGCGGGCGAGGTAGGCGGTGCCGAACCCGGCGTCGAACGAGCCGACCTTCGGGCCGGACTGGCCGAAGCGCGCGGTGTCCGCGGCGATCGAGACGTCGCAGAGCACGTGCAGCACGTGCCCGCCGCCGATGGCGAGCCCGTTGACGGCCGCGATGGTCGGCTTGGGGACGTCCCGGATCAGCTTGTGCAGGTAGCCGATCTCGAACATGCCGCTCTCGGTGGGCCCGTAGTCCCCGGTCTCCGCGCGCTGCTTCACGTCCCCGCCGGTGCAGAACGCCTTGTCCCCCGTGCCGGTGAGGATGATCGCCTGCACCTGGTGGTCCGCCCAGGCCGCACGGAACGCGCGGATCAGCTCGTCGACGGTCTTCCCGCGGAAGGCGTTGTAACGCTGCGGCCGGTTCATGGTGATCACGGCGGCGGGGCCGTCGACCTCGTAGGTGATGTCCTCGTACTCGTACGCCATGTGTCGACTCCTCCGTCGTCGCTGCGGTCCCCACCGTGCAGAGTTTTGACCCTCAAGTCAATACCTGACCGGATGGCCGAAGTAGTACTCTCCGGTGGAATCGAGCGACGGAGGGACATGAGCGCGGAGCAGGCGGCACCGAGCCGGATCGAGCGCAAGCGGGGCCGGAGGATCCAGGAGATCCTCACCGCCGCCGCCGAGCTCTTCGGCGAACGCGGCTACGCGGCGGTGAGCCTGGAGGACGTGGCCGAGCGCCTGGACGTCACCAAGGGCTCGCTCTACTACTACTTCGCCAGCAAGGACGCGCTCGGCACCGCCGCGATCGAGACCCTCGGGAACGAGTGGACGTCGCGGCTGGAGAACCTGCCCGCCGCCCAGGAGGGGCCGCCGGCCGCCCGGCTGCGCGCCCTGCTCCGGGAGCACATCACCATCGCCGTCCGCGAGTACCCGGCGGCGCTCGGGCTCTTCCTCGTCCCCCGCGAGTGGCCGCGCGAGCAGCACGAACGCATCAAGGAGCTCCGCCGCCGGCACGACGGGCTGTTCCGCCGGGTCGTCGAGGAGGGCGTGGCGTCCGGCGAGTTCCGGGTGACGGACGTCGGCACGGCCCTGCAGTGCATGCACGCCTCCATGTCCCAGGCCCCGGTGTGGTGCGAGGGCCTGGCCGGCGCGGCGGTGGACCGGGCGATCGAGCGGCTCGCGGACACCCTCATGATGCTCGTCGGTCAGGCCCCCTGACCCACCACCGCGCTCAGGTCCATCCGGGCCAGGCGCTCCGGGTCCGCGAGGATGTCGATCTCGACGACGAGCCCCCGTTCGATCGTGAAGCCCATGATCGCGAAGACCCGGCCGTCCACCGTCCCGACGACGCCGGGTGCCCCGTTGACCAGGACGGGCCAGCGCACCTGGTCCGGGCTCCGGAAGGACATCGCCCGCCCGGCCACCGCGGCGGGCCCGTGGACGGTCTGCACCCCGGCGCCGGTGTCCGCCCGCAGCACGATGTCCGGGTCCAGCACGGCGACCAGCGCCGCCAGGTCCCCACCGTGCGCCGCGGCGAAGAAGGCGTCGACGACCTCGCGTCGCCGGGCCCGGTCCGGTTCGACCTCGGGCGCACCCCCACGCACCCGGCGCCGCGCGCGGCTGGCCAGCTGCCGGGCCGCGGCGGAGGTACGGCCGAGCATGGCTGCGATCTCGTCGAACGGCACGGCGAACAGGTCGTGCAGCACGAACGCGAGGCGCTCGTCCGGGGTGAGCGTCTCCAGCACGACGAGCAGCGCGAGCCCGACCGAGTCCGCCATCAGCGCCCGGTGCTCGGGATCCGTGCCGTCGACCGGGCTCACGACCGGGTCCGGCATCCGGTCGTCCAGCGGCTCCTCCGGACGGGAACGCCTGGTGCGCAGCATGTTCAGCGCCACCCTGCCGACGACGGTGGTCAGCCAGGCGCCCAGGTTGTCGATCGCCTCGGCGTCCGAACGCTGCAGGCGGAGCCAGGCCTCCTGGACCGCGTCGTCGGCCTCGCTCAGCGAACCCAGCATCCGGTACGCCACCGCCCTGAGGTGGTTGCGGTGCTCCTCGAACCGGCCGGCCAGCGCGTCCTGCTCGTCCATCCGTCGCTCTCCCTCGTCGCTCGGGGCCCTCGGCTCCCGCTCCACTGCTCCGACCCCCGGTGACCGGCCGATGTGACACCGCGGTCGACGGGGCCGTCAACACCCCCCGGCGGGGTGCTGGCCACACCCCGACACGCCTGGAACCCCGGTCGTCCCGCGGGCCCGCCGGCGAGAGGCTTCCTGCAGCTGATCGCGCTGCTCCCGCAGCGCTCCGACCTGCGAAGGAGCACCACCGTGACCGCCGTGCTGAGCGCCCTGACCGACCTCGCCGCGACCGAGCTCGCCACCGTCACCGGCCCCGTCCTGCTGCCCGGCGACGGCGGGTACGCGGAGGAGGCCGCCGGGTTCAACGCCGCCTACTCGCCCTCCCCGGACGTCGTCGTCGGTGCCACGACCGCGGCCGACGTCGCGGCGGCGGTCCGGTTCGCCGGACGGACCGGCCGGAAGGTGGCCGTCCAGGCCACCGGCCACGGCCTGATGTCGACCCTGGACGGCACCGTCCTCGTCTCGACCCGCCGGATGGGCGCGGTGTCGGTGGATCCGCTGAACCGCTCCGCGCGGGCGGGGGCCGGCGCCCGCTGGCGCGAGGTGATCGACGCCGCGGCCGAGCACGGCCTCGCGCCGCTCAACGGCTCGACGTCGCACGTCGGGGTCGTCGGGTACACCCTCGGCGGCGGGCTCGGCCCGATGGCCCGCCGGTACGGCTTCGCCGCGGACCACGTCCGACGCCTCACGATCGTGACCGCGGACGGCGAGATCCGCGCCGTCGACGCCGAGCGCGACGCGGACCTCTTCTGGGCCGTCCGGGGCGGCAAGGGCAACTTCGGCATCGTGACCGAGATCGAGTTCGACCTCGTGCCCGTCACCCGCTTCCACGGCGGCGCGGTCTTCTTCCCGGCCGAGAGCGCCGCCGACGTCCTGCACGCCTGGCGCGAGTGGGCCCCGGGACTGCCGGAGGACACCACCACCTCCGTCGCGCTGCTGCGGCTCCCGCCGGACCCGGCGCTGCCCGAGCCGCTGCGGGGCCGGTTCGTCGTGTCGCTGCGGTTCGTCCACCTCGGCAGCGCGGAGGAGGGCGCCGCGCTGCTCGCCCCGATGCGCGCCGTCGCCCCACCGCTGATGGACCTCGTCGCCGAGATGCCCTACCCCGCCGTCGACGCCGTGCACATGGACCCGACGGACCCGATGCCGATGTGGGACCGCGGTGCGGCCGTGAGCGCGCTGCCCGCCGAGGCGATCGACGCGATCCTGGCCGTTGCGGGGCCGGACGTCGCCGCGCCGCTGGCGATGGTCGAGATCCGGCTGCTGGGCGGCGCGCTCGCGCGGGCGCCCCGGGTCCCCAACGCCGTCACCGGGCGGGACGCGGCGTTCTCCGTGTTCACCGTCGGGGTGCTCGCCGGGCCGCCGGTCGAGGTGGTGGCCGCGAGCACCGCGGCCGTCGTCGACGCGGTGGGCCCCTGGGCCTGCGGCGCCCTGATCAACCTCCTCGGCCAGGCCGGCCCGGAGCGCGTCGGGCGGATCTTCGCGCCGGCGGACCGCGCCCGGCTGCTCGAGATCGCGCGCCGGTACGACCCGGCCGGCACCTTCGCCAGCAACGTCGTGATCGGCTGAGAGCGCGAGGCGTTCCGGGAGGGCCGGATCCGCGGCGTGTCCGCACGCGGCGGGGACGGCTGCCGGGCCGCTGGCCTGCGTAGACTCGCCCCATGCGCGGTCCGGCGGTACTGACGATCGCGGAGCTCGTGGGCACGCTCTCGCTCGCCGCGGACCTCGGGCTGGGCCAGCCGATGGGCCATCTCGCCCGGGCCAGCCTGATCGCCGTCCGCCTCGCCGAGCGGATGGACCTGCCGCAGGCGGACCGCGACACGACCTACTACCTCGCGCTGCTGGCCTGGGTGGGCTGTTCCGCGGACTCCCACGAGACCGCGGCGCGGTTCGGGGACGACATCGCGCTCCGCGCCGGCGTGTACGACGTGGAGATCGGCAGCCCGCCGATGTTCGGCTACCTCGTCCGCAAGGCCGGGTCCAGCGGGACGGCCCTGCACCGGGCGCGGGCGGTGGGCGGGCTCGTGCGCACCGGCGGGCAGGTGGTGGCGCAGTCCCTGGTCGCACACTGCCAGGTCACCGGGCAGCTCGCGGCCCGGCTCGGCCTGGACGCCCGGCTGCGCACCGCACTGGCCCAGACCTTCACCCGCTGGGACGGCCGGGGTGTCCCGTCCGGCATCCGCGGCGAGGACATCGACATCGCGACCCGGCTGGTGCACCTCGCGGACATCGCCGAGGTGCACCACCGCCGCGGCGGGACCGCTGCCGCGCTGGACGTCGTCCATCGCCGCAGCGGGTCCACGCTGGACCCGCGGGTGGTGGCGGCGTTCGACCGGCACGGCGCGGAGCTGCTCGACGGGCTCCCGGCCGAGACGAGCTGGACCGAGCTGATCGCGGCCGATCCCGCACCCCGGGCGCTGCGCGGGGCCGAGCTGGACGCCGCGCTGGAGGCGCTCGCGGACTTCGTCGACCTCAAGTCCCCCTGGTTCGCCGGCCGGTCCCGGGGGGTGGCGGACCTGGCGGCCGCCGCGGGGCGCCGGGTGGGCCTGCCGGAGGACGAGGTGGTGGTGCTGCGGCACGCGGGGCTGCTGCACGACCTCGGCCGCACCGGCGTCCCGAACACGATCTGGGACAAGCCCGGTCCGCTGACGGACCTCGAACGCGAGCGGGTCGAGCTGCACACCTACTACACGGACCGGATGCTGCGCCGTGTCCCGGCGCTCGCGGAGGCGGCCGCGGTCGCCGCGCTGGCCCACGAACGGCTCGACGGGTCCGGCTACCACCGGGGGCTGACCGCGTCGGCGATCCCGATGGCGGCCCGGGTGCTCGCCGCGGCGGACACCTACCACGCGATCACCGAGCCCCGGCCCCACCGAGGACCGTCGACCGCCGCCGCCGCGGCCGTCGAGGTGCGCTCCGAGGCGCGGCAGGGACGGC
>JAOZVV010000171.1 GCA_025869365.1 Pseudonocardia sp.
GATCGACGCCGGCCGCTGACCGGCGGACCCCGACCACGATCGTTCCCCCGACGCGGCGGCGAGTGCTCCGGCACCGCCGCCGCGTTCGTGTCCACCGACGCGTCCGCCGGGATCCGCGGGCGCCCCGGAGCTCCCCGGGACACCCGGCGTGACCTGCCTCCCCTGCGCTCGACCCTGAAATAGGACAGGCGTACTGTTTGCGTCAGAGGGGTCGCGCTGCCGCGTAGGGCGTGGTGCGCGAGACTCGCGACAACCGAACAGACGCGCCCACCACGCCAGGAGGAGAGAGCCATCGTGGCCAGTACCGACAGCTTCGGAGCCAAGGGAACACTCGCCGTCGGTGACAACTCCTACGAGATCTTCCGGCTGTCCGCCGTCGAGGGCTCGGAGAAGTTGCCGTACAGCTTGAAGGTCCTGCTCGAGAACCTGCTGCGGACCGAGGACGGCGCGAACGTCACCGCGGAGCACATCCGCGCGCTCGCCGCCTGGGACCCCGCGGCCGAGCCGGACACCGAGATCCAGTTCACCCCCGCCCGGGTGATCATGCAGGACTTCACCGGCGTCCCCTGCGTCGTCGACCTCGCCACCATGCGCGAGGCCGTCACCGAGATGGGCGGGGACCCGGCCAAGGTCAACCCGCTCGCGCCCGCCGAGCTGGTCATCGACCACTCGGTGATCATCGACATCTTCGGCCGGCCGGACGCCTTCGAGCGCAACGTCGACTTCGAGTACCAGCGCAACAGGGAGCGCTACCAGTTCCTGCGCTGGGGCCAGGGCGCGTTCGACGAGTTCAAGGTCGTCCCCCCGGGCACCGGCATCGTGCACCAGGTCAACATCGAGCACCTCGCGCGTACCGTCATGTCGAGGAACGGGCAGGCCTACCCGGACACCCTGGTCGGCACCGACTCGCACACCACCATGGTCAACGGCCTGGGCGTGCTGGGCTGGGGCGTCGGCGGCATCGAGGCCGAGGCGGCCATGCTCGGCCAGCCCGTCTCGATGCTGATCCCCAAGGTCGTCGGCTTCAAGCTGACCGGGGAGATCCCCGCGGGCGCCACCGCCACGGACGTCGTGCTGACGATCACCGAGATGCTGCGCAAGCAGGGCGTCGTCGGCAAGTTCGTCGAGTTCTACGGCCAGGGCGTCAGCGCGGTGCCGCTGGCCAACCGCGCCACCATCGGCAACATGAGCCCGGAGTTCGGCTCCACCGCGGCGATCTTCCCGATCGACGAGGAGACGGTCCGCTACCTCACCCTCACCGGGCGCTCGGCCGAGCAGATCGCGCTCGTCGAGGCGTACGCCAAGGAGCAGGGCCTCTGGCACGACCCCTCGGAGGAGCCGGTCTTCTCCGAGACCCTCGAGCTGGACCTGTCGACGGTCGTCCCGTCCATCGCCGGCCCGAAGCGCCCGCAGGACCGGATCGCGCTGGTCGAGGCCAAGGAGGCGTTCCGCCAGGCGCTGGTGGACTACGCGGACGGCGAGCCCGCCAGCTCCGGCGTCGACGAGGCGTCGGAGGAGTCCTTCCCCGCCAGCGACGCGCCGGCCACCTCCGGTGCGGCCAACGGCAGCGGCAAGCCCCGCGTGGCGGTCTCCGCCGCGCACGGTGCGCACGGCCGGGTCAGCAAGCCCACCGCGGTCAACATGGGCGGCAACGAGTTCGAGATCGACCACGGCGCCGTCGTGATCGCCTCGATCACCAGCTGCACCAACACCTCGAACCCCTCGGTCATGCTGGGCGCGGCCCTGCTGGCCAAGAACGCCGTGGACAAGGGCCTCGCGGTCAAGCCGTGGGTCAAGACGTCGATGGCCCCCGGCTCGCAGGTCGTCACGGACTACTACGAGAAGGCCGGCCTCTGGCCGTACCTGGAGAAGCTCGGCTACCACCTGGTCGGCTACGGCTGCACCACGTGCATCGGCAACTCGGGCCCGCTGCCCGAGGAGGTCTCGGCCGCGGTCAACGAGGCGGACCTCGCGGTCGTCTCGGTGCTCTCGGGCAACCGCAACTTCGAGGGCCGGATCAACCCGGACGTCAAGATGAACTACCTGGCGTCCCCGCCGCTGGTCATCGCGTACGCGCTGGCCGGCACGATGGACTTCGACTTCGAGAACCAGCCGCTGGGCCAGGACACGGACGGCAAGGACGTCTTCCTCGCGGACCTGTGGCCCTCGGCCAAGGACGTCCAGGACGTGATCGACACCTCGATCACGAAGGAGATGTTCACCAAGGACTACGCGGACGTCTTCGCCGGGGACGAGCGCTGGAAGTCCCTGCCCACGCCCGAGGGCAAGACCTTCGAGTGGGACGAGCAGTCCACCTACGTGCGCAAGCCCCCGTACTTCGAGGGCATGGCCACCGAGCCCTCCCCGGTCGAGGACATCTCCGGGGCCCGCGTGCTGGCCCTGCTCGGGGACTCCGTCACCACGGACCACATCTCCCCCGCCGGTGCGATCAAGCCGGGCACCCCGGCCGCGCAGTACCTGGACGAGCACGGCATCGCCAGGGCGGACTACAACTCCTTCGGCTCGCGGCGCGGCAACCACGAGGTGATGATCCGCGGGACCTTCGCGAACATCCGGTTGCGCAACCAGCTGCTCGACGACGTGTCGGGCGGCTACACCCGGGACTTCACCCAGGACGACGCGCCGCAGGCCTTCATCTACGACGCCGCGCAGAACTACGCCGCCGCGGGCACCCCGCTGGTCGTGCTGGGCGGCAAGGAGTACGGCTCGGGCTCCTCGCGGGACTGGGCGGCCAAGGGCACCGCGCTCCTGGGCGTCAGGGCCGTCATCGTCGAGTCCTTCGAGCGCATCCACCGCTCGAACCTGATCGGCATGGGCGTCATCCCGCTGCAGTTCCCGCAGGGTGAGTCGGCCGCGTCGCTGGGCCTCGACGGCACGGAGACCTTCGCCATCGCGGGCATCACCGCGCTGAACGACGGCTCCACCCCGCGGACCGTGAAGGTCACCGCCACGAAGACCGACGGCGGCACGGTCGAGTTCGACGCGGTCGTCCGGATCGACACCCCCGGTGAGGCGGACTACTACCGCAACGGCGGGATCCTGCAGTACGTCCTGCGGGGCATGCTGCGCAGCTAGTCGCCTGTGCGCGGAGAGCGTCCCGCGACGCCCTCCGCGCCCGGCCTCCGCCCCTGACGGGCCCGACTCCCCTCCCGGGAGCCGGGCCCGTCGTCGTTTCCGTCGCCACCGTTCCGGCCGGTCCGGTCGAGGCGGCTTCGGTCGTCATCGATCGATCGACGATCTGCTGGCGTCAATGAATCAATGACATATGAGGAGATCCCGGGAATGATCGCTGCGCGCGGTGCAGCACGGCCACATACGGCCGCCTCGTACCGCAGCCGGCGATCACGACCGGCCGCGAACGGGCTCGACCCCTCTCCGGCCGACCGCTATCGTCGGCGCCGCGCCCCCATGGGCCTACCGGGAAGGAGCGGCTGTACCGGCCGGCATCGACGTCACGCGTCGGGTCGAGCACCTCCCGCACGGGCCCGCGGCGCAGTCTCCCCCGGATCACCCCTGACGTGAGGTCTGCTCACCGGTCCCGGGAGGCGTTCCTGCTCGGTGCACGTCACGGCGGCCGGCCCGGCCGCCTGCCAGGACCGAGAGGACACCATGCCCGTCACGTTCAACCACACCATCGTCGCCGCGCGGGACCGCGCGGCGTCCGCCCTGTTCTTCCGGGAGATCTTCGAGGCCGCCGAGGCGCCCTCCTGGGGGCCGTTCACCAACCTGCGGCTCGACGACGGGGTGCTGATCCAGTTCGCGGACCTCCCGGTCGCCGCGTTCCCTGAGATCCAGAACCAGCACTACGCGTTCCTCGTCGACGACGAGCTCTTCGACCGCGCCCACCGCCGGCTGCGCGAGCGCGGCGCCGAGCACTGGGCGGACCCGCAGATGACCCGGCCCGGGGAGATCAACACCGACCACGGTGGCCGCGGCGTGTACTTCCGGGATCCCGCGGGGCACTTCCTGGAGATGATCACCCGGCCGTACCTGTAGGCCGCCCCTCCCCTCCCCCGGTGCCGGTCCGCCGCGCGCCGGGGCGGGGTCGGAGGTCAACGACCGGTCGACGGTCCGATGACGTCAATGATTCAATGACAGATGAGGGTGACGAAGCCCGGGCCCACCAGGAGCCCGGCCCGGCCGAGCCGGCCCGGATCAGGTCGGCCCGGGTCGGGTCAGGAGGCGAGCCAGTCCAGGGCGACCGCGGCGGTCCAGGACTGCATCGCCGACCCCAGTCCCTCCCCCGTCATCGGGTCGAAGTACTCCGCGAAGCCGACGGTCCGCAGCGCGGCCAGGGACGCGATCCGCAGCTCCTCGGCCCGGTCGAGGTCCCCGCCGTCCCGCAGGCCCCGCCAGAACAGCCAGTTCACGATCGGCCAGACCGGCCCGCGCCAGTAGTTCCGCGGATCGAAGTCCTCGGACTCGGGGCTGGTGCTCGGCAGCATCCGCCAGCGCAGGCCCGGATGCCCGACGTAGGCCGGCGAGTCGAACAGGGCCAGCGACCGGGCGCGCTGCGCCGCGTCGAACCCGCCGTCGATCAGCGGGGACATCCCGGCGAACGTCTGCACCGCGACGGGGGTGTCCGTCACCATGTCCAGGTCGTAGGTCATGCCGCCGGCCGGGTCGACGGTGGACCCGATCCCCTTGCGACCCCGGTCGCGCCAGAGGTCGATCAGGGCCTTGTCCTCCGCCGACGCGCCGAGGTACTCCGCGATCTCCCGCAGCGCGGTGTTCGCGGTGACCAGGACGGCCGTCAGGAACACGTCCTTGACCAGGAACGGGTAGCCGGCGTGGATCGCGGCGTCGTCGTAGCGGTGGCGCTTGAGGAGCTCGAGCAGCCACAGGAAGCGGTCGTAGTGCTCGTTCGTCGGCCGCTGACCGGCGTCCGCGACGTGCTGGACGTCCCGGCGGGTGTACGGCGGGACGTCCCCGACCTCGAGGCGCGCGAGCACGGCGTCCCAGCGCGGGGAGTTGTCGATGCCCTCCCACGGGTGGTAGGTCGTGACGAGACCCGTGCCGCCCGGGTCCCGGTTCTCGGCCAGGTAGCGGTGCCAGGCGAGGAGCTTCGGGAACAGGCCGACGAGCTGGGCCCGCACGTCCTCGAGCGCCGACCCGCCCTGCTCCCGGGCGACCTCGAGGATCCGCTGCACGGCGATGGCGTGCACGGGAGGCTGGCAGAGGCCACTGGTCTCGGCGACGCCGACGGGCGCGTCCGGGGAGAGCTCGCAGGCCCACCGCGCGGGGTCCGGGAAGTACGACTTCGGCCCGGCGTCCGGGTTGAACACGATCTGCGGGACCATCCCGTTGTGCCACTGCGCCTCGAAGAGGCGCTGCTGCTCGGTCATCGCACGGCGCACGTCCACCTGCGCCCAGCCGATCGCCACGAACGCGCTGTCCCAGCTCCACTGGTGCGGGTACAGCAGCGGGGCGGCCTTGGTCCAGCCACCCATGTCGTTCATCCGCAGGACGTCCGCGGCGCGCTCGCCGAGCGCGGCGTCCGTGAGCGCGGCGCCGTACGTGGCCCCGTGATGGTGCGGGGCCACGGGCCGGGGAGCGGCGGTCGTGATCGGTCGATGGCCGGTGTCCGAGCTCGTGCTCACGGGGAAGCAGGTCCTTTCGCGCTTTTGCAGCGCTCTCAACGCACGCCAGGCACTTAACTCGACAGTAACAACAGGTGACGCGGACATCAACGACGTCTGCCCGTGTCATCGGGATCGGTTCAGCGGCGTTACCGCGGATCGATCACACGACCCGGGCCGCTGATCCCCGCGGGGCGCTCACTCCCGCGAGGCGTTCGAGGTCGTCGACGGCACACACCCGTTCGTCCCCGTCCCCCCGTCCCCGGTCCCCGCCCGGCTGCCGCCCGTCAGGCGTGCAGCGGATCGACCCAGGCGATGGTCTCCGGATCCGTGACGCCCTCGATCTCGAGGTTGACGACGATCGGCTCCTGCCCGCTGCGGGTCAGCACGCACTCCAGCGGCTCGTCGTCCGAGGCGTTGATCTCCTGGTGCGGGACGTAGGGGGGGACGAAGATGAACCCGCCGGGCCCGGCCTCGGCGGTGTACTCGAGGTTGTCCCCCCACTTCATCCGCGCCAGCCCGCGGACGACGTAGATCACGCTCTCTAGCTCGCCGTGGTGGTGCGCCCCCGTCTTCGCGCCGGCGTGGATGGTGACGGTGCCGGCCCACAGCTTCTCGGACCCGACACGCTCGTGGCTGATCGCCGCCGCGCGGTTCATGCCGGGTGTCTGTGCGGTGTTGGTGTCCAGCGAGTCACCGGGGATGACGCGCACGCCGCCGGTGCGCCACTTCGGGTCAGGGTGTGCCATGACGACGAGGTTATGCGGCCCCCGGTGGGCGCGGAACCCGCGCCCACCGGGGTCCGGTCACACCGCACGACCGCGCGCGACCGGCCCGCCGCCGCCGCACCTACAGTGCCGTGGCCAGGCTCAGCCCGAACCGCGAGTCCGGGTCCGACCAGAACTCCGAGAGCTCGAACCCGACCTCGGCCAGCATCTGCCGCACCCCGGCGGGCCGGAACTTCGCGGAGATCTCGGTGCTCAGTTCCTCCCCCGCCGCGAACTCGACGGTGAGGTCCAGCTCCGCGACCCGCACGGTCATGGCCCGCTCGGCGCGCAACCGCATCTCGATCCACTCGTTCTCGGCGTCCCAGAGCGCGACGTGCGCGAACGCCGCCGGATCGAAGTCCGCGCCGAGCTCGCGGTTGAGCACGGTCAGCACGTTCCTGTTGAACTCCGCCGTGACGCCCTGCGCGTCGTCGTAGGCGGCGACCATGACCTGCTCGTCGATCACCAGGCCGGTGCCCAGCAGCAGCTGCTCCCCCGGCTCCAGGACGGTGTGGACGTGCTGGAGGAACTCGCGGCGGGCCGCCGGCACGAGGTTGCCGATCGTCCCGCCGAGGAAGGCGATCATGCGGCGGCCGCCGCGGGGCAGCCGGTCCAGGTCCCGGGTGAAGTCCCCGACGACCCCGCGCAGCTCGACGTCCGGGTACTCGGTGCCGAGCGCGGCGATCGCGCCCTCCAGCGCGGCCTCGCTGACGTCCTGCGGGACGTAGCGGCGCAGCGTCCCGGCCCGGGCGAACGCGTCGAGCAGCAGCCGGGTCTTGGCCGACGACCCGGATCCCAGCTCGACGATCGTGTCCGCCCCCGACGCCTTGGCGATCGCGTCGACGGACTCCTCGAGCAGGGCCCGTTCCGTCCGGGTCGGGTAGTACTCGGGAAGCGCGGTGATCAGCTCGAACAGCTCGCTGCCGCGCGCGTCGTAGAACCACTTCGGCGGGAGCTCCTTGGGGGTGGCGGTGAGCCCGTGCAGGGCGTCGGCCCGCAGGTCCCGGTCCGCGTCGGCCTCGGTGAGGTGGACGTCGAGCCGCGCCGGGCCCGGGACGGCTCCGGGCTCGGGAACGGTGCTCGTGGGGACACCGGAGGTGTGGTTCATCGTGCTCCCTGGTGGTTGTCCTCCGATGCCCGGTCCGCCCGCCTCGACGGGGACGGTGGCACCGGTGGACGCGTGTCGATCGGGTGGAGCTCGTGACGGCCCGGACGGGCCACCACCAGGTGCCGGTCCGGCACCTGGGTCCATGCGGGGAGGGTGTCGATCGGCTCGGACGCGACCGTCGTCGCGTCCGGGGTGGTGTGCACGGCGAGCGCGTGGTCCCACGCCGTACCCCAGATCGTGGCGCCGTCGGTGAGCAGCAGGTTCAGCCGTGATCCGGGAGCGGCGGCCTCGACCGCCGCGCAGGTCTCCGCGAGCACGCCGGCCGGGTCGTCCCCGGCCCGGAGGCGATGCCGGACGAGCGCCCAGAGCAGCGCGGCGTCCGTCGGGGCGTCGAGCGTCATCAGGTCCACCGTGGGGAGGGCGGCGGCGAGCCCGGCGACCGAGCCGGGCCAGCCGCGGACGACCCCGTTGTGGCTGAACAGCCAGCGGCCCTCCGCGAACGGGGCGGCCGCGGTGCTGGTCACGGGCATCCCGGTGGTCGCGGACCGCACCGCGGCGAGCACCCCGGACGAGACCGTCGCGGCGGCGATCTGGGCGAACGAGGTGTCCGACCAGATCGGGACGGCCGAGCGGACGCGGGTGGGCTCGCCGACCCCGCCCGCCCCGGGATACCAGGCCGCGCCGAAGCCGTCCGCGTTCACCGTCCCGCCCCCGCGCATGTCCGCGGGGGCATAGGACTGATGGAGCAGGCCGTGCGGCGGGTCCAGGATCAGGGAGGCGAGCGTGCGGACGGGCCCGAGGTAGGCCAGGTGGCGGCACACCCGGGGCTCAGCTCACCTGCCCCTGGCCGGTCCGTTCGGCCTCCGCGGGTGCGGCGTCCCGCGCGCACCGGAACCCCGAGAAGATCTGCCGACGGATCGGGAGGTCCCAGTTCCGGAAGGTCGTGCGGATCGCGGACTCGTCGGTGCCGAACGACCCGCCCCGCAGGACCTTGTAGTCCCCGCCGAAGAACACCTCCGAGTACTCCTTGTAGGGGAACGACTCGAAGCCCGGGTAGGGGTGCCACCCGGAGTCGCACCACTCCCAGACGTCCCCCAGCAGCTGCTCGACGCCGAGCGGCGACGCGCCCGCCGGGTAGGCCCCGACCGGGGCCGGGCGCAGGTGCCGCTGCCCCAGGTTGGCGTGGGCCTCCGTGGGCGCGTCGTCCCCCCACGGGTAGCGCCGCGACCGGCCGCTCGCGGGATCGAACCGGGCCGCCTTCTCCCACTCGGCCTCGCTGGGCAGCCGCTTCCCGGCCCAGCGCGCGTAGGCGGCGGCCTCGTGGAAGCACACGTGCACCACCGGCTCGTCCGCGGGGACGCGCTCGACGACGCCGAACCTGCGCCGCCACCACTCCCCCGTCCCGCCGTCGCGCTGCCAGAACTGCGGGGCGACGAGGCCCTCGGCCACGCGGTGCGCCCAGCCCGCCTCGCTCCACCAGCGGGGGTCCTCGTAGCCGCCCGCGGCGATGAACTCGGCGTACTCGCCGTTGGTGACCGGGTGGGCGTCGATCCAGTAGGCCGGGAGCTCGACCCCGTGCGCGGGCCGCTCGTTGTCCAGCGCCCACGGCTCGGTCGAGGTGCCCTGGGTGAATCCGCCGGCCGGGACGAGCACCTCGCGCGGCGCGGCGCGGCGGGCGGGCGGGGCCGGCGGAGCCGGCGCGTGCAGCACCGGCGCGCCGGCGCGCAGCTGATGGGTGGCCAGCATGGTCTCGTCGTGCTGCTGCTCGTGCTGCACGATCATGCCGAACGCGAACGCCTCGTGCTCCAGCCGGCGACCGCGCAGCGGGCTGCGGCCCAGCGCGTCCAGTGCCTTCTCGCGGACCTCGGCGACGTAGGTGCGGGTCTGCGCCGGTCCGAGCAGCGGCAGGCCGGTGCGGCTGGCCCGGCTGTGCCGGAACGCGTCGTAGAGGCCGTCGATGTCCGGGCGCAGGGGTTCCCGGCCGCCGACATCGCGGACGAGCCAGAGCTCCTCCTGGCTGCCGATGTGGGCCAGGTCCCAGACCAGCGGAGACATCAGCGGGGAGTGCTGGGCGAGCAGGTCCGCCTCGTCCACGGCGTCCGTGAGCGCGATGCTGCGGGCGCGGGAGCGCTCGAGCAGCCCGGCGACGCGGGCGCGCAGGGCCTCCGGGCTGTCCGCGTCGCCCGCGGTGGCCCCGATCGCGGGCCGGTCGGTTGCCGTCGTGGCGGTGGGGCCGTCGGACGTCCGGGTCATGGGTGGGCTCCTTCGGTCTGGTCGGGGCGCGCGGCACGGGTCTCGCGGCCGCGGTGCTCGGTGGTCTGCACGTCCGGGCCCCGATGCTCGGCCGCCCGTCGATCCGGTGCCCGGCCGTCGCCGGTGCGGTGGTCCGGCGTGCGCCGCGGGCGGGGTTCGGCCCGGGCCGGGCCGGGCGCGCCCGACGGGACCGGGGAGTACAGGCCGGGCGGGAACGGGGCCGCCGGCGGACCGGCCGTTCCCGGGCCGTCCCCGGGCCACGGCTCGTCCGCCGGACACCGGCCGGCGAGCACACGGCGCTCGGTCACGTCCGCGAGCCGCGCCGCCACCTCCGCGCCCGCGCCCGTGCGCGGCAGCTCGGCGACGGCCAGGGTGAACACCTTCGCCGCGGCCCGGGCGAGGGCGGGATGCCCGAGCCCGTCCTGCGCGGCGGCCACCCAGAGGTCCCGGACCGGCTCGCAGATCTCCCGCAGCCGATCCACGGCCGCGGGTGACGAGGTGACCGCGGCGAGCACCGCGACCGGCAGCATCCACTCGTCCCCCGCCTGGCCGTCCACGTAGCGGACCTCGAGGAAGCCGCGCGGCCGGACCGGCGGGAACAGCGTGGAGATGTGGTACTCGAGGTCCCCGAAGGTCGGCGGGGACGGCAGCGCGCCGTCGATCCAGTCCGCGAACGTCACGTCCCGCGGGGTCTCCCACCGCCCCTCCCCGCGGACGCACAGGACCGGCGTCGAGACGACGCGCTCGGCCCATTCCCGCGCCGGGTCCTCGCCGGTCACCGGCGGCGGCGCGGTCCGCGCGGGGTCCAGGGCGAACCAGCTGGCCATCCGCGAGGACTTCCAGCCGGTCCGGTTCCCGTGCAGCACCGGTGAGTTCGCGAAGGCACCGACGAGCACGGGGCCGAGCGCGTGGAGGGCGGCCCACCGGGCGGCCACCGCGTGCGTCTCCCCGGCGTCGAGCGCCACCTGCACCGCCGACGTGGAGGACATGCCGCTGCGGCCGTGGGGGCCGTAGCGGTCGAACGAGCTCTCCATCGCGGTGTAGCGCGGGAGGCGCAGGACCCGGCGGGGCGGCCGGAGCGGATCGGCGGCCCGCGGCTGCGGGTGGAGCCCCTGGGCGGCGAGCAGACCGTGCAGGTGGCGGATGTCCTGGGCCACCGCGGCCGTGAGCGGGCCGAGGCCGGCGAGCGGCGGGCTGGCGAGCTCCACCTGGCCACCGGGTTCGACGGTGACGGTGGAGCCGGCGGGCAGTGGCCGGGCCGGGGAGGCCTGGCCGTTCGTGCGGAGGGAGGCGGGTGCGTGGGCACCCAGCGCGGAGACGAGACGGGCGAGATCGACCGGCGCCGTCGGGTCGTCCGCGCGATGGAGGATCCATTCGAGCTCGACGCCGAGCAGCCTCGGCGGACCGTGCTTGAAGCACACCGAGGCCACGTACGCCTCGGCCTCCGCCCGGCGGGTGATCCGGACCTCCGGCAGGGGGATCGGCTCCTGGCCCGCGGCGGCGGGCGAACGGTCCTCGGAGCGGGCGGCGCCGAGCGGCTGGTGGGCGACAAGCCCGGGGTCCTGTGCCACGACGAAAACGCTACCCCCGGGTTCTGCCGCGTGCAGGTCCTCCGGGAGACCCGTCTCAGGGAGGTAACCAGGACGCGCGTACGGAATACTGGTGCGGTGCCCCGTGTCAGTACCGATCAGCTCGCCGCTCGCCGCCAGCACATCCTCGACGGCGCGCGCCGCTGCTTCGCCGCGTACGGGTACGAGGGCGCCACCGTCCGGCGGCTCGAGCAGAGCACCGGGCTCTCCCGCGGCGCGATCTTCCACTACTTCCGGGACAAGGACGCGCTGTTCCTCGCCCTGGCCGAGCAGGACGCGCGGCGGATGGCCGATGTCGTGGCCGAGCAGGGGCTGGTCCAGGTCATGCGCAACCTGCTGGCGTCCGCCCACGACGGCGGGGCGGACGGCTCCGCCGACCTGAGCTGGCTCGGCACCCGGCTGGAGGTCTCGCGCAGGCTCCGGACGGACCCGGACTTCCGCGAGGGGTGGCGGACCCACTCCGCCGAGCTCGCCACGGCGACCCTGGGCAGGCTCGAACGCCAGGCCGCGGCCGGGGCGCTGCGCGACGACGTCCCGGTCCCCGTCCTCGCCCAGTACCTCGACCTGGTGCTCGAGGGTCTGGTCTCCCACCTCGCGATGGGCCTTCCCACGGACGCGCTCGACGGCGTCCTCGACGTCGTCGAGCAGAGCGTCCGGGCTCTGCCCGGAACCGGCAGGACCGGCTGAAGCTGCCATGCCGGCAGGCTGCCACGGACCCCCGACAGTTCCGGGCGGGCCGGCCCCGGGGAGCGAAGCCGGCCCGGCGGTCAGGCGGGCGCCACCTCGACCCGCGTGTCCGAGAACGTCGGCGCGTTCCCCAGGTCCGCGAACTCCACCGGGTTGACGGCGTTCACGGTGCCGAGCCCCTTGGCCTGGGCCCGCCAGCCCCCCATCGCGGACAGCACCACCCCGGCCGCGACCTCCTCGCTGACCACGACCCGGACGACGAACTCGCCCCGCTCGTTGAACACCCGGATCAGGTCTCCGTCGCCGATCCCGCGGGCGGCCGCGTCGGCCGGGTGCACGATCGCCGCCGGCTCCCCCTGGACCCGCTGCTGGGCGCCGAGGTTGCCGTAGGACGAGTTGAGGAATGCGTGCGACTTCGGCGAGATCAGGCTGAGCGGGTACGCCTCCGACGCCCTGCGCGGCGGGATGTAGTGCGGCAGCGCGTCGACGGTCCCGCCCGGCTGGAAGTCGTTCGACCCCTGCCGGAACAGCGGGAGCACGAAGTTCCCGCCCGCCGCGGCGGCGGAGGCGAACTCGTGTTTGCCCGACGGCGTCGGGAAGCCGCCCTCCGCGTGCGGGGCGTAGTGCTCGGCGTCCGGCAGGTTCAGCCGGGCCCAGCCCTTCTCGGCGAGGCTCTGCGGGGTGATCCCGGCCAGCGCGGGCGCGGACCAGTCGTACGCCGCGGCGATCATCTCCTCGTCCGTCATCCGGAAGCAGTCGTCGTCGAAGTCCATCGCGGCGGCGAGCCTGCGGAACAGCTCGGTGTTCGGGATCGCCTCCCCGACAGGGGCGATCGAGGGCTGGTTGAGCCCGATGTAGAAGTGTCCCCAGGAGAACATGACGTCCAGCTGTTCGAGCTGGGTCGTCGCCGGCAGCACGAGGTCCGCATAGAGCGCGGTGTCGGTCAGGAACTGCTCGCTGACCACGGTGAACAGGTCCTCGCGGGCCAGCCCGGCGAGGAGGCGTTCCTGGTCCGGGCAGACGATCACCGGGTTCGCGTTGTAGACCATCAGCGCCTTGATCGGGGTCTCCAGGCCCATCTCACCGGTCAGCGCCCTGCCGAGGTGGTACTGGTTCACCACCCGCGTCGTGCCGCCCTCGGGCCGCAGGTCGACCCGGCTGAGCCCGTCCCAGTTCACCGGGAAGGCCCACAGCGGCAGCGCCAGGAGGCCGCCGCCGGGCTTGCGCCAGGCGCCGACGAGCCCGGGCAGGCAGGAGATCGCCCGGACGGTCTGGCCGCCGCCGGAGGCCCGCTCGATCGCCACCCCGATGCGGATCATCGACGGCTGGGCGGCCGCGTACTCGCGGGCGAGCGTGCGGATGTCCTCGGCCGGGATGCCCGTCTCCTCCGACGCCCACTCCGGCGTGCAGTCCGCCACCCGCTCCGCCAGCTCGTCGACGCCCACGGTGTGCTCGGCGACGTACTCGGCGTCCGTGAGCCCCTCGGTGAGGATGACGTGGATCATCGCCATGGCCAGGGCGCCGTCGGTCCCCGGGCGGATCGGGATGTGCCAGTCCGCGCGCTTCGCGGTGCGGTGCCTCATCGGGTCGATGACCACGACCTTCGCCCCGCGCTTCTGGGCCTCGAGCACGAAGGGCCACAGGTGCAGGTTGGTGGAGACCATGTTGCAGGCCCAGATGATGATGTACTTCGAGTGGACGAGGCTCTCCGGGTCCACACCGGCCGTCGGGCCCACGCTCATCACGTACGCGGTCGACGCGCCCGAGTCGCAGAAGGTGCGCTCGGTGACCGTCGCCCCGAGCTTGTTGAAGAACGGGTCCCCGACGTTGAGGCCGTTGAGCGTGCCCTGGGTGCCCAGGTAGCTCACCGGCATGATCGCCTCGGGGCCGTGCTCGGCCACGATGCCCCTGAACCGGGTGCCGATCTCGGCGATCGCGTCGTCCCAGGTGACGGGCTCGAACCGGCCGGAGCCCTTCGGGCCCGTGCGGCGCAGCGGCGTCGTCACGCGGTCCGGGCTGTACACGCGGTCCTGGTAGTTGTTCACCTTCGCGCAGAGGCCGCCGCGGGTGAACGGGTGCTCGGGGTCGCCCTTCACGCCGGTGGCCCGGCCGTCCTCCACCGTGACCAGCATCGAGCAGCTGTCCGGGCAGTCGTGCGGGCAGATGGCCCGGCGCGTCCCCGAGCCCCCCAGGTCGACGATCGGCAGGTCGGCAAGTGTCATGGGCACGGGCTCCTGGACTCGAGGTGGTGGGCTCGACAGAGGATCCGACGGGGTCCCCGGCAGGCTCATCGTCTGCCCGGACCGCGACGCCGTCGTTGGCTCCGCGTGCCGCTCGGTTGCCCCCCAGCGACCGGACGGACGGACCTCGCGGTTGACCTGGACGCAACACAGTGCGAACGTCCGGATGGTTCGCTCGGGTCGACGGTGACCGACGGCGGCGCGAAGAGGTGGTGGGCGTGGTCCTGGCGGCAGGTTCGGCACCGGGCGGCACGACGGTGCGTGCCACCCGCCGATTCGACGAGTGGCGCGACGCCATCCGGCACGACTTCGTCGCCCTGGACATGGCCCCGGACCGGCGCACCGGCGGGTTCTCCGGCTCGGTCCGCAGCGCCACGATCGCCCACCTGCAGGTCTCCGAGGTCCACTCGGTCACCCAGGTCTGCCGGCGCACACCGTCCCTGGCCGGCGCGGACCGCGAGGAGTTCCTGCAGGTCGGGATGGTCAGCCGCGGGACGGGCGTGCTCGAGCAGGACGGCCGGCGCACCCTGCTCACGCAGGGGGACTTCGCGGTCTACGAGACCGGCCGGCCCTTCACCTGGAGCTTCGGCGGGGCCTGGGAGCTGGACGTCTTCACCTGGCCGCGGCACGCCGTCGGGCTCAGCGCCGCCGAGTCCGCGGCCGTCACCGCCCTGCGGTTCGCCGGCCGGGAGGGCTTCTCCGGGATCGTCGCCGCGATGTTACGCGGGCTGCTGACGGAACCGCCGCAGCTCACCCCGGCCGGCGCGGTACGCGTGGCGGACGAGGTCGGGGAGCTGATGGCGACCCTGGCGATCGAGCGCGCGGACCCGTCGGAGGTGGCCGGGGCGCCGCAGGTCGCGCTGCTCCGGCGGATCTGCGACCACATCGACGCGCACCTCGCGGACCCGGACCTCGCGCCGGCGTCGATCGCGCGGGCGCACTTCGTCTCCACCCGGCAGCTGCACCGCCTGTTCGCCGGCACCGGGGAGACGGTGACGCGGCGGATCCGCAGGCTGCGGCTGGAACGCTGCCGCCGCGAGCTGGCGGACCGCCGGCGCGCAGGGGACTCGGTCACCGACATCTCGCGACGCTGGGGGTTCCCGGACCTGCCCGGCTTCAGCCGGGCCTTCCGGGGCGCCTACGGCATGTCCCCCACGGACTACCGGTCCCGCTCGGGCTCCTGAACGAGCAGGCCCAGGATCCGGTCCAGCTCGGTCAGGTCCGCCCCGGAGAGGGCACGCAGCTCCGGGGGCGGTTCGCCGAGGATGCGGCCGGCCCGTGCGGCGAGCTCCCGGCCCGCGTCGGTGGCGCTGACGATCTTGCACCGGCGGTCCGTGGGCAGCGGGTCCCGCCGGACCAGGCCGCGTTTCTGCAGCTCGTCCACGACGACGGTCGCATACGGCCGGTCGACGGCGAGGGCCTCGGCCAGGACGCTCAGGGTCGACGGCGTCTCGGCCACGTGGCGCAGGGCCTTGATCCGGACGAAGCTCAGCCCCACCGTCTCGGCGGCCTCGCGGCGCCGGTCGTGCTGGTCCAGGACGAGGGTGCGCATGCGCCCCCACGCCCGGGCGGCCCGGCCCGTGGTCACCGGCTCGCCAGCGCCGGGCCGGGCGGGACCTCGAAGATCGCCGCCGTGGTGTCCGCGGTGCGGCGGGCGACCCGGGTGGTCGTCAGGACACCGAGCGCCGCCACCACCAGCCCGCTGGCGAGGACGATCACCCAGCCGAGGTGTGACGCCTCGGCCAGACCGGGGCCGAGCGGACCGGCGACCCGGGACGTGACGATCGAGCCGATCACCGCGACGCCGAGGGCCGCGCCCACCTGCCGGCTGGTGGACGCCACCGCCGACGCGACGCCGGCCTGGGCCGCGGGCATGCCCGAGACCGCCGTGTTCGTGATCGGCGCGTTGACCATCCCGAACCCGGCGCCGAAGAGCACGTACCCCGCGAGCAGGGCCCAGAGCGGGTAGTCCGTGCTCAGCGGGAGCAGGCACGCCGCACCCGCGGCCAGGCCGAGGCCGCCCAGCACCAGCGGGACGCGGGCGCCCCGCGACGCGACCATCCGGCCCGAGATCGGCGGCAGCACCGCGCAGAGCGCGGCCATCGGCAGGGTCAGCAGCCCGGCGTGCAGCGCGGAGAAGCCGCGGGAGGACTGCAGGTAGAGGGCGTTGAGGAACAGGAACCCGGCGAGGGAGGAGAACGCGCAGACGGCGATCACCGTCGCCCCGGCGAAGGGCAGGCTGCGGAAGAAGCGCGGATCGATCAGCGGGTCCGCCCGGCGGGACTCCCACGGCACCAGGACCCCGGCGGCGACGACGGCCGCGGCCAGGCACCCGAGGATCCACGGTGACCCCCAGCCCCGCACCGGGGCCTCGATGATCGCGAAGGTCACCCCCGCCAGGAGCACCATGACCAGCACCTGGCCGACCGGGTCGAGGCGGCGCGGCCGGGGTGCGCGGGACTCCGGCACGAACCGGCGGGCCAGCACGAACGCCGCGACGCCGACCGGGACGTTGATCCAGAAGATCGAGCGCCAGCCGACGGAGTCGACGAGGACGCCGCCCAGCACCGGGCCCGCGGCCATGCTCAGCCCGATCACCGAGCCCCAGACCCCGATCGCCCGGGCCCGTTCCCGGGGCTCGGTGAACACGTTGACGATGATCGACATGGCGACGGGGTTGAGCATCGACCCGCCGACCGCCTGCATCACCCGGAACCCGACGAGCGCGCCCGCGCTCGGCGCGACGCTGCACAGCAGGGAGCCCGCGCTGAACAGCAACAGCCCGGTCTGGAACACCCGCCGGCGGCCGATCCGGTCCGCGGTGGAGCCGGCGAGCAGCAGCAGGCTCGCCAGCGTCAGGGTGTAGGCGTCGATCGTCCACTGCAGGGACGTGACCGACGCGCCGAGGTCGCGCTGGATGTCCGGCAGCGCCAGGTTGACGATCGTGTTGTCCAGCCCGACGACGAACAGGCTGCAGCAACAGATCATCAGCACCAGCTGTCGCCGTCGGCGGTCGAGCTCGGGCATGCTCACCCCAGACGTTGTACCGACACAATCATTAGCACGATACAACCGTCTAGCGGCCGATCCCCCGCGGAGCCTCGTGACGGTGGTCGCACCCGTCGATCGGGCAGGCCACGTCCGGCACCAGCGGGTCCGGCCCGAACGTGTCCGGCCCGAGGGGGTCCGGCCGGAGGAGGTCCGGCACGAGGGCGTCCTGGTCCGCGAACTGTGTGCGGTGCAGGGTCGCGTAGCGGCCCTCGGCCCCCAGCAGCTCGCCGTGGGTCCCCTGTTCGACGACCCGCCCCGCCTCGATCACCGCGATGCGGTCCGCCGCACGGATCGTCGAGAGCCGGTGGGCGATGACGATCGCGGTACGCCCGACCAGCGCCTCCACCAGGGCGGCCTGCACGGCGACCTCGGACTCCGAGTCCAGGTGCGCGGTGGCCTCGTCGAGGATCACCACCCGCGGCCTCGCCAGGAGCAGCCGGGCGATCGTCAGCCGTTGCCGCTCACCGCCGGAGAGCCGGTAGCCGCGCTCCCCCACCACGGTGTCGAAGCCGTCCGGCAGCGAGTCCAGCAGGTCCCCGAGCCGGGCCCTGGTCATCGCCTCGCGCAGCTCCGCGTCGGTCGCCCCCGGGGCCGCGTACCGCAGGTTCGCGGCGATCGTGTCGTGGAAGAGGTGCCCGTCCTGGGTGACGACGCCGACCGCCCCGCGCACCGACGCCGAGGTCAGGTCCCGGACGTCGATGCCGCTGAGCTCGATCGCGCCGGAGTCCACGTCGTAGAGCCGCGGGACGAGCGAGGCGATCGTCGACTTCCCGGCGCCGGACGGGCCGACGAGCGCGAGCAGCTCCCCCGGGCCGACCCGCAGGTCGATGCCGTGCAGCACCTCGCCGGGCGCCCGCTGGTCCAGCACCGCGACGTCCTCCAGCGACGCCAGGGACACCTGCTCGGCCGTCGGGTAGGAGAAGGAGACATCTCGCAACCGGACGTCGACCGGCCCGTCCGGCAGGTCCCGGGCGTCCGGCTTCTCCTGGATCATGGGCTCGAGGTCCAGGACCTCGAAGACCCGCTCGAAGGCCACCAGGGCGGTCATCACGTCCACCCGGGCGTTGGCCAGCGCCGTCATCGGCGTGTAGAGCCTGGTGAGCAGCAGCGCCAGGGTGACGACGGTGCCCGCCTCGATCCGCCCGGTCACCGCGAGCCAGCCGCCGAGCCCGTAGACGAGCGCCTGGGCCAGGGCGGACACCAGGGACAGCGAGGTGACGAAGACGCGGGACACCATCGCCGTCCGGACGCCGATGTCGCGGACCTGCAGGGCGGTGGCCTCGAACTCCCGGGCCTCCTGGCGCGGCCTGCCGAACAGCTTGACCAGCGTGGCGCCGGCGGCGGAGAACCGCTCGGTCATCTGCGTGCTCATGGACGCGTTGAGGTCCGCGGAGTCCCGCCGCAGGTCCGCGATGCGCCGGCCCATCCGGCGGGCGGGCAGCACGAAGATCGGCAGCAGGACCAGGGCGAGGATCGTGACCTGCCAGGCGAGCCCGATCATGACGGCCAGCGCGAGGGTCAGCTGGATGACGTTGCTGAGCACGCTGGCGAGCGTCGTGGTGATCGCGGACTGGGCGCCGATGACGTCGTTGTTCAGCCGGCTGACCAGGGCCCCGGTCCGGGTGCGGGTGAAGAACGCGATCGGCATCCGCTGGACGTGGGTGAACACGGCCGTCCGCAGGTCCACGATCAGTCCCTCGCCGACCCGCGAGGAGAACCAGCGCGTGCCGAGGCCGATCACGGCCTCGGCAACGGCGAGACCGGCGATCCCGACGGCGAGGGTGATCGCGGAGCGGGCGGCGTCCGGTCCGCCCGCCACGATCACGTTGACGACCCGGCCGGCCAGGATCGGCGTGAGCACACCGATGACCGCGGTCACGGTCGTGAGCAGCAGGAACGCCAGCAACCACGCCCGGTAGGGCGCGGCGAACCGCCAGATCCGCGGGACCGTCCCCCTGGCCACGGAGCGGGGGGCGTCGGCGGCACGGGTGACCCCGCGCATGATCGTGATGGACCGGTCCACGGGCGACTCCAGGAACGACGGGTGGTCCCCCATCGTCACCCGCCGCCGCCCGGCTCGCCCACCCGGCCCGGATGGCGGGCGTCTGGCAGCCCGCTCCGCCGCGATCGTCACCCGGCGGGGTCACGCGGCCAGGAGATCCCGGACGGCGAGGACGCGACGCCGGCGTCCGCGCGCGGGCCCGTCCACGTCGGGTGCGACGCCGGTTCCGGCCAGGTCCTGCCCGTTCACCGCGGTCGGGCCCGCCGTCCCGCCGGCCACCCCGGCCGGAGGGCGGGGACGCCACCGCTCCCCGCCACCGGGCGCGGTCCCGCGCGATCGGCCGGCCCGCGGCGGACGACCGGCAGCACCCCCGCCGGAGGCTCACGGACCGAACTCCCGGCGGCCGGCGCCACTCGGCACGGCGTGATGGGGGCTACTTCTTCTTCGTGCGGGTCGCCCCACCCCGGCCGCGGAGCGTCACCCCCGTCTCACTGAGCACCCGGTGGACGAAACCGTAGGAACGGCCCGTCTGTTCGGCGAGAGCGCGGATGCTCGCGCCCTTCTCGTACTTCTTCTTCAGATCCGTAGCGAGTTTGTCCCGTTGGGTGCCCGTGATACGGGCACCCTTCTTCAGGTCGGCCACGACATTGACCTCCTCCACCCCGACGCGGCACCCCGCCGCGTGACCGGCGCTTCTGGTGCGTCCGGTCCGGCCATGATGATCCAGAACGCGGCGGCGTGCCAGGAGATCAACCCACATGATCGGTGAACGGTTCGCCCGAACGGATCACGCGGAAGAGTGGTCGCGAATCGGTTCCGAAGGCGCGGAGTGACCATTCGGCGCGCGATTTCACGGCACAACGGCACGAAAACCGCTTTCGTGACACTCAGTCGCGTCGAACCGGTGACGGAACGCGTCCGGTCGGGCGATGCACCGAGATCACGCAGCTAGGCCGGATGATCGACTCAGGCGAGCTGCACCAGGTCGAGGTAGTCCGCCGACCAGTGGTCCTCGGTGCCGTCCGGCAGCACGATGACCTTGTCCGGGTGCAGCGCCTCCACGGCCCCCGGGTCGTGCGTCACGAGCACGACCGCGCCGGTGAAGCGCCGCAGCGCGTCGAGGACCTGCTCGCGGCTGGCCGGGTCCAGGTTGTTCGTGGGCTCGTCCAGCAGCAGCACGTTGGCCGAGCTGGACACGAGGCCCGCGAGCGCGAGCCGGGTGCGCTCCCCGCCGGAGAGCGTGCCGGCCTGCTGGTCGAGCTGCTCGCCGGAGAACATGAACGTGCCCAGGACCGTGCGGAGCTGCTGTGCGTGGGTGTCCGGCGAGGCGTGCCGGATGTTCTCCCAGACCGACGCGTTCATGTCCAGCGTGTCGTGCTCCTGGGCGAAGTAGCCGGAGCGCAGCCCGTGACCGGGCACGACCTCGCCGGCGTCCGGCTGTTCGGTGCCGGCCAGCAGGCGCAACAGCGTGGTCTTGCCCGCGCCGTTGAGCCCCAGCACGACGACCTTGGCGCCCCGGTCCACCGCGAGATCGACCCCGGTGAAGACCTCGAGCGAGCCGAACGCCTTGGTCAGGCCCTCCGCGGTGAGCGGCGTGCGGCCGCAGGGGGCCGGGTCCGGGAAGCGGATCTTGGCGACCCGGTCCGCCTGGCGGTCCGGCTCCAGGTTGGCCAGGAGCTCGTCCGCCCGGCGGGCCATGTTCTTGGCAGCGACGGCCTTGGTGGCCTTCGCCCCCATCTTCAAGGCCTGCGTGTGCAGGACCGACGCCTTCTTCTCGGCGTTCGCGCGCTCCCGGCGGCGGCGCTTCTCGTCCGTGGACCGCGCCTCCAGGTAGCGCTTCCAGTTCATGTTGTAGATGTCGACCTCGCCGCGGGTCGCGTCCAGGAACCACACCTTGTTGACGACGGCGGCGAGCAGGTCCGTGTCGTGGCTGATCACCACGAGGCCACCCTCGTGGGACTGCAGGAACCCGCGCAGCCAGGTGATCGAGTCCGCGTCCAGGTGGTTCGTGGGCTCGTCGATCAGCAGCGTGGTGGCGCTCTGCGAGCCGCCGTCCGTGGCCGCGAACAGGATCCGGGCGAGCTCCACGCGGCGGCGCTGGCCACCGGAGAGCGTGGCGATCTGCTGGTTCAGCACCCGCTCGGGCAACCCGAGGTTGGTGCAGATCCGGGCGGCCTCGCTCTCGGCGGCGTACCCGCCCAGGGACGAGAAGCGCTCCTCGAGCCGGCCGTACTCGCGGACCGCCTTGTCGTTGGCCGCGCCGTCGACGAGCTCGGCCATCGCCGTCTGGACCTTCTCCAGCTTGCGCAGCAGGTCGTCGAGCCCGCGGGCGGAGAGCACCCGGTCCTTCGCGGTGACGGTCAGATCGCCCTCACGCGGGTCCTGCGGCAGGTAGCCGATGGGGCTGTTCGACGTGACGGTGCCGCCGTACGGCTCGCCCTCCCCCGCGAGGACGCGCATGGAGGTGGTCTTGCCGGCGCCGTTGCGGCCGACGAGGCCGATCCGGTCCCCCGGCTGGACGCGCAGCGTGGCGTCGGAGAGCAGGATGCGGGAACCGGCACGCAGTTCGAGGGCATTCGCGGTGATCACGAGAAGGAGCTCCAGACCGGAGTACGAGGGAGGTGAGTCGAGGAGGGGGCGGCCACCGGCCGCGGACACGAGTCGTCCGCGCGGGGCGCACGCACCTACTCGATCTGGACCACGCCACCACGGTAGCGGGCGACGTCGATCGATTCGCGCCGCGGGGGCCCGTCATGACCGATGTCACCACCGCCGCGGCCCCACGTAGGGTCGGCCCATGACCGACGTCACCGGTGCCGCAGCACGTTCCGTCCCGCTGGACCTCGTGGGCCGGGCCGCCCTCGTCACGGGCGCCAGCCGGGGCATCGGCCTCGCGATCGCGGCGGAGCTGCTGGCCCGCGGCGCGGCGGTGACGATCACCGGCCGCAAGCCCGAGCCGCTGGAGGCCGCGGCCGCCGAGCTGGGCAAGACCTGCGGGGACCCGGCCCGCGTGCTGGCCGTCGCCGGGAACGCGGGCGACGCCGCGCATCGCGAGGAGGCGGTGCGCCGCACCGTCGAGACGTTCGGGGGCATCGCGATCCTGGTCAACAACGCGGGCATCAACCCGCAGTACGGCCCGCTGGTCGACGCGGACCTCGGCGCCGTCACCAAGATCTTCGACGTCAACGTCGTGGCCGCCCTCGGGTTCGTCCAGCGGTGCTACCACGCGGGGATGGGCGAGCACGGCGGCGCGATCGTCAACGTCGCGTCGGTCGGCGGGCTGCGCTCCACCGGGGTGATCGGCGCGTACGGGGCGTCCAAGGCCGCGCTGATCAAGCTGACCGAGGAGCTCGCCGGGCAGCTCGGGCCGCGGATCCGGGTCAACGCGGTCGCCCCGGCCGTCGTGAAGACCGCCTTCGCGGCGGCGCTCTACGAGAAGGACGAGGCCGGGGTCGCGGCGTCCTACCCGATGAAGCGCCTCGGCACCCCGGACGACGTCGCCGCGGCCGTCGGGTTCCTCGTCTCGGACGCGGCGAGCTGGATCACCGGGGACACGATCCGGATCGACGGCGGCTCGATGTCCACCGGGCGGCACGGCTGAACCGCCCCGGGGTGGGCCGGGCCGCGGACGTCCTCGTCGTCGGCGGTGGTCCGGCCGGGCGGGCGCTCGCCGGGGCCTGTGCGCGCCTCGGGTTGCGCACCGGCCTCGTGGACCGGGCGCCGGACCGGCCGTGGCGCTCGACGTTCGCCGCCTGGGCGGACGAGCTGCCCGCCACGGTGCCCGCCTCCGCGATCGCGTCCCGCTCGCGCGGGCGGGCGATCGCCCGCACCGAACGGCCCCTGGGCTGGGAGTACACCGTCCTGGACGTCGACGGGCTCCGGGCCCACCTCGACGCCGGGCTCGCCGGGGTGACGCTGCACCGCGGCCGGGTGCTCGGCACCCACCGGGGCCCGGACGGCGCCACCACCCGGCTCGCGGACGGCCGCACCCTGGAGGCTGCGGTGGTGCTGGAGGCGAGCGGGCACCGCCCACGGGACCGCTCCGCGGAGCAGACCGCCCACGGGACCGTCGTCGACGCGCACGCCGCGGCCCCCCTCGTCGCGCCCGGCGAGGCGCTGTTCATGGACTGGCGTCCCCACCACGGCGAGGACGGCTGGCCGACCTTCCTCTACGCCGTCCCCCTCGGCGACGGGACGGTGCTGCTGGAGGAGACCTCGCTGGCGCGCCGCCCCGGCCTGCCGCTGCCGGTGCTCCGCCGCAGGCTCGCTGCCCGGCTGGACCATCACGGCATCGCCGTCCCCGCCGACGCCCGCGAGGAGCGGGTCCGGTTCCCCGTGGACGGCCCCCGCTCCGCGACGGGGTTCGGGGCGGCCGCGCCGCTGGTGCATCCGGCCACGGGCTTCAGCGTCGCCACCGCGCTCACCCTCGCCCCGGCGGTCGCCGCCGCGCTGGCCCGGTCCCTGCCGGGCCCGCCGGAGCGCGCGAGGCGGGCGGCGCGAGACGTCGTCTGGTCCCCGTCGGCGCGCGCCGTGCACCTGCTGCGCCGCCGCGGCCTCGAGGCGCTGCTGCGGATGCCGCCCGCCACCGTGCCCGCGTTCTTCGAGGTGTTCCTCGGCCTGCCGCCGCGGCACCGCTGGGCCTACCTCACCGCCCGGGACGACCTGGGCGCCATGCTGGCGGCGATGTCGGCGTTGTTCGCCCGTTCGGACTGGTCGCAGCGCGCCCGTCTGGTGGCCCCCGCGCTGCTCCCCCGATCGGGTCCGCCCTGGTCAGGCACCGGCGGGTCGGCTGCGGGCACGCGCGCTACCACACGGTAACCTCCCGCCGACCAGACGTGAGCGCATGCGCCCCAGAGCCGGAGGCCAGATGTCCGCCTACACCACCGTCGTCGTCGGCACCGACGGGTCGGCCACCTCCTACGCCGCCGTCGAGCGGGCCGCCGCCGTCGCCCGGGACAGCGACGCGGAGCTCGTCATCGTCTCGGCGTACACGCCCGCGACCCGCGAGGAGACCGCGGGCGCCGAGGACGCCCTCGGGGACGAGGCGTACCTCGTGCGTGGCTGGACCCCTGCCGAGGAGGTGCTGCGGACGGCCGAGGACAAGGCCGCCGCCCAGGGCGCCACGAAGATCACGAAGGTGGCCGAGGACGGCGCCCCCGTCGACGTGCTGCGCAAGGCCGTCCGCGAGCGCCACGCGGACCTGCTGGTCGTCGGGAACAAGGGGCTCAACACCCTCAGCGGGCGGTTGCTCGGCTCCGTGCCGGCGGACGTCGCGCGCCGCTCGGGCGTCGACGTGCTGATCGTCCACACCACCTGACCCGGCGAGGACATGGCCGACGGCTGGCTCGACGACCTGGGCGAGCTCCTCGACGCGGCCCAGCGCGGCGAGGTCCGCAGGGTGGACGAGTCCGGTTCGCTGACCTCGGCGCTCGAGGAGATCGTCCTCGGCGCGCCACGGGAGTACACGCGGGCGGCCGTCGTGGACCGGGCGGGCCTCCCGGCGGAGGAGGGGCACCGGCTCTGGCGGGCGCTCGGGTTCCCCGAGGTCGACGAGTCCGCGGTGCTGTTCACCGAACGGGACATCGAGGCCGCCGCCGAGCTGCGGCAGCTCACCGAGGCGGGCGTGCTCGCCCCGGACGAGCGGGAGGCCGTCGCGCGGGCGGTCGCGCAGGCGATGTCCCGCCTCGCCGAGTGGCAGGTCGGGATGCTCGCGCGGATCGTGGCCGACCGGGCCGACACGCTCACACCGCAGCAGTCCCTGGAGCTCGCCGCCGGCCTGCTGCCGAGGCTGGAGCACCTGCAGTCCTACATCTGGCGCCGGCACATGGCCGCCACCGTGTCCCGCTTCACCGTCGGGCGGGACACCTCCCCGGACACGAGCCCGACCTGGCCGCTGGCGGTCGGGTTCGCGGACATGGTGGGCTTCACGCGGACCACCCGCCGCCGCTCGACCGCCGAGCTCGGCGAGATGATCGAACGGTTCTCCTCCACCACCACGGACGTGATCGCCGCGGGCCTCGGCCGCATCGTCAAGACGGTCGGCGACGAGGTCCTCTACGTGGCCGACGACCCCGGCGCCGCGGCGGCCATCGCCCTCGCCCTGCGGGAACGCGTCGACGCCGAGCCCTCGCTGCCGGCGCTGCGGATCGGCGTCGCGTACGGCGAGGTCCTGGTGCGCTACGGGGACGTCTACGGCGAGGTGGTGAACATCGCCGCCCGGCTCACCAGCCATGCGCGGCCGGACTCCGTCCTCGTCGACCGCGAGATGGCCGCGGCGCTGCGCGAGGACCCCCGCTTCCGCATCCGCCCGCTCACCCCGCTGCAGGTGCGGGGCTACCGCCACCTGCACCCGTTCCTGCTCACCGCATCACGCTGAACGCGTGCACGCCCACCACCCCGGAACGCCGCGAGCCGGCACCCCCGGTCGACCGGGACGGACATCCCAGGCGTCCGGGATGTCACGTGGCGGTAGATCGGACGAGCGTCGTGTC
>JAOZVV010000172.1:0-15321 GCA_025869365.1 Pseudonocardia sp.
CGGTGAAGGCCCGGCGAACGGTCCGCGCTGGACCACCACCCGGCTCGCGGTCCCCCGCGACCCGTCGCCCCGGCCGTCCGGCGCGGGCACCACGGTCTGGGGAGGGTCGATGCTGGGAGTGCGAAGCATGTGAGCGGGATCCTCCGGTCGGATCTCATCGAGGCGGCGGTAGGCACCACCATTGTGGGTCAACGGCCCCCGACGTCCGGTGACGGGTCCGATCTTTGGTGTCACCCTCCGGGGTCGTCGGACGGACCCGTGTCCCCCGTTCGGTGGCGGTAGCTCTCCGACCTGCGGTGACCGCCCTCTCCGAGGGCGACACGCCAGGGCCTAGGATCACGCTCCCGAGACAACGCTGGAGGGCACGATCAGTTCCGCCTCGACCGACCGGACGGATTCGGCGACAGATCCGGTGGTGCCGGGCGCAGTCCCGCCGCGGCGGACCCCGCACGGGGCTCTGCACGACCGCCGGGCACTGCGCTGGAACGTCGTCTCGACCGGCGCGGTCCTCCTGCTGTTCGCCGCGCTGATCTGGAACCGCCGGTGGATGTCCGACGACGGGTTGATCGTCCTGCGCACCGTGCGGAACCTCCTCGCCGGTGACGGTCCGGTGTTCAACGTCGGTGAACGTGTCGAGTCCAACACCTCGACGCTCTGGACCTATCTCCTGGCGTTGCCGGGGCTGATCCCCGGCCTGTCGCTGAACTGGGCCTCCGTGGTCGCGGGGCTGCTGCTGTCCGTCGCCGGGCTCGGGTTCGCGATGGACGCGGCGCGCCGAGTCTTCGGCGGGCGCCGCGCGATGCTGCCGCTCGGGGCGCTCGTGGTGCTGGCGCTGCCGCCGTTCTGGGACTTCGGCACCTCGGGGCTGGAGACCGGGCTGATCGTCGGCTGGCTGGGCCTGACCTGGTGGCTGCTCGTACGCCGGTGGGAGTCCCACCGCGCCTGCGGGTCGGGAACCCCGGGTGCCGGCCGGGCCTGGCCCGCCGCGCTGGTGCTCGGGCTCGCCCCGCTGGTCCGCCCGGATCTCGCGCTCTTCGGGGTCGTCGCCGGTCTCGCGCTCGTCGTGCTCGAGCACCGCCGGGGGTGGGGCCGGATCGTCGGACTCGCGGCGGTCGCGGCCGCCCTGCCGGTGGCCTACGAGGTGTTCCGGGCCGGGTACTACGGCCTGATCGTGCCGGCGACGGCGCTGGCCAAGGAGGCGAGCGACGCCCGCTGGCAGCAGGGCCTCGACTACCTGTTCGATCTCCTCGACACCTATCTGCTGTGGATCCCGGCCGTCGGGCTGGTGCTGGCGGCACTCCTGCTCGCGGGTGGGGCGCTCGCGCGCCGCGGCGAGCCGGGACCGGCTCGGTCGCCACGCGGGCACACCGCGGTCGTCGTCGCGGTGCCGCTCGCGTCCGCGCTGCTCCTGGCGCTCTACGTGATCCGGGTCGGCGGGGACTTCATGCACGGCCGGATGCTGCTCCCGGCGCTGTTCTGCCTGGTGATGCCGGTCGCCGTGGTCCCGATGAGCCGGTGGACGGCGCTACCGGTCGTCGGGGTCCTGGCGTGGTCGGTCCTCTGCCTGGTCGATCTCCGGCCGGCGTACGGAGCGACGCTGGGACCCAACCTGATCGCCAACGAGCGCCTCTACTACGTGCTGCTCCTCGGCAACGCGCACCCGGTCACGGCGGAGGACTACTCGACCCACCCGATGGTTCCGGAGGGCATCGCCGAGCTCGAACGGGCGGACCGGCCGTCACTCGCGATCGTCGGTGCCAAGCCCGGGGGCGCCGGCTGGTGGGTCCTGCCCGCGGAGCGCGAGTCCATCGCCTGGCTCAACCTGGGGGTGACCGGGGAGCTCGCCCCGCTCGACGTCCGGGTCCTCGACGGCGTCGGGCTGGTCAACCCGATCGCCGGGCACGCGACCGGGGTCCCGAACGGCCGGATCGGGCACGACAAGGACCTCCCGCCGGAGTGGTACCTCGCGGACTCGGGCGTCCGGGGGGACACCGGGTTCGTCGACCCCTCCTCCGTCGCGGACGCCCGCGCCGCGCTCGCCTGTCCCCGGACCGCCGAGATGATCGAGTCCTACCGGGCCCCGCTCACGACGACGCGCTTCTGGGACAACCTCACGGGTTCCGTGGAACGCACGTCCTACCGGTACCCGAGGGACGCGGCGGACGCGGCGACCTGCGCGCCGCTCCCCGCCGTCGTGGACTGAGCTACTCCCGATCCGCCGGTGGGTCCTCGGGGGCGGCGCCCGTGGCGCCCGGGTTCGTCCAGCCCCACATCGTTCTCGTCCCCTCCGTGACGTCCGGCGCTCCGGCGCCCGGCGCGTAGGGCTCCATCAGCCTCAGCTGGCCCCAGTCCCAGCCCCAGTCGCCCCGCAGGTAGGTGGGGACCACCCGTTCGCGGGCGGTCTGGTCGATCCAGGCCAGCGGCCCACCGGTGGAGGGGGCGCCCCAGCCGTCCCCGACCTCGCGCTGCTGGGTGTCCGCGAGGATCCGGTAGGCGGGCACCTCGGCGACGCCGCGATGGATCGCGAACGGCCGCAGGCACGGGCTGGCGAACGACGTGGGCCAGTCCAGGTCCCCGGACCGCCCGGCCACGACGTCGGTCAACGGGGTCAGCACCGGCACCCGCGGCCGGTCGACGGCGAGCCAGCCGTCGGGCCCCAGCGCCCGGTCCCGCGCGACGATCCGGACCCGGTCGGCCTGTGCGGCGGGCCGCCCGGACAGGTCCAGCCGCACGTCCCGCCAGCCGCCGCCGTCCGGGCCCCTGCCCTTCGGGTCGCCCGTTCTGGTCACGGCGTCGGACACGGTGTCCGGGGTGATCCGGTCCACCGTGCCGGTCCGGTCCGGGCCGCCGTCCGCGCGGGCGAACTCGAGTGTCAGCTCGTTGCCGCGGCCGATCAGACCGGCGACGCCGAGGACGAGCGGAGCGCCGCCGTCCCGCGCGGCCTGTGGCAGGGCGTACCACCCGGTGGTGAGGTCGCCGGTGCCGGCGGCGCCGGGGGACCAGCTGCCGAGCACCGGGCCGCCCGCCGGACCCGTCCCGGTGATCCCGGGGTCGTGGTTGCCCGCACCGTCGTCGTCCCGCAGCGAGCCGGGCCCGGTCGGCGGGAGCCCGTCCGGGCGGAACCCGGCTGCCACGGTCTCCCCACCCGCCGGGCGCAGCACCCCGGCCTGCGGGTCGGTCTCGACGAGCAGGTGACCCGCCATCCCGCAGCCGTGTCCGGCCGGATCGGTGACGACGTCCGCGGCCATCGAGTAGCTGTCCGACTGCTTCTGCACGCCCTTGAGCAGCGAGAGCACCTCGAACAGCACCAGCAGGCCGCAGATCACGGCGATCGGCGCGGAGTTCAGCCGCACCGAGGTGGCCCGCGGGCCGGATGCGGGGGTGGTGGGCATCGGGCGCGGGACGAGGGGGCCGCGCAGGTGCTCGACCGCGGCGTGCCCCAGCGAGGCGACGGCGGCGATCAGCAGCAGCGTCGTCGCCGAGACGCCGTTCACCGACACCGGCTTGTCGAACCACGGGACGCCCCAGTTGGAGACGTACCACCAGGTGTTCGGGCCGGTGAAGGCCAGCGCGGTGACGGTCAGGACGGCGGCGAGGAACAACGCCTGGTTGCGGCGCGACCGCAGCACGCCACTGCTGGTCGCGAGGGCCGCGAGGGCCGCCAGCCCCGCACCCAACGCGGCGAACGCGCCGAAGTGGTGGGTCCACTTCGTCGGGGTCAGGGCGAGCACGACGAACGCCAGCAGCGTGCTGCCGATCAACCGCCGGCTCGCGCCGAGCCCGGCGCCGGGGATCCGGCCGCGGCGCAGGATCACCACCGCCGAGACGGCCAGGCACAGCATCAGCAGCAGCACCGGGAAGCGGCGCATCAGCGAGCCGTCCCGGGACTGCTCGAAGAGCAGGACGTAGCGCGAGAGCTCCTCGTACCAGGCGAGGTTCGGGCCGATCGCCGTGCGGACCTTCGTGGCCTCGGAGACCGCCGCCCAGCTCTGGTCGCCGAAGATCGCGACCAGCACGATCAACCCGGCGCCCGCGAGCGGGGCCAGTACCGCGGCCCGGCCCACCGTGCGGGCGCGCTGGGCGAACAGGCGCAGCAGCGGCCGCGCCGACGCCAGGAACGGCGCCAGCGCGATCAGCCCGGTCGGCGTCGCGGCCACCGCGAACGCGCCGCTGAGCAGCGCCAACGCGACCGGCATGAGCCGGCGGGTGGCCAGCGCGCGCTCCATCGCGACGAGCGAGAGCAGCGCCGCGATGACCACGACCGGCTCCGGGCGCAGCCCGTTGTCGTAGGGCAGCCAGAAGCAGAGGAAGACCCCCGCCGCGGCCCAGCCCGCCGAGCGGCTGTGCCGCACGCGGGTACCGAGGCGGGGGAGCAGGCCGCGGCTGATCAGGAACCAGGACGCCACGCCCATCGCGAACGCCGGGACCCGCAGCCAGGCGATCGAGTCGCTGATCCCGGACCACAGCGAGTACAGCTGGTAGAACCAGCCGAACGGGGCCTCCGGGACGTCGAACCAGCGGTAGTAGTTGCCGATGTAGCCGGAGCTCTCGGCGCCGCGGGTGATGCCCAGGATGTAGCCGTCGTCCGAGGTCATCCCGCCGATCACGATCCACAGCGCGAGCACGGCCACCACCGCCGCGTCGCGCAGGGTGTCGTGTCCGCGCAGGACCGCCGGGAGCCGGCGGGTGCGGGGCAGCCGGCGGCCGTCGACGTCGTCGATCCGGCGCAGGGCGAGCAGGCTGCCGGCGAGCGCGAGGACGGCGACGATCCCGGCGGCGATCTTGAGGGGGCTCGACGAGCTGTCGTACCGGTTGTCCGCCACGATCCGGACGGAGGTGTCCCCCACGGGATCCAGGCGGGGGTCCAGGTCCGAGTACACCCCGACGACCTGGGGCCGGTGGTCTCCGTCGAGCGCGGCCAGCTCGGTGCCGCCCAGCTCGATGCCGCCCAGCTCGATGGTCGTGCGGTCGACGGTCGAGCCGACGACCAGCGCACAGGCGCCCCCGGGACGGACGTCCGCCTCCGCCACCCGCTCGCCCCGGTCGTCGACGAGCAGGCGGCCCGCGTCGACGGCGACCGTGAGCGCCACACCCGCGCCGTCCGGGGAGCCCGGGGGCGCCGTCGTGACCACGGTGGACGGGCCGGGGGTCCGGCCGTCCAAGCTCGCGATCGCCGCGCAGGGCACGCTCACGTCGAGCCGTTCGGGCCGCAGCGCGATCAGTGGCGCCGTGACGGGGGCCGTCCCGCCCTGCGCGGTCGGCCAGCTCAGCTCGGCGGTGTTCTGCTCGACGGGCAGGAACGGGGTCATGATCGCGAGGAGGGCCGCGAGGAGTCCGAGGCCGGCAGCGGCCCACCGCTGACCTCTCCGTGGGGGTGGGGAACCGGGGGCGGGTCCGGAGTCGGACCTGCGTTCGGCGCCCACCGTCTCGGTGGTCAGCACGGCCCGAGGCTAGAACAATGGTCGCGCACCGTGGCGATGCGGTCTCACTGCGTAGGTCCGCTCGATCGAGACCTCAAGCCCTGATGTCACCCAAAGTGAACACGGAGGGTGATCGGTTGGGCTGTTCGGGCACTGTTGGGGGACGCCCGTGACGCTGACGTGGGGGTGATCGTTGAGGCCGACGTGACCATTGCCGCACCTCGGATCTCGCCCACGCGCACCGGTGAGCTGCGTGCGTTGACGGGTTTGCGGATCGTCGCAGCGGTCTGGGTGGTCGTGTTCCACTTCCATTTCACCGCCCTGCCGGGTGTCGCGGACGTCGTGGGGGTGTTCGGCCCGTTGATCACGGCAGGTGCACTCGGGGTGGACCTGTTCTTCGTCCTGAGCGGGTTCGTGATCGCCTACACCTACCTCGAGCAGCTCGGTCCGCGGCTGCGGGCGCGGGACACCGGACGCTTCGTCTGGGCGCGGGCCTGCCGGATCTGGCCCACCTACGTGCTGGTCTTCAACCTGTTCGGGATCTGGTTGGTGGCGCGCTCGGTGTTCGGGTCGGACCCGGACATCGCGTTCCAGGGGGTGCAGCCGAGGCTCGGGTTCGGCGAGTGGCTGCAGCAGATGGTCATGGTGCAGCTGTGGGACCAGCCGTTCTTCGACGGGGCGTCGTGGGTCGGTTCCACCTGGTCGATCAGCGCGGAGTGGCTCGCCTACGTGCTCTTCCCGGTGGCCGCGCTGGTGCTGTACCGGATGCGGAACCTGCCGGCGGGGGTCCTGGCGCTGGGGGCGCTGGGCCTGATGATGCCGATCGCGATGGCGTATCTCACCACCGGCAGCCCGTACTACCCGTGGAGCTGGGCGGTGCGGATCCTGGGCGGGTTCGGCGCGGGGGCGCTGACCTACCTGGTGGTGCGGCGGCTGCGGTCCCCCGGGGGAGGGCACGGGGCCGGCCTGCGCCGCGCGGCGTCGTGGATCGGGACCGGGACACCGGTGCTGATCGTCGTCGGCCTGCTGGCCGGGGAGCTGGCCGGGCCGGGCCGGGGTGGCGTGGTGATCGTGCTGTTCCCGCTGCTGGTGGGGTCGTTGGCGCTGGCCGAGTCGCCGGACGGGAAGCAGCGCGGGCTCGCCCGCCTGCTGTCGACGGACCGGATGGTGCACGGCGGACGCATCTCCTACGCCCTCTACCTCGTGCACATCCCGATGTTCGAGGTGTTCTGGCTGGCCCTGCGGCGCTTCGGGGGATACGACGGCGTCTCGGTGCTGGCGGCGGACACGCTGCTCGCGCACGTGGTGGGGCTGCTGGTGCTGGTGGCGACGGTGCCCGTGGCGCACCTGCTGTTCGTGGGGGTCGAGGAGCCGGCCCGGCGGCGGCTGAGGGTGCTGGGGAGCATCCCTCGCCGCGCCGGCTCGCCGAGCCCGGTCCCGCCCGCGGCGGAGTCGGGCCGGCTCGTGGGGGAGGCCGTCCCGGCCGTGGCGCACAGCGCCGTGTCGGGCCACGCCCTTCCGGTCGGCAACGACGAGGCGCGGCAGGACCCGGAGACGCGCGCGCTGCCCGTCGTCCGCCCGGTGGCGCGGGTGCGGAACGAGGAGGCCCGCCGCGATCCGGAGACGCGGGGGATCCCGGTCGCCCGCCCCGCCGTGTCACCGCGTCCGGTTCCGCCGCGTCCGGCTCCGCAGCCGGTGGCGGCCGGCCCGGTCCCGGTCGTGCCCGGCCAGCAGCGCGGCGAGGCGCCGGTTCCCGTCCCCGCGGCCGCTCCGGCCGCCTCCTGCGACGACGCTCCGACTGGGGAGCCGGACGTCGCCGCGGGAGCGGTCGGCCGCGCGGTCACCGCGCGCCGGGCGGGCATCGCGCCGCGGACCAGCCTGGCCGCGGACCTCGTCACCGCCGCCTCGGCAGGTGGGGGCGGCGGCGCGACCCGGGGCCGTGCGGGGAAGCACCGCCCGGCTCCGGGCCGGGGCAACCGTGGTTGGATCGACTCGCCGCAGTTCGGGGCCCCGCACACGCCCTGACGCCCGCTGCGCCCCGCCGATCGCGAACGGGGCGGTGCGGGCCCCGGTCCCGGGCTGGCGGCACACGCTGTCGGCCGAGAACGGAATCCTGCGAACCTGCGATGAGCGCGACATCCTCGGGTGAACGCCCCCCGCACGACGAGCCCGTGCGCCGGCCTCGCGGCCCCGCGCTGCCCGCGGAGCGCCTGCTCGGCTGGTACGTCCGGCTGATCCGGCACTACGTCGGCCGCGGGCCGTACCTGGACGCGGGCTGCGCGACGGGCGGGTTGATGCGCCGGCTCGTCGAGCTGGGGCCGACGTCCGGCCTGGCCTTCCCGAGCACGGCCGCGGCCGTCGTCCGGGACGAGGCGCCGGGATGTCCCGTGCACACCGCGGCGTCGGACCTCCCGGACGCCGGTTTCCGCAGCCTGGCCGCCCTGCACGTGCTGGACCGGATGGACGCCACCGCGGGGGACAAGGCCGTCGCCTGCTGGCGGCGGGTGTTGCAGCCGGGCGGCCGCGCGCTCGTCGTCGTCGCGGACTCGACCGGCCGGGCACACCACCTCGTCGGCGAGGACTGGAACACGGCTCCGTTCCCCCGCCCGCACGCCGAGTGGCGCGAGGTCCTCTCCGGTGCGGGGTTCGTGATCTGGCACGAGGGCAGCGACGGGCTGTGGAACGGCCCCTACGGGAGGCTCCCGTCCTGGCTGGACGCCCGCGCCGAGGCGCCGCTGGCCTCGCAGCTCTCCTCGGGCCGTCTGGTCCTCAAACCGGGGGCGGGGGAGTCCTCGGTGTTCGTGGTGGAGAACCCCGCGTAGCTCACCCACGGCCCCCGTCAGGGCCTCGGTAGGGTGTCCGGGTGCATCTCGTCGATGGCACGACATCCCCACTCGACGGCGCAACGGCTGCGCCACCACCCACCTCCCCCGGAGCCGGTGACCTCCTCCGCGTCCGCGGCGGACGGGCACTCGTCGCCCCGCTCCTCGGTGTCGTCCTCGGCGTGGCGCTGTTCGCCCTCGCCCGCCGTGCCCTGATCGACGACGCCTACATCACGTTGGACTACGCCCGCTCGCTCGCCTTCCACGGGCAGTGGGCGCTGGAGCCGGGACATCAGGCGAACACGGCGACGTCGCCGCTCAACGTCCTGCTCCTCGCCGGGTTCTCGCTGGTCACGCGGGATCCGGTGGTCGCGGCGGGGGTGCTGCTGGCGGGCGCTCTCGGCATCCTCGGGTGGGCGCTGTCCTCGATCGGCGGCCTCCGCGGCCGGACGGTCCTCCTCCCGTCACTGGGGGTCGCCGCGGTGGCGGTGTCGCCGCTGCTCGCCTCGACGGTCGGGATGGAGACGATCCTCGCCGTCGCCCTCGTCGCCTGCCTCGGCCGGGCCGCCGTCCACGGGCGTCCGGCCGCCGCAGGTCTGGTGGTGGGGCTCCTGGTGTTGACCAGGCCGGACCTGATGGCGTTCGGGCTCGCCGCGCTCCTCGTCCCGGCGCTGCTGCGGCGCGCCGTCGTCGTGATCGGGGTCGCGGCGGCCGTCGCGCTGCCGTGGTTCGTGACCAGCTGGCTGGTGCTCGGGTCCGCCCTGCCGGACACCGTGCTGCTGAAGGTCGGTGACCACTGGGGTCCGTGGACCTTCGGCAACGGGCTGCTCCTCTACGACGGGGTCTATCCGGCAGCGGTGCTCCTGTCCGTGCTCGGCGCCGCGGCCGGACTCGCGGTCGGGCTGCTGATCACCCTGACCGGGCTGGTCCGGCGGGCGGCGGCCCCGGAGCTCGCCCTCGTCGTCGTCTGGGGTGTCGGGGCCGCCGTCCACGTCGGGGTGTACATCGGGCTGGGCACGGCGCCCTACCACTGGTACTACGGCCCGGCCCTGGGATCGCTGACCCTTCTGGCGATCATGGGCGTCGCCGCGGCCCCCCGTGTCGTCCGGGGCGTCTGGGCGGTGGCGGCCGGGGTCCTCGTCGTCACGTCCGGGATCTTCCTGGCGCGTCTGCCCTGGTCCACGGCACCGATCACGACCAACTGGGCCACGTCGGAGCAGTACGCCGCGGTCGCCGCCGCGATCCCGGCCGGCGCGGTGGTCCGGTCCCCGGGTGAGATCGGGACGATCGCCTACTTCTGCGACTGCACCGTCGTCGACGGGTTCTCGGACCGGGCGCTCATCGCCCGCACCCTGGCGGACCGCGTCATGACGGCCGACGAGATCGAGCGGACGATCCTGAGGCTCAACTACGCCCGGCTGAAGACGGGCCCCCCGATCGGCACGGGCCTGCAGCTCGTCTTCGCCGACAGCGGACCCGGATTCCCGGCCACCACACCCTGGCGGGCCGCCGGGGTCCTCCGCCTGGAGGACGCGGGTCCGTGATCGACGGAGGGGAGGGGCGGTGTCGCATCGGGGCCCGCCGTCGGGTAGTGATGCAGGTATGGCTGAGCTGCTCCCGCTGGACCCCGACCAACTCCTGACGACCACCCGCTCGGTGCGCAAGCGCCTGGACTACGAACGCCCCGTGCCGATAGAGGTGATCCGTGAGGCCCTCGAGGTCGCGTTGCAGGCGCCGAGCGGCAGCAACGTCCAGGGCTGGCACTGGATGGTGCTGACGGACCCGGACAAGCGAAAGGCCGTCGCGGACTACTACCAGGAGTCCTTCGAGGGGTACCGGAACTCCGCCGGGTACGCGGGCCGTCAGGACGGCTACGAGGGCGACCGCGCACAGACCCAGGCGCGGGTCGCGTCGAGCGCCGAGTACCTGGCCGAGACGATGGCGGAATGCCCGGTGCTGATCATCGGTGCGATCCAGGCCGGCGAGGAGCTGCCGAGGGGCAACCAGGCGGGCCTCTGGGGTTCGCTGCTGCCAGCGGCCTGGAGCCTGCAGCTCGCCCTCCGCGCGCGGGGCCTCGGCAGCGCGTGGACGACCCTGCACCTCAAGCACGAGAAGGCGATCGCCGAACTGCTGGGGATGCCCGCGGACGTCCGCCAGGGGGTCCTGCTCCCCGTCGCGTACACGAAGGGGACGGACTTCAAGCCCGCCCCGCGCCAGCCGCTGGACGAGGTCCTGCACGTCAACTCCTGGTAGGCCCGGGCCGATCGTGGCGCTTTCGTTCCGCACACCGATACGGAAGCGCCACGGGTGCCGCGCCGCTCAGAGGGGGAGGCGCCGGAAGAGCGGGCGCGGGACGTGACGCAGGGCGCTCATCACGAAGCGCAGCGGCGCCGGGGCCCAGACGAGCTCCTTCTTGCCGCGGACCGCATCCACGATCACCTCGGCGACCGCCTCGGGCGTGGTCGAGAGCGGAGCAGGCTCGAGGCCCTCGGTCATCCTCGTGTGCACGAACCCGGGGCGGACGATGCTCACCGTGACCCCGGCGGGGCGCAGCGCCTCGGTGAGCCCGGTGTAGAACGCGTCGAGTCCGGCCTTGGTGGAGCCGTAGACGAAGTTCGAGCGGCGCGCCCGCTCCCCGGCCACGGACGACAGCGCGACGAGCGCGCCGTGTCCCTGCGCCTTCAGCTTCTCCCCGACGGCGACGCCCACGGACACGGCCGCGGTGTAGTTGACCTGCGCGAGCTCGACGGCGGTCCGCACGTCGGTCCACGCCTGCTCGTTGTCCCCGAGCAACCCGAACGCCACGATCGTGACGTCCACGTCCCCCGAGGCGAACGCCTTGTCGATCACCGACGGGTGCGAGTCCAGCGCCAGGGCGTCGAAGTCCAGCGTCTCGACCGCGCAGCCGCGGCCCTCGAGCCGCGCCTTCGCCCCGTCGAGCCGGGCGGAGGGTCGCGCGGCCAGGATGACGCGCAGCGGACGGTCGGACGCGAAGGCCTCGACGGCCGCGAGCCCGATCTCGGACGTGCCGCCCAGCAGCAGGATGCTCTGCGGGTTACCGACGGCGTCGATCACGACTCGCTCCGCTCGTTCCGGGTGTCGATCACGACTCGCTCCGCTCGTTCCGGGTGTCGATCACGACTCGCTCCGCTCGTTCCGGGTGTCGATCATCAGATGAGCTCCAAGCGTCGTGCGAGGTCGGAGGCGAACACGCCCTCGGGGTCCACGGTGGCGCGGATCTTGCGCCACTCGTCGAGCCGCGGGTAGCCGCGGCGGATGGCCTCCGGCGTCGTCCGGGACTCCTTGGCCAGGTAGTGTCGCCCGCCGGCGTCGAGCACGATCTCGTCGAGCTCGGTGCAGAGCGCGGACAGCCCGGGCCCGATCGGGATGTCCAGGCACAGCGTCCACCCGGGCTTGGGGAACGACAGCGGCGCCCGGTTGCCCTGGCCGAAGCGCTTGAGGACGTTCAGCGCGGACACGTGCCCGGCCGCCGTCACCCGCTCCAGCACGGTCCGGACCACGTCCCCGCGCTCCAGCGGGACCACGAACTGGTACTGCAGGAAGCCGTGCGGCCCGTAGCCGCGGTTCCACTCGCCGATGATGTCCAGCGGGTGCAGGAACTGCGTGATGTTCTGGATCGCGCCCGTCCTCGTGGGGGACTTGCGGTACCAGGCCTCGCTGAAGATCTTCCCGGTGAGCGTGTTGAGCAGGCCGGGCGGGAAGAGATCCGGCACGGTGAGCAGCTGGGGTGCGTCGAACTTCAGCGGGTCCCGGCGCTGCTTGGGCGTCAGGTCCGCGATCGTCGCGTGGTTCGCCCTGGTCAGGATGCCGCGGCCGAAGTGCTCACCGGTGGTGACGGCGTCGAACCAGGAGACCGACTCGGCGTATTTCTCGTCGTCCCGGGTCTGGCGGTCCATGAGGTCCGCGAGGTTGTCGATCTGTTCGGTGTCGACCGTGAAGTACGCGGTCTCGACGTGGTGCAGCACCAGTGTCGCGCGGACGATCACGCCGGTGAGGCCCATGCCGCCGACGGTGGCCCAGAACAGCTCGGACTCCGGCCCGTCCGGCGTCAGCTCGCGCACGGAGCCGTCCGCGGTCACCAGCGTCATCGTCTCGACGTGGTTGCCGAAGCTCCCGACGACGTGGTGCGCCTTGCCGTGGATGTCCGCGCCGATCGCGCCGCCGATGGTCACCTGGCGGGTGCCCGGCAGCACCGGCAGCCAGAGCCCGAACGGCAGGGCGCAGCGCATCAGCGTGTCGAGCGAGACCCCGGCGTCGACGACGACCCGGCCCGAGTCCGCGTCGATCGAGTGGATCGAGGTCAGGCCGGTCATCTCCAGGACGGTGCCGCCCGCGTTCTGCGCGGGATCGCCGTAGGAGCGGCCGAGGCCGCGGGCGATGATCCCGCGCGGCCCGGCCGAGGTGATCGCGGCGGCGACGTCCTCCGGGCTCCGCGGCGTGATCACGCTGGCCACGGTGGGCGCGGTACGTCCCCATCCGTGCAGGGTGCGGGTCTCGCTGGGCAGGCTGGTCATCGCGGCCCAGGCTACCGGGGCAGGCCCACGGCCTCCGCACCACCAGGGAGCAGCGCGGATGCGGCCTGTGGAACGCTTCCCCCGTGCCCGACCCGACCGCCGCTGCCGCGCGGTCCCGGTGGTCCCTCCCGATCGCCGCGGGGCTCTACCTCGCCGGTTCGCTGGCCCTGCACCATGCCGCGCTCGGCCGCTTCGCCACCGCGACGATCGGCCGGGTCAGCGCTGACCCGGACGCCTTCACCTGGTGGCTGAACTGGCTGCCGTATACCCTCGGGCACGGGCTGAACCCGCTGCTCACGAACTTCCAGCACTATCCGCTGGGCGTGAACGCGATGTGGAACACCGCGGTCCCGTTGCTGGGGTTGCTGCTCGCGCCCGTGACGCTGACGGCCGGGCCGGTCGCCGCGTTCAACACCGGGATGGTGCTGGGTCCGGTGGTCGCCGGGGTCGCGACGGTGGCGGCGCTCCGACCGTACGTCCGGCCCGCGGTCCCGCGGATCGTGGCCGGTGCGCTGTACGCGTTCTCGCCGTTCCAGCTCGCACACCTCTCGGCCGGGCACCTCAACCTGGTGTGGGCGGTCCTGCCCCCGGCCCTGCTGTACCTGGCGCACCGGATTTTCGTCGAACCGATGAGAAGGCCGGTGCTGCTGGGCGCGCTGACCGGGCTCGCCCTCGCCCTCCAGACCGTCCTCTACACCCAGACGGTCGCCACCGGCGTGCTCCTGCTGCTGGTCACGGCCCTGGTCCTGGCGGTCCGTTTCCCGTCCCGGATCCGGGAACGGCTGCCGTCGCTGCTCGTCGCGGGCGGCGCCGCGCTCGGCACCTACGCCGTCCTCGCCGGCTATCCGCTCTACCTCGTGCTCGCGGGCCCGGTCCGGCCGCGGGTCGCGATCCGCTCGCCCGAGTACGGCAGCACGGACCTGGCGAACGTCCTGTCGCCGACCTACCTGAGCGGGGTCCGGCCCGTCGCCGCGCCGCCGATGCTCGGGAACCTGGGGGAGCAGGGCGGCTATCTCGGCGTCGCGATGCTGGCGGTGCTGCTCGTCGCGGTCGTGACGGTCCGGGCGGCGCGGATCCCGGCGGCCGTCGGGGTGATCGCGTTCGTGGTGTCGCTCGGCCCGACGCTGCACGTCGCGACCCGTTCCACGGGCGTCCCGCTGCCGTGGGGCCTGGCGACCGGGCTCCCGCTGCTCGGCGAGGTGGAGCCGGGGCGGATCCAGGTGTTCACGACGCTGGCGCTCGCCCTCGTCGTCGCGCTGTTCCTGGCCCGGTTCCCGGCGTTTCCGCAGCCCGCGAGGGCGGCGGCGCTCGCCCTCGTCGCCGTCGCGCTGGTCTCCTGGCTCCCTGCCGACGCGCAGCGGGTCCACCCCGCGGGCTCGCCCGCCTTCGTGGCGGAGCTTCCCGCCCACCTGCGTGCCGGGGACGTCGCGGAGATCGTCCCGCGCCCGACGAGCTGGTGGTACGGCGGCGCGGACGCGTTGCGCTGGCAGGTCGCCTCCGGCATGGCGTTCCGGATGACCGGCGGGTACTTCATCGGCTCCGACGAGCAGAACGCGCTGCTCATCGAGTCTCCCCGCAACCGCTACCAGGACGGAGCGAACTGGGCGGGCCTGGGGCTCCCCCCGCTCGACGACGGCCACGTCGCCGCCGCGGCCTCGGACCTGCGACGATCCGGGGTGACGGTCGTCCTCGTCGTCCCCGAACCGGGCCGGGACCCGGCGCCGGTGCTGGAGTGGACCCGTCGGGTCACGGGGGCGGAACCGGAGGCCCTGGACGGCGCCTGGATCTTCCGGGTCTCGATCCGGGCCGAGGGGCGGCCCCCGCCCTGACCCGCGGCTAACCTGGCCCGGGTGAGCGTGCAGCCCCACCCCGGAGACCGCCCCGGGATCCGGATCTCCGACGCGGACCGCGAGCGGGCCGCGGCGCGCCTGCACGAGGCGATGGGCGAGGGCCGGATCACGATGAGCGAGCTGGAGGACCGGCTCGTGGTCGTCTACGCGGCGCGGTACGCCGCCGATCTGGTGCCGCCGCTGCAGGACCTGCCCGGCGAGCCGCTCGACGTGATGCTCCCGCCGCCGCCGCTCTCGACGCCGGTCGGGCCGCCGCTGGTGCTGCGCGGCGGGGTGGGCACGCTCCGCCGGACGGGCGCCTGGTCCGTCCCGGCGCGGCTGCGTGTGCAGAGCACGGTCGGCACGGTGCTGCTGGACTTCTGCGACGCCACGCTGAGCCACCCGGTGATCGAGGTGGAGCTCGAGCTCGGCGCCGGCGCGGCCCGGCTGCTCGTCCCGGACGACGCGACCGCGGACACGAACGACCTGGTCTCGGGCATGGGCAGCGTCCGGAGCCGGGTGCCGATCGTGCCGCTCGCGGGGCACCCGCACTTCCGCGTCTACGGCCGCACCGGGCTGGGCTCGGTACTCGTCCGCCGGCGTTTCCACTTCGCCGGCCACTCCTTCTGACCCCCGCGAGTCGCGGTATTTCCGTCACCGAGTCGCGGGAATCGCGTGCGGAAATGCCCCGACACGGTGACGGAAATACCGCGAC
>JAOZVV010000172.1:15331-25116 GCA_025869365.1 Pseudonocardia sp.
GCCCCGGGGGCGGCGCCCGGGGGGCCCCACCCCCCCCCCCGGGGGCCCCCAAACCCCGCGACTCGCGGGTCAGGCGAAGCGGCGGCCCTCGTCCCGCCGGTAGGCCCACACCGCGAGGCCCGCGGTGGCCACGGTCCATCCCGCGAACACCGCCAGCGCGAGCACGTCCGGGGCCGCCCCGGTCGTCGCCCACACCACCAGGTCCCGCGCCCCGCGCGAGGGCAGCAGCGCCGAGACGGTCTGCAGCCAGCCGGGGAAGATCGTCGGCGGGATCAGCAGCCCACCGGCGAACGCGATCGGGAAGAAGATCAGCTGGGTGACGGGCAGGGCGACCTTCACGGGCAGCGAGTAGCCGATCGTCAGCCCGCCGAACAGGAACGGCATCCCGGCCACGAACAGCGCGACCAGCCCGAGGAGCAGCTGGACGGGCGTCATCGACGCGGAGGTGAACAGCGCCCCGACGACCAGCACCGGGACCACCGAGACGAGCGCGAAGGTGGCCCCGCTGAGCAGGCGTCCGGCGATCCGCGGCCACGCCGAGGCGGGCAGCGTCCGCAGGTAGGGATCCCAGGACTTCTCCCGGTCGTCCGCCACGCCCACCCCGAAGGTGAACAGGAAGCTGCTCATCACCGCGAACACCGTGAGCTGGACGACCGCGGTGGTCGCGGACAGCGGATCGGCGGCGTAGTCGAACGGCACGACGAAGAACAGCAGGGACAGCGCCGGGAACAGCGCCGAGGAGAGCAGGGCGATCGGGATCCGCACCTGTTCGAGCAGCAGGAACCGGTAGTGCACGCCGACGAGCGCCATCAGGCCGCCCTCTCCGTGATCGACAGGAACGCTTCCTCGAGCGACGCGGGCCGCACCTGCAGCGCCCGGAACGGCACATCCGCCCGGACGAGCTCCCGGACCAGGGCGTCCGCGTCGGCGGTGTGCAGCTCCCACCGGTCGCCCTCCCGCCGGCTGCGGACCACCCCGTCGAGCGACGGGAGCTCCGCGCTGATCAGGCTGACCGTGCTCAGCGCGACGAGCCCGCGGATCGCCGGCACGTCCCCGTCCGCCACGACCCGCCCCCCGGCGACGACGACCACGCGTTCGGCCAGGTTCTCGATCTCGTCGAGATAGTGGCTGGTCAGCAGGACCGCGCCGCCGTCGGCGTGGAAGGCACGGATGCCGTCCCAGAGGGCTCGCCGCCCCTCGACGTCGAGACCGGTCGTCGGCTCGTCGAGGACGACCAGCCGGGGTCGGCCGACGACGGCGAGCGCCACCGCCAGGCGTCGCTTCTGGCCGCCCGACAGGCCGCCGGTCTGGCGCTTCGCGAGCCCGTCGAGCCCGAAGCGTCCGAGCAGTTCGGCGGCCGGCAGCGGGTTCGCGAAGTGCCGCGAGACGAAGGCCAGGACCTCCCCGACGCGCAGGGTCGCCGGCAGCCCGGTCTCCTGCGGCGTCATGCCGAGCAGCGTCCGGTTGGCCGCGTCCTGCGGGGAGCCGCCGAACAGTTCGACCGTCCCGGAGTCCGGCTTGCGCAGCCCGACGAGCAGGCTGATCAGCGTGGACTTCCCGGCGCCGTTCGGGCCGAGCAGGCCGGTGATCGTGCCGGACCCGACGTCCAGGTCGACGCCGTCGAGGGCGACGGTGGACCCGAACCTGCGGGTGACGCCGACGGCGCGCGCGACCGGGGTCATGCCGGGTCCCCGTTCGGCGAGAGGAGGGCACGCAGGGCGGCGGTGTAGTCCTCGAACGCCCGCCGCCCGGTTCGCGTCAGCTCGACGTAGGTGACGGGCGTGCGCCGCTGGTGGGTCTTGGTGAGCAGCACGTAGTCCGCGTCCTCGAGCTTGCGCAGGTGCGTGGAGAGGTTGCCCGCGGTCATCGACAGCAGCTCCTGCAGCCGCGGGAAGGTGATCCGGTCCCCCTCCTGCAGGGTTGCGAGGGTGGCGACGACGCGGAGCCGGGCCTGGGCGTGGATGACGGGATCGAGCTCGGGAACGGTGGTCACCGCCGGCGTTCCCGCGTCAGGCCCAGGCCGGCGACGACGAGCAGCCCGCCACCCGCGCCGACCCCCAGCACCAGCGAGTTGGCCGGCGCCCCGGCGAACATCGACGCCACGGCCACGGCGACGATCCAGAACCCGAGGACGTAGTTCGTGACGTCCCCCCAGATCGCGCCGCTCAGGGCGTAGAGCGCGCCGACGAGGAAGACGAACAGGGCCGGGACCAGCACGGTCATCGCCGCGTCCGGCAGGTCGAGCTGGGTCGTCATCGCGGAGACGATCACCCCGAGCGCGGTCATCGTGACCGGCCAGGTCAGCCCGTAGAGCAGGCCCTGCCGCGATGACTCGCCGGCGACCCCGCGGCCGCTGCGGATCCCGAGGAACGCGCTGATCGCCACGCCGGCCAGAACCGCCAGCGCGGTGCCCCAGGAGGCGACCGGCCGCGGCGCCGAGCCGACGCCGGCGAGGAACCAGAGCACTCCGATGAGCAGCCAGACGACGCCCCACACCCCGAAGAGTGCCGCCATGTTCGGACCCAGCTGCGAGCTCGCCCTCGCCTGTTCCCGGCGGATGAGCGCCAGGGCGTCCGCGGCATCGCCGGGACTGTCGTCGTCCGTCGTGGTCCCCGCCTCGGTCATGCTTCCCCCAAAGAACTCTGCGCTGATGGCTACTTTGTATCGCAAAATTGAAGCGCCGACAACGCCGATCCCCGCGAGCCGGGGTCAGGCGGTGGGCGAGTTGCGGGGATCCGTGCAGGTCAGCGGCGGAAGACGACCGTCCGCAGCATCACGAAGTTGATGATCGTGGCGGTGCCCTGCGAGATCACCCAGGCGACCGAGGCCTTGAACGAGATCTCCGGCAGGAGCGCGAGGGAGAGGGCGTTCACGCCGACCGCGATCGCGAAGGTGGTGGCGTAGAGCGCGACGAAACCGGCCAGCCTCCCGCGGCCGCCGGCGCTCGCGCCGAAGGTGAACCGCTTGTTCAGGAAGTACGCCGTGGTGGTGCCGCAGATGAAGCTGATCGCGCGGGCCAGCCAGGTGGGGGCGTCGGCGGCGAGCAGCAGGTGGTAGATCCCGAAGTCCACGCCCGCCGAGATCACCCCGACCACGCCGAACCGCAGCAGCTGCGCGACGAGACCGTGCGAGGCCTGCGCCGGGGAGTCCTGCTCGGCCGGAGGGGTGGCGGTCACGGGACGAGGGTAGCGGCGCCGCGACACGGCCCACGAAATACCCCGACCCGGGGACGGAGATACCGCGACTCGGCGACGGGAATACCGCGACTCGCGGGTCAGGGGGCGCGGTGGAACTGCTCCGAGCGGCCCTGGTTGAGCAGCTTCAGCCAGCTCAGGAACCCGCGCGGGTCCTTGCGCGTGACCAGGAAGTACCAGGCGAACCGCGGCAGTTCCAGCAGGCCGATCTTCCGCATCCCCGGCTGGCTCATCAGGTAGCCGCGGTTGCGGTAGGTGTAGTAGCGCTTCGTCGCATCGCCCGGGTCCTGCGCGTGCAGCCGGCCGCCGAGCATCGGCTTGAACTCGTCGCTGCCGTAGGGGTGCAGGTAGGTGGCGTGCAGGGCGGTGCCGAACGGCAGCCCGGAACGGACCATCCGGCGGTGCATCTCCACCTCGTCACCGCGGACGAACAGGCGCAGGTCCGGCACGCCGATCACGTCGAGGGTGGAGGCGCGGAAGAGCGCGCCGTTGAAGAACGAGGCGATGCCCGGCAGCAGCTCGTCGTCCCCGGCGCCGTCCGCGGACAGCAGCGCGGTGCGGGTGCGGTGCCAGGTCAGGCCCCGGCGCAGGGGGAAGGCGAGGCGGTCCGGCTCCGAGAGGTCCGCGACGACCGGGGAGACGGCCGCGAGCCCGCGCCGTTCCGCCAGGTCGACGCAGATGGCGAGGGCGTCCTCGCCCCCGGCGTGGCCGTCGTCGTCCCCGAGCCAGACCCAGTCCGCGCCCATGGCGAGCGCGTGGAGCATGCCGAGCGCGAACCCGCCGGCCCCGCCCAGGTTCCGCCACGACGGCAGCCAGGTGGTGGGCAGCCCGCAGGCCTCGACGACGTCCCGTGCGGGCTGGTCCGGCCCGTTGTCCACGACGATCAGGTGCGCGATCGGGTGTGTCTGCTTCGCCATCGCGGCGAGCGAGTCCACCAGCATCGCGCTGCGGTGCCGGGTGACGACGACCGCGACGACCGACCCCGGGGGGAGGGCGGCGCTCACGTGCGGGCGTCCCGGTGCGCGTAGTGCTCGGCCAGCACGTCCCGGCCCTTGTAGTGGTGCAGGACCTCGCGCAGCGGACCGAACTCCTTGACCGTGCCGTGTTCCATCCAGATCGCGGTGTCGCACAGGTCCGCGAGGAACTCGTCCGAGTGGGAGGCGAACACGAGGATGCCGGAGCGCTCGACCAGCTCGTTGAGCCGGTCCCGCGCCTTCGCCAGGAACTCCGAGTCGACCGCGCCGATGCCCTCGTCCAGCAGCAGGATCTCGGGATCGATGCTGGTCACGACGCCGAGTGCGAGCCGCACCCGCATTCCGGTGGAGTAGGTGCGCAGCGGCATCTCGAGGTAGTCCCCGAGCTCGGTGAAGGCGGCGATGTCGTCGATCCGCGTGGCCATCTGCTTCTTCGTCATGCCGAGGAAGAGGCCGCGGATCAGGATGTTGTCCAGCCCGGAGATCTCCGGGTCCATCCCGACGGCGAGGTCGAACACCGGCGCGACCTTGCCGTGCACGGCCGCGTGCCCCCGCGTCGGCTCGTAGATGCCGGACATCAGGCGCAGCAGCGTGGTCTTGCCGGCGCCGTTGTGCCCGACGAGCGCGACCCGGTCCCCCTTGCGCAGGGAGACGGTGATGTCCCGGAGCGCCTCGATGATCGGGACCTTGCTCTCGGTGCCGATCCGCCCGCCGGCCCGGCCGAGGACGGACTTCTTGAGCGAGCGGGACTTGGCGTCGAAGATCGGGAAGTCCACGCAGGCGGCGTCGAGGTCGATGCTGGGATCGGTCATGGAGTCGTCCTCACACCCAGTAGGCGACGCGGGCGCGGTAGTTGCGCATGCAGATCAGGCCGGCGGTCCAGCCCACGATCGTGATCACCCCGACGACGAGCCAGTAGCGCCACTCGGTGGCCTGGCCGAGCAGCGGCCGGCGCAGGATCTCGACGAAATGGAAGATCGGGTTCAGCTCGACGAGCTGGGCACGCTCCGCGACGGCCGGGTTGTCGCTGAGGATGTCCACCGACCAGACGATCGGGGTCAGGTAGAAGAGCAGCTGCACGACGCTGCCGATGATCGGCGGGATGTCCCGGAACCGTGTCGCGAGGATGCCGGACAGGATCGCGATCCAGCCGCCGTTGAGCATCAGCAGCACGAACGCGGGGATCGCGAGCAGCAGCGACCAGCCCAGCGGGTGCGGGAAGATGATCATCAGGACGACCCAGATGACCAGGTTGTGCAGGAAGAACAGGGTCTGTCGCCACACGAGCCGGTAGACGTGCAGGCTCAGCGGGGCGGGGAGGAACTTGATCAGCCCCTCGTTGGCGATGAAGACCTCGCTGCCCTCGAGCACGCAGCCGCTGATGAAGTTCCAGATCAGCAGGCCGACGGCGATGTGCGGCAGCAGCACGGCGATGTCCGCCTGGAACAGGGCGGAGTAGAGGATGCCCAGCCCGAGCGCGATGACGCCCATGCTGATGCTGATCCACAACGGGCCGAGGACGGAACGCCGGTAGCGCTGCTTGATGTCCTGCCAGCCGAGGTGGCCCCACAGCGCGCGCTGCTTCCAGCCCTGCGACAGGTCCCGGAACGCCCGGGACCAGCTGCGGGAACCAGGGGTGTCGGCGATCACCGGACGGATCCGCCCGGTGCTGCTGTCGTCCACGGTCACCGCCACCCGAAGAGGGTACCCACGCCCGTGGCCGGGCCCATGAGCCGGGCCACGGGTGGGCGAGGGGCCGACCCGCAGGTCGCCCCCGTCGCCACCTCGACCGTGGGGTTCGGGGCGAAGAAGCAGCTCAGAGGTATTGCCCGGTGCCCCGGCCCATGCCCTCCGGCATCTGCCCCGGCTGCCCGCCGATGCCGGGCGGGAGGCCCTTGCGCATCTGCTCGAGCTGGGCCCGGGCCGCCATCTGCTGCGCGAACAGCGCGGTCTGGATGCCGTGGAAGAGCCCCTCGAGCCAGCCGACGAGCTGGGCCTGCGCGATCCGCAGCTCGCCCTCGGACGGCACGGTGTCATCGGTGAAGGGGAGGCTGAGCCGGTCCAGCTCGTCCCGCAGTTCCGGGGCCAGCCCGTCCTCCAGCTCCTTGATGGAGTTCTGGTGGATCTCCTTGAGCCGGGCGCGGGAGGCCTCGTCCAGCGGCGCGGCGCGGACCTCCTCCAGCAGCTGTTTGATCATCGTGCCGATGCGCATGACCTTCGCGGGCTGCTCGACCATGCTGCCGACCCCCTGGTCCTCGCCCTGCTGCTCGTCGGACCCCTGGGGCACGCGGGCCATCCCCACCGGGCGGCCGTCCGGCCCGATGACCATGACCTGCTGCTCCTGGCCGTCTCCGGTGCTGTCGTCTCGTGGTGCGGTCATGGCACCCATTCTGGCCCCGGTCCCGCGAACGCGCGGCTCGGCCCGTCCCGTCGGATCGACGCCGGGCGCGCCGTTCGCGCCGGTCGGCGCACTACGAGCGAGGCTCAGCCTGCCCTCGCTAGCGTGACGCCATGGTGTTCGACGTCGCCCGCGTGCGTGGGCTCGTCCCCGCGTCCGGCGACGGCTGGGTCCACCTCGACCCGTGCGCCGGGATGCCGATGCCCGAGGCGGTCGTGGCGGCCGCGATCACCGCCCTCCGTGCCCCGGTCGCGACGCCGACCGGGGTCTCCCCGGCCTCGCGGGCGGTCCGGGAGATCGAGCAGGCCGCGCGCGAGGCCGTCGCGGACCTGGTCGGGGCGGACCCGCGCGGGGTCGTGCTCGGCCCCGGCCCGGCGGCCCTGCTGCTGCGGCTGGCCGCCGCGGTCTCCGAGACCTGGCTGCTGGGCGACGAGATCGTGCTGACCCGCCTCGACGAGCCCGCCAACGTCGTCCCGTGGCAGCGGCACGCGGCGCGGACCGGCGCGTCCGTGCGACGGGCCGAGATCGACGTCGAGACCGGCGAGCTGCCGGACTGGCAGTTCGACCAGCTGATCACCCGGGCCACCCGGGTCGTGGCGATGACGGCGGCGTCCCCGCGGCTGGGCACCCGGCCGGACGTCGCGGCCGTCGCGGACCGGGTCGCCGAGGTGCGCGGCAGACGCCCGCTGCTCGTCGTCGACGCGAGCGGCGCGGCCCCCTACGTCCCGCTGGACATCGACGAGATCGGTGCGGACGTCCTGGTCCTCGACGCCGGCGCGTGGGGCGGGCCGCGGATCGGGGCCCTGGTCGTCGCGGACCCGGCGCTGCTGGATCGCATGCCCGCCCGGGCACTCGACCCGGCCGCCCGCGGTGCCGCCCGCCTCGAGCTCGGCCAGCACCCGTATCCGCTGCTCGCGGCCCTGGCGGAGTCCGTCGAGCACCTCGCGTCCCTGGACGACGCCGCCGGCGGCACACGCCGGGAGCGGATCGCCACGTCGCTGGCCGGGCTCGAGACGCACCAGGCCCGGCTGCTGGCGATCCTGGTGCGGGAGCTGGGCAGGCGGACCCGGGTCCAGGTGCTGGGGGCGCCGGGGAGCCGGATCCCGGCGCTCGCGTTCACCCATCCCTCGATGAAGGCACGCGAGGTGGTCGAACGGCTGGCGGAGCGGCGGATCTGCGCACGCGCGGATCCGGGGGAGGACGGCGCCCTCGAACGCCTGGGTGCGGCCGAGGTCGGCGGTGCGGTGCGGATCGCCCTCGCCCACACCACCGGCGCCCGGGAGCTGGAGTCCCTGGTCAGGGCCCTGGCAGACCTCGGCTGAGCTGCCGAGGTGCGGCCTACTCGTTCACCAGCAGCAGCTTGCCGATGACGCCGCCCGCGTCGAGCGTGCGGTGCGCCTGCGCGGCGTCGGAGATCGGGAAACGGGCGTGCACGACCGGCTTCACCCGGCCGTCGGCGATCATCGGCCACACCTGCTCGCGGGTCCCGGCCACCACCAGCGCCTTGCTGTTCGGGCCTTCGACGGGACGGCCCCGCAGCCCCATCGCCGTGACGCTCGCCCGCTTCGCCAGCAGCGCGCCGAGGTTGAGCTCGGCCTTCACCCCGCCCTGCATGCCGATCACCATCAGCCGGCCGTCCTTCGCCAGGGCGGCGACGTTGTTCGTCAGCCCCTTGGCGCCCATGTTGTCCAGGATGACGTCCGCGCCGTGCCCGTCGGTCGCCTTCTTCAGCTCCTCGGCGATGTCGTCGTGGTAGTCGATCGCGATGTCCGCGCCCAGGTCCAGGCAGGCCCGGAGCCGCTCCGGGGTGCCGGCGGTCGCCGCGACCCGGGCACCCAGGGCCTTCGCGACCTGGATCGCGTGCGTGCCGATCCCGCTGCTGCCGCCCTGGACGAGGAACGTCTCGCCGGACGCCAGCGCCGCGTGCGAGACGACGTTCGACCAGACGGTGCACGCGACCTCCGGCAGGCTGCCGGCCGTCACGAGGTCGACGCCGTCCGGGACCGGGAGGACCTGGACCGCGGGGACGGCGACCTTCGTCGCGTAGCCGCCCCCGGCGAGCAGGGCGCACACCTCGTCGCCGACCTTCCAGGTCCGCACCCCCTCGCCGACCTCGGCGATCCGGCCCGAGCACTCGAGCCCGATGATGTCCGACGCCCCGGGCGGCGGCGGGTAGTTGCCCTGCCGCTGCAGGAGGTCGGCCCGGTTGACGGCGGTCGCGGCGATGTCGATGACGACCTCGCCCGGCCCGGCGTGCGGGTCCGGGACCTCGGTCCATGCCATGTTCTCCGGACCGCCGGGCTCGCTCATGGTGATCGCGTACATGGGACGGACGCTATTCCGTCGTCTCCCCGGACGCGATCCGGCAGGGTCTCCCCATGGACCGACCGGACCACTGGCCGCAACGCACCCTGGTGCTCCGCACCCCGAGACTCGAGCTGCGCCCGGATGACGACGAGGGTCTGCTCGAGCTCGTCGAGGAGGCGTACCGCGGGATCCACCCGCCGGAGCGGATGCCGTTCCTGGAGTCGTGGACGGACGCCGATCCGCGCTACCTGGGGCGCGGGATGCTGCAGTACCACTGGTCCGAGCGGGCCGCGTTCGCCCCGGAGAAATGGACGCTGCACTTCCTCGCGCGCCTCGACGGCCGGGTCATCGGCACCCAGGGGATGACCGGCGTGGACTTCGGCGTCACCCGCGAGGTGGACACCGGCTCGTGGCTCGGGCAGCGGTTCCAGGGGCGCGGCCTCGGGACGGAGATGCGCGCGGCGGTCCTGGCCTACGCGTTCGACGTGCTCGGTGCCGAGCACGCCCGGTCGGACGCGTTCGCGGACAACCACGCGTCGCACCGGGTGTCGGAGAAGCTCGGCTACCACCGCGACGGCCTGCGTCGCCTCGCCGTCCGCGGGAAGGTCGTGGACAACACCCGCCTCCGGCTGCCCCGCGAGGACTTCCGCCGGCCGGCCTGGGAACTGCAGGTCGAGGGCCACACGCCCGCCCTCGCTGCCCTGCTCTCCGCCCCCGTGCGCGAACAGCCGTCGTCCCCGCGGCGATGAGTCAGCCCAGGTTGCGGGTGCTGAACGTGTCGCACTGGGCGGGGTCGCCGGTCTTGAAGCCGGTGTTGAACCACTTCTCCCGCTGTGCGGACGAGCCGTGGGTGAACTGGCTCTGGTCCACCCGGCCGCCGCCGAGGTTGCTCTGGATGAAGTCGTCGCCGAT
>JAOZVV010000173.1 GCA_025869365.1 Pseudonocardia sp.
GCCCCCGGTGGGGTGGGGGCCTTCCTGGTGTCCGGGCTCGTGTTCCTGCCGCTCGAGTGGCTCAAGCGCCACCCAGCGCTGCTTGAGCCACTCAAGCGGCGGAGGGTGGCCCGGGTTCCTGCCGCTCGAGTGGCGCAAGCGGCCGAGAATGACGCTTGAGCCACTCAAGCGGCGGAGGGTGGCCCGGGGAGGGCGGGTGGGGCGCGGCGTTCCTCAGGAGCTGGTGGTCGCCAGGCGGCGGAGGTCCCACCAGCGGCGGGTGGCGGCCCGCTCGGCGTCCGCCTCCGCGAGGGCTTCCGCGGTGATCGCGGGGATCATCATCGTGTCCACCTCGCCCGTGTGGTCCTGGGGTGCGTGCAGCTCCGGCGGGTAGGCCGCGACCCGCTCCGCCTCGGAGATGCCTTCCACGGGCTCCCACGGGCCCGCGTCGCGCGCCCGCGCCAGGTAGGCCGACGCGGCGGCGAGACCCGCGCGCACGCCGTCGGACGTCGGGGCCGCGCCGATGCTGCGGTACCCGGCACCCCACGGGGCGAGCCCGGCGTGGTCCCCGATCGTGACGGTGACGAACTCCCAGGCGTAGTCCCGCTCCTGGGTGCCGACGAGGTCCCGGAGCTCGTCCGGGCCCCAGGTGGCGCTGCCCTCGTCCGCGGTCCCGCGGACGGTGAGCACGAGGATGCGGGCGGGCCGCTCGTCCTCGGGCATCGCGGCGAGCGCGGAGCCGAGGTCCGCGGCCAGCCCCCCGAGGGCGTCCCGGACGGCGGCGGTCCCGCGGCCGGACAGCCGCGGCACGCGGACGTCCGCGGCGGGCTTGGGGGCGGCGAACCTGCGGCCCGTGCGGACGACGCTGACGAGCAGCTCGCCGTCCCGGTCGCCGTGGGTGCGGAGGAGATCGGTGATGCCGGCGCGCACGTCGTCGCGGACCGGCTTCAGGGAGCTGGATCGATCGAGAAGGAGGGCGATGACGGTGCGTCCCGGCTTGGTCACGCACGCAGGATGCCGTACCGGGTGCGCCCGCCCGCGCGCGGCCCACGTCCGCGTCGGCGTGTCGGGTCACGGTCGTACCCTGGACCGATGGCCTTCCCCGTCCACCGGCCCCGTCGCCTGCGGTCCACCCCGGCGCTGCGCCGGCTCGTGGCCGAGACCGACCTGCGGCCGCGGCACCTCGTCCTGCCGATGTTCGTCAAGGAGGGCGCCACCGAGCCGGTGCCCATCTCGTCGATGCCGGGGGTCGTGCAGCACACCCGGGACTCGCTGCGGAAGGCGGCGGCCGAGGCCGTCTCGGCGGGGGTCGGCGGGCTGATGCTCTTCGGCGTCCCGGAGGTGCACGACGCCACGGGCTCCGGCGCCGTGGACCCGGACGGCATCCTGAACGTCGCGCTGCGCGACGTGCGCGCCGAGGTCGGGGACGCGACGGTCCTCATGTCGGACCTGTGCCTGGACGAGTTCACGGACCACGGGCACTGCGGCGTGCTGGACGCGGACGGCGCGGTGGACAACGACGCCACGCTGGCGGTCTACGCCGAGATGGGCGTCGCGCAGGCCGAGGCCGGGGCGCACGTCGTCGGCCCCAGCGGGATGATGGACGGCCAGGTCGGCGTGATCCGCGAGGCGCTCGACGCGGCCGGGCACACGGACACCGGGATCCTCGCCTACACCGCGAAGTACTCCTCGGCGTTCTACGGGCCCTTCCGCGAGGCAGTGGAGTCCCAGCTCAAGGGGGACCGCAAGACCTACCAGCAGGACGGCGCGAACCTGCGCGAGGCGCTGCGGGAGCTCGCGCTGGACCTGGAGGAGGGCGCGGACATGGTGATGGTCAAGCCCGCGCTGCCCTACCTCGACGTGCTGCGGACCGTCGCGGAGAACGCGGACGTCCCGGTCGCCGCGTACCAGGTGTCCGGCGAGTACGCGATGGTCGAGGCCGCCGCCGCGAACGGCTGGATCGAGCGCGAGCGGGCCATCCACGAGACGCTCACCTCCCTGCGCCGCGCGGGCGCGGATGTCCTGCTCACCTACTGGGCCACCGAGGTGGCCACCCGGTTGGACTGATCTAGGCTGCGGGCGTGTGCCCGATGAGCGACGACCCGTCGACCGGTGCGAGCGACCGGGGACGGGCCGGCGGGACAGCGGAGCCTCCGCCCTACCGGGGCGGCTACGGCCAGGTCCCCGGCTACGGCCAGGCCTCTCCCGGCGGGTACGGACCGCCCCCGGAACCCGACCCGGTGCACGCGGACCGGCGCGGCAGGGCGAGGAGTGGTCCGCCGGGCCCGGCCCGCAGCGTCGTCTCGGCATTGGGGGACCCCGGCTTCACGAGGTTCGCCACGCCGGTCGTGGTCCAGGTCGTCTACGTGCTCGGGACGATCGTGATCGCCCTCGGCTGGACCGGAGCGCTCGCCGTGGGGTTCTCGCGCGGCCTCGTGCCGGGGGTCCTCTCGCTGGTCCTGGGCGGGCTCGTCGCGGTCTTCGTCCTGATCCTGCTGCGGGTGGTGCTCGAGCTGTTCCACGCCGTCCTGCGGATGTCCGAGGAGCTCCACCGCCGCCCCTGATGTCGGGGATGTCCGGGTACCACGTGGCCGTCGCGGAGGCCACGGACCTACGCTGACCCCGTGAGCACGCCCTCCGAACCCCAGGACCGTCCGACCCCCGACGGGCCGGACGCGCCGCGGTCCGGAGAAGCGGGCGACACCCCCGCCCCGGAGCCCGCGCCGCAGCCCGGCCCGGAGTCCGCCGGCCCGGAGTCCGCCGGCCCGGAGTCCGCCGGCCAGGAACCCGCCGGCCAGGAACCCGCGCCGTACTCCCCGCCGCCGCAGACCTGGCAGTCCGGCCCGCCGCCCGGCTGGAACGTGCCCTACAACTCGACCGGGCCGTCGACGGGCCGCTACGCCCAGTACCCGCAGAACCCGTACGGGCCGGGGGCCGGTGGCTGGCAGAACCCGCCCCAGCCCCATCAGCCCCAGACCTATCAGCCCCAGACCTATCAGCCCCAGCCCCATCAGCCCCAGACCCCGCCACCCCCGAACCCGCCCGGGTACGGCACGGACGTCTACGGCGGCTGGTCCCCGCCCTCGCCCGCCCCGGAGGCCGAACCCGCCGCGGTGCGGCGCCCGGGCTCGGTCCTGGCGGCCACGATCGTCCTGATCGTCGCGGCGCTCCCGTTCCTGGTCGGCGGCATCACCGCGATGACCGTCCCGCTGACGCAGGACCTGTTCCCGCCCGAGGTCGGGCTCGACGCGCTGCTGGCACAGTCCGGGCTCACGTTCGACCAGCTGGTCGAGGGGCTCCGGGTGCTGTTCGCGCTCGTGGCGCTCATGGCCGTCGCCTACATCGCCTTCGCCCTGGTGGCCTTCACCGGCCGGAACTGGGGCCGGATCGCGGTGACGGTGCTGACCGCCCTGTTCGCCGTCGTCATGCTGCTGAACGCCCCCGGGCTCCTGGGGAGCCCACTGACCCTCCTCGTGGTGCTCGCGCCGGTCGTGCTCGGGATCGTCGGCGTGATCCTGCTGCGCGGCGCCCCGGCGTCCGCCTGGTTCGCCGCGCGTCGCGAGACCCGGCGCCGCTGAGCCCCGCCACCGAGGCACCGGCGCCGGGACCCCGGCGCCACCGGGGCACCGGCGCGACCGGGACACTCGCGCGACCCGGGGCCGACGCGGGCGTCCCGGGGGACCACGCGGGCGCCGATGCCGCCCCGGCTGTAACACTGGGTGGTGTGAGTGCCCCGATCGCGCCAAAGTCCGCAGAACTGTTCGCCCGCGCCACCGAGCTCATCCCCGGCGGGGTCAACTCCCCGGTCCGGGCGTTCAACTCGGTCGGCGGGACCCCGCGGTTCATGATCTCCGCGAAGGGCCCGTGGCTGACGGACGCGGACGGGATCCGCTACGTGGACCTCGTCTCCTCCTGGGGGCCGATGATCCTGGGCCACGCGCACCCCGCCGTGGTCGAGGCGGTGCAGCGGGCCGCGGAGAGCGGGCTCTCCTTCGGCGCGCCCACGCCGGCCGAGCTGGACCTGGCCGAGGCGATCATCGACCGGGTCGAGCCGGTCCACCAGGTGCGGCTGGTCAACTCGGGCACCGAGGCCACGATGAGCGCGATCCGACTGGCCCGCGGCATCACCGGCCGGAAGGTGATCGTCAAGTTCGCCGGGTGCTACCACGGCCACGTCGACGCCCTGCTCGCCCAGGCCGGCTCCGGCCTCGCCACGCTGGGCCTGCCCACGAGCCCGGGCGTGACGGGCGCGCAGGCCGCGGACACCGTCGTCGTCCCCTACAACGACCTCGACGCCGTCCGCGCGGTCTTCGCCGCGCGCGGCAGCGAGATCGCCTGCGTGATCACCGAGGCCGCCGCCGGCAACATGGGCGCGGTCGCGCCCCGGCCCGGCTTCAACGCCGGGCTGCGCGAGATCACCCGCGAGCACGGCGCCCTGCTGGTGATGGACGAGGTCATGACCGGGTTCCGGGTCTCCCCCGCCGGCTGGTACGGCCTCGATGGCGTCGCCGGGGACCTCTACACCTTCGGCAAGGTGATGTCCGGTGGCCTGCCCGCCGCGGCCTTCGGCGGATCGGCCGAGCTGATGTCCTACCTCGCCCCGGCCGGGCCGGTCTACCAGGCCGGCACGCTGTCCGGGAACCCCGTGGCCGTCGCCGCCGGGCTGGCCACGCTGCGCGCCGCGGACGCGGACGTCTACGCGAAGCTCGACGCCAACGCGGAACGCCTGGTGGGCCTGTTCGGGGACGCGCTGAGCGCGGCCGGGGTGCCGCACCGCGTGCAGACGGCCGGCAACATGTTCTCGGTCTTCTTCACCTCCGACGAGGTGGTGGACTACGACACCGCCCGCGCCGCGCAGACCTGGCGCTTCCCGGCCTTCTTCCACGCGCTGCTGGAGGCGGGGGTCTACGGTCCGCCGAGCGCGTTCGAGGCCTGGTTCGTCTCCGCCGCCCTGGACGACGACACGTTCGCGGTGATCGAGAAGGCGCTGCCGGGCGCGGCGCGGGCCGCGGCCGCGGCGGTGGCGCCGTGAACCCTGTCCATCCTGCCCAGGTGCTGGGCGCCCGCGGCCGGGCGGGGGAGAAGCTCGCCACCCCCGAGCCCACCGGGCCGCGCACCGTCGTCCACCTCCTGCGCCACGGCGAGGTGCACAACCCCGAGGGCGTCCTCTACGGCCGCCGCCCGAACTTCCGGCTCTCCGAGCGCGGCCAGGAGCAAGCCGGCCTCGTCGCGTCCGCGCTCGCGGACGCGGACATCACCGCCGTCCTGGCCTCCCCGCTGCAGCGCGCCCAGGAGACGGCGACCCCGATCGCCGTCAAGCACGGGTGCGAGATCGTCACGGACGAGGGCCTGATCGAGGCGGGCAACGAGTTCGAGGGCACCCGGTTCGGCGTCGGGGACGGCGCGCTGCGCCGACCGGCGAACTGGCCGCTGATGAAGGACCCGTTCACCCCGTCCTGGGGCGAGCCGTACCTGGCGATCGCGCACCGGATGCTCGGCGTGCTGCACCGGGCGCGGCTGCTGGCCGAGGGGCACGAGGCCGTCTGCGTCTCCCACCAGCTCCCGGTCTGGACGCTGCGCCGCTACCTGCTGGGCCAGCGGCTCTGGCACGATCCCCGCCGGCGCCAGTGCGCGCTCGCCTCGCTCACGACCTGCGAGTTCACCGGCGCCACCCTCACCGGCCTGCGCTACAGCGAGCCGGCGGGGGCGAGCGACCCGTCCCAGACCGGCGCATGAGCCGCGCACTGGTCGCCGCTCTGCTCGGCGTGCTCCTGCTGCTCGCGGGCTGCTCCACGAGCAAGGACGCCGTCTCGACGGGCCAGCAGAGCTTCACCTTCGTCGCGCCCGGCGGGAAGACGGAGATCACCTACGACCCGCCCGAGACCCGCGGGGCGGTCTCGAACGTGTCCGGGGACAGCCTGCTGCACGACGGGCAGAAGGTCGGGATCGAGGACTTCGAGGGGCAGGTCCTGGTCGTCAACCTGTGGGGGTCCTGGTGCGGGCCGTGCCGCACCGAGGCGCCGGACCTGGAGTTCGTGCTGGAGCAGACGAAGGCCTCCGGGGTCTCCATGCTCGGCATCGACGTCCAGGACACCCGCTCGGCGGCAGCGGACTTCGTGCGGGACCGCGGGCTGAGCTACGACTCGATCTTCGACCCCTCCGGGCGCAGCCTCGTCGGGCTCTCCGGGTACCCGCGCAACGCGGTCCCGTCGACGATCGTGCTGGACCGCCGGCACCGGGTCGCGGCGGTCTACCTGGGCCGGATCCAGATCGCCAAGCTGATCCCGGTGCTGCAGCGGCTGGCCGCCGAGGAGCCCGCCCCGGCCTGACCCGGCCGGAGGCCTCCACCCGCCGTTCCACTACACGTTGTAGAACCCGGTGCGCGACGCATCGGTGCCCGCACATACCCTGGTCGGTGATGGACGCGTCGACGACCCTCGCGATTTCGGGCCCGCTGCTGGTGGCAGCGGTCGTCGCCGTGTTGGCGGGGGCGGTCAGCTTCGCGTCCCCGTGCGTCGTCCCGCTCGTCCCGGGCTATCTCGCCTACCTCGCCGGGCTGGTCGGGGCGGACTCCCCGCCGGCGACGCCGTCGGAGGCCGGGACGCCCCGGGAGGGCCGGTTCCGGGTCGCGGGCGCGGCCGTGCTGTTCGTCGCCGGGTTCACGGTGGTGTTCGGCGCGATCCTGGTCGGCGTCGTCTGGCTCTCGGACGTGCTGATCCGCAACGAGGCGCTGCTGCAGCGCATCGGCGGCGTCGTCATGATCGCGATGGGGCTGGCGTTCGTCGGCCTCGTGCCGGTGCTGCAGAACGAGCGCCGCGTGCACTGGGTGCCCCGGGCCGGGCTCTGGGGCGCGCCGCTGCTCGGCGCGGTGTTCGGGCTCGGCTGGGTGCCGTGCATCGGGCCGACGCTGGCGGGCGTCGTCGCCGTCGCGGCGGGCACCGGCGGCGGATCGCTGCGCGGCGTCGTCCTCACGCTCGCCTACTGCGCGGGCCTGGGGGTGCCGTTCGTCGTGATCGCGCTGGGCGCCTCGCGCGCGGTCCGGGCCCTGGGCTGGCTGCGCCGCCACACCCGGGCCATCCAGATCGGCGGTGGCGCGCTGCTCGTCGCGGTCGGGGTCCTGCTGCTCACCGGCCTGTGGAGCGATCTGCTGATCCGGCTCCAGGTCTCCGTCGCCGGCTTCACCCCGGCGATCTGATGAGCTCCCCGCCCACGGCACCGCCGTCCCCGCCGCGGACCGCGCAGGACGCCGAACCCCCCGCCGGCGGCCGGACCCCGGTCCGCCGCGTCCTGGCGTTCCTCCGCAACACCTGGCGCGGCCTGACGAGCATGCGCACCGCCCTGGTGCTGCTGTTCCTGCTGGCCCTGGCCTCGCTGCCGGGTGCCCTGCTGCCGCAGCGCTCGCTGAACCAGCAGCTCGTGGACCAGTACTTCGCGGACTACCCGACGCTGGCCCCGTGGCTGGACCGGGTCGGCGCGTTCGACGTCTTCGCCACGCCCTGGTTCGCGGCGATCTACCTGCTGCTGATGATCTCGCTGTGCGGATGCCTGCTGCCGCGCTCGCTGGAGGGCGTGCGCAACGCCCGGTCCGTCCCCGTCGCCACGCCGCGCAACCTCGCCCGGCTGCCGCACCACGCGTCGGCCACGCTCGACGAGGACGCGGACGCCGTCATGGACCGCGTCCGTTCCCGGCTCCGCGTCGGGTCCCGGTTCGGCTGGCGCGGCGCCGAGAGCACGCACGAGCAGGGCGTCCGCAGCCTCTCGGCCGAGAAGGGCTACCTGCGCGAGACCGGCAACCTCGTCTTCCACATCAGCCTGGTCGGGCTGCTCGTGGGCATCGCGGTCGGCAAGCTGGTCGGGTACGAGGGCCAGGTCGTCGTGCTCGCGAACGGCAGCCAGTTCTGCAACGCCTCGATCCTGGGGTACGACTCGTTCCGACCCGGCCTGCAGGTGGACGGCACGGACCTGCAGCCGTTCTGCGTGCGGATCAACGGCTTCACGGCGAGCTACCTGCCCAACGGGCAGCCGGACACCTACCGCGCGGACATCGGCTACCAGGACACCGAGCAGGTCGAGTCCGGGGACGCGGACACCTGGAGCCCGTTCGAGCTGGCGGTGAACCATCCGCTGCGCCTGGACGGCTCGCGCGTCTACCTCACCGACCACGGCTACGCGCCGCGGTTCACGGTCACCTGGCCGGACGGCGAGCAGCGCACCGGGGAGATCCAGTGGCAGCCGGTGGACCGCACCACCCTGCTGTCCCAGGGCGCCACGAAGTTCGAGCGCCCGGGCATCGCGGACGACGCGCAGCGGCAGAAGAGCTCGCTCGCGATCACCGGCCTCTTCGCCCCGACGAGCTCGGGCGGGGACGTGGTGACGTCCACCTATCCCGAGATGCGCAACCCCGAGGTCGCGATCGACGTGCTGCGCGGGGACCTCGGCCTCGACGACGGCCGGGGCCAGTCGATCTACTCCGTGGACCAGGCGCAGGTGGACTCCGGCGCGCTCGTCCGCGTCGCCCGCGCCAACCTGGTGCCGGGGGAGTCCACCACCCTGGACGACGGCACCGTCATCCGGTTCGACGACGTCACCCAGTACGTGGTGCTGCAGGTCAGCCACGATCCCGGGCAGACGTCCGTGCTCGTCTTCGCGATCCTGATCCTGCTCGGCCTCGGCATGTCGCTGTCGATCAAGCGGCGGCGGTTCTGGGTGCGGGTGACCCCGGCCGGGGACGGGCGCACCCTCGTCGAGCTCGGGGGGCTGGCCCGCACGGACCAGGCCGGGTACGGCGAGGAGTTCGACCGCCTGCGGGCGGACCTCCTGGAGCGTCCCGACGCTCCCGGCCCCGATTCAGCGACACCCGAGAAGGACGGTTGAGGCACATGCCCGAGGATCCGATGCTGTCCGCCTACAGCGACATGCTGTTCAAGGCGGCGCTGGTGGTCTACACGATCGCGATGCTCATGCACGCGGTCGAGTACGTCATGGCGAAGTCGACGACACCGGCCGCCCCGGGGGCGTCGGGGTCCGCCACCGCCGTGGCGGCCGGCGCCGAGGGGACGGCCGGATCCGAGAGCCCCGGCACGACGCTCACCGCCACGGCCACGGCCACGCCGCCGGGCGGCGGCGAGGTGGTCGGGGGCGGCACCCGTTCGCGGGCGGACCGCTTCGGTCGGATGGCCGTGTCCCTGACGATCCTGGGGGTGCTGCTGCACGTCGGCGCGATCGCCACCCGCGGCGTCGCCGTGGCGCGCTGGCCGCTCGGCAACATGTACGAGTTCGCCTCCGCGATCTGCCTCGCGGCGGTCGTCACGTGGCTCGTGGTGCTCCGCCGCACGGCCGGCCGCGGGCGTTCGGTCCGCACGGTGGGCGCGTTCGTCCTCTCGCCCGTCTTCATCCTGATGTTCCTGGCCGGGACGGTGCTCTACGCGCAGGCCGCCCCGGTCGTCCCGGCGCTGCGGTCCTACTGGCTCGTCGTCCACGTGACCACCGTCACGATCGCGTCCGGCCTGATGATGGTCGCGGGCGCGGCGAGCGTGCTCTACCTGATCAAGCGGTCCGGCCGGCTCACCGAGTTCGCGGCCCGGCTCCCCGACGTCGAGGCGCTGGACCGTCTCGCCTACCGGATCACCGTCGTCGGGTTCCCGATCTACACGTTCGCGGTGATCGCCGGTGCGATCTGGGCCGAGGCGGCGTGGGGCCGGTTCTGGGGCTGGGACCCGAAGGAGACCGTCGCGTTCGTCGCCTGGGTCGTCTACGCGGCCTACCTGCACGCCCGGGCCACCGCGGGCTGGCGCACCACCGGCGCGGCGTGGATCAACGTGCTCGGTCTCGCCACGATCATGTTCAACCTGTTCTTCATCAACATGGTGGTGGCCGGCCTGCACTCGTACGCGGGTCTGTAGCGCCCGGACCGGGTGACGGGTAGCCGAGGTCACCCACCAGAAGGTGGTTCCGGTCCCGTGTCCTCGCACATGACGTCCGCCACGACTACCGTCGGCAACCGTGAGTGAGCCAGAGCCGGACCAGCTGCCCGACGGCTCCGTGGGCCGCTACGTCCGGGAACGCTGGGCGGCGGCAGGTCAGCAGCCGGGACGGCCGCGCCGCGGCTCGTCCGTGACGCCGGCACCCCGGGAGCGGCCGGACATCGAGAACCGCCCCGGCCCGGACGGGACCGGCGCGGAACCGCCCGCGGCCGTCGAGGAGCAGCCGGTCCCCGAGCGGGACCCGTCGGACGAGGCACCGGAGCAGGCGGGTGGCGCGCCCGCGCACCTCCCGCCGCACGCCGATCCGGCGCGTCGCCCGGAGCTCGGGTTCCGCCGGGACTCCGAGGCCTGGGGCGTGGTCCCGGACGACGGGGACTGGGGCGCGGCGCTGCTCGAGGACGACCTGGAGGAGGACCTCGCGGAGGTCGCCCCGCCCGGACCCGGCACGACCCCGCCCGGACCCGCCACGACACCGGGGACGACCGGGCACCCGCCGGAGGACCGGCGTCCCGTCTCCGGGATCGTCCCCCCGCCGGAGGGCTCCGGGCGGCACGGCGGCGGCACCGGGTACGGCCGCGGCGCCGGTGACGAGGACGCCCCCGCGCCGCAGGGGACCGGGGCACCGGTGCGGCAGTGGCCACCCGCTCCGCGGGACCACGCCGGGTACGCCGCTCCGCCCGAGCGTCAGGGCGCTCCCGAGCCCCAGGGCGGCGCCGAGGCCTGGGCGCCCCCCGCGGACCGGGAGGACCCCCGCGGACGGTCCGAGATGCCGTCGCGCGCCCAGTCCCGCGGTGTTGGCCCCGCGCAGGCCCCGGGACAGGCGCCGGGACAGACGCCGCCGCCCGCCGGCCCGAACCAGGAGGACGCGCCCACCCCGCCCGGCGGGGCGGGCGCCACGCCGCGCGGACCGGAGCCCTGGCCGGGCACGCCCGCCTGGCCCACCCCACGGCCGAACGGGCCGGTGGGCAACGGTGCGGTGGAGAACGGTGCCCGGCGCGGGTCGCCCCCGGCCCCGGATCCGGATGCGCCCGGTACCGGCCCGATCGAGACCGTGCCGCCGCAGGAGCAGGCCCGCGCGGCCCGCGGTGTGGGGCGGTGGACCGATCCGGGTGCCGTCGCGGCTCAGGAGGCCCACCGGGCCCGCACCGCCGAAGCCGCCCTGACCGACGACGCGGACCTGTCCTCGGCGCGGCTGCTCCGCCCGTCGAAGCGGCCTCCGCAGTCCGGCTGGCGCAAGTTCCTCTATCTGCTCACGGGGCGGATGCTCAACCCCGGCGAGAGCCCCGCGGACATCCGCAAGCGCGAGCTCACGCTGCGGGTCAACCAGCCGCTGCTGGGCTGCCACAAGATCGCCACGCTCAGCCTCAAGGGCGGCGTCGGCAAGACGACGGTCACCGCGACCCTTGGCGCCACGTTTGCGTCCCTGCGCGGGGACCGGGTCGTCGCCGTCGACGCGAACCCCGACCGGGGCACGCTGAGCCAGAAGATCCCGCTCGAGACGAGCGCGACGGTCCGGCACCTGCTCCGGGACGCCCAGCGCGTCCGCCGCTACACCGACGTCCGGGCCTACACCTCACAGGGCTCCTCCCGGCTGGAGGTGCTGGCGAGCGAGCAGGACCCGTCGGTGTCCGAGGCCTACAGCGAGCGGGACTACCGCCGCACGGTCACGTTGCTCGAGCACTTCTACAACATCGTCCTGACGGACTGCGGGACGGGCCTCATGCACTCCGCGATGTACGGGGTGCTCGGCGTCGCGGACCAGCTGATCATCGTGTCGTCCGGCTCGATCGACGGCGCCCGCAGCGCCTCGGCGACGATGGACTGGCTCGACGCGCACGGTCACCAGGACCTGGTGCGCAATGCCGTCGCGGTGATCAACTGCGTGCACCGCAGCGCAGGCGGGGTGGACCTGCAGCGGGTGGCGGAGCACTTCTCGGGCCGCTGCCGCGCCGTCGTGCAGATCCCGTTCGACCCGCACCTCGAGGAGGGCGCGGAGGTGGACCTGGAGCGGCTGGACCAGGCCACGCAGATCGCCCTGCTGGAGCTGGCCGCGTCCGTGGCGGACGGCTTCCCCTCCTAGGGGGCCCAGCGGCCCCCGAAGACCGCGATCCGGGGAGCGGCGACGACATCTGGTGTCGTGCGTGCTCCCCGGATCGCGATCACGGAAACGTCAGGTCGAGGGCGGGTCCTCGGGGCGTGTGATGGCCTCGTCCAGGCGTCGCAGGAACTCGGGATCGTCGTCCGGGCCGGTGGCGCGCGGTCGGCGCGGCGCCGTGGCGGACTGCTGGGCGGAACCACCCGGTACCTCGGCGCGATCGGTCTGCATCGCCCGCCACAGCAGCAGGGCGATGATCGCGGCGCCGGCGAATGCGATCAGGAACAGCATCAACCACCACCTCCGTCCGCGAGCCTAGCGGAGTGAGGGCAATGGCCGGGTAAAGCGAGCGTCATCGGGTGACATCCCACTTCGCGGGAAGTCGGTGCGGTTCCGACGGCGGCGGGCCGGGATCCGGTCACGGTGATCGGATCCCGGTCACGTCGTCGTCAGGGGTGGCGCGTAGGAAGCGTCGCCTCACTCGTGAGATCCGCGAGCATGCCGCGCACCTCGGACTCCCGGAAGCGCCGGTGGCCACCGGGCGTCCGGATCGAACCGATCCGTCCGGCCGAGGCCCAGCGGGTCACGGTCTTCGGATCGACCCGGAACAATGTGGCGACCTCACCTGGGGTGAGGAGCCGCTCGTTCGAGGTCGTGGTCGGAGCAGACATCCAAAGCCTCCGCATCGTCGTTTACCGGGCCATCGTGACACCTGGGACCCCGGGTACTCGAACGGTTGGGCGGAGGTAAAGGGCTCTTAAAGGGCAAAACGGACGCAGGGGCCCACTCTGTGGATCACCGCGCTTCGACAACGAACGGGGCGCCCGTGGAGTTCCCGGGCCCCTCGACGGCTCCGACCTGCGCCGACATGTCCGGCGCGGGGGTCGTACCCTCGACGGCATGAGCACGTCCGACGACTCCGGCGCCGCCCCGGCCCCTGTCCCCGCGGAGACAGGTCGCGGTCACGCCCCCGGCCTCCCGGCCACCCTCGCCACCTACGCGCTCGCCAGGCTGGCCCTGGTGGCGGTCATCGCGGCCCTGCTCGCCGCCGCCGGGGTTCCCCTGCTGCTGGCGGTGCTGCTGGGCCTGATCGTGGCGCTGCCGCTGTCCCTGGTGGTGTTCCGTTCCCTGCGGGCCCGGCTGGACCTGGCGCTCGCCGAGGCCGGCAGGCGGCGGTCCGCCGAGCGCGAGTCCCTGCGCTCCCGGCTGCGCGGCGAGGAGCCGCGTCACGAGCAGCCGGGCGGTGACGGGCTGCGCAGTGACGTGCCGGGCAGCGGGGAGCCGCGCGGTGCCGCGCGGGGCGGCGAGGAGCCGGGCGGTGACGGGTCGGGTGCCGCGGCCGCGCCGTCAGACGAGCGCGCCGAGCGCGAGGCCGACGCCGGTCGCGGCTGACCAGACCAGCAGCGTCAGCCCGGTGTCCTTGAGGACCTTGATCAGCTTCCGGCCGTCGACGCCGGCCAGTGTCCGGCGGACCGGCCCGACCGCGAGGGGCAGCGCGAGCAGGCCGAGCAGCATCGGCCAGCTCCGGATCCCGGCGCCGATCGAGAGCAGGAACGGCAGCGCGACCAGGGCGGCGTAGAGCCTGCGGGTGTCCCGGTCCCCGAGGGTGACGGCGAGGGTCCGCTTGCCCGACACCTCGTCCGTCGCGATGTCCCGGACGTTGTTGGCGACGAGCACCGCGCACGTCAGGAACCCCACCGCGACCGAGCAGACGACGGCGAGCGGGCCGATCGAGCCGGCCTGGGTGAGCGTCGTCCCCAGCACCGCGACCGGGCCGAAGAACACGAACACCGCGACCTCGCCGAGCCCCGCGTAGCCGTAGGGGTGCTTCCCGCCGGTGTAGAACCACGCCCCGGCGATGCAGACGGCGCCGACGGCGATCATCCACCACTGGCGGGAGAGCGAGACCAGGGTCAGCCCGGCCAGCGCCGCGATCACGAAGCAGACCAGCGCGGCCGTGCGGACCGCGGTGGGCGCCGCGACCTTGGACCCGACGAGCCGCATCGGCCCGACGCGCTCGTCGTCCGTGCCGCGGATACCGTCGGAGTAGTCGTTGGCGAAGTTCACCCCGATCACGAGGGCGACGGCGACGACCAGGGCCAGCACGGCGCGCCCGATGTCGACGGTGCCCGAGCCGATGGCGGCGCCGGTGCCGACGAGGACGGGGGAGACGGCGGTGGGGAGGGTGCGGGGTCGGGCGCCCTCGACCCACTGCGACAGCGTGGCCACGGGTCGAACCTAGTCCCGCCGGGTCCGTCAGTCCTGACCGGACAGGCAGGATGTGACGTCCCCCGCGCCCGGCACGGCCGCCGCGGTGATGAACTGGCCCGTCCCGATCCGCAGCCACGAGCCGCCGACGCCGGCGAGGCACTGCACCGGCACGCTCGCGTTCTCCGCGGCGATCCCCACGATCTTCGCCGCCGCGTCCGGTGCGGAGCGGACCGCCACGATGCCGTCCTCCCCGGACTCGGTGTCGTCCACGGCCGCGACCTTCGACAGCCGCACCGAACCGGTCCACAGGTAGTCGACGCTGACCTGGGAGTTGTCCTTCAGCCCCAGGGCGTCCCAGAAGACGCCGTCGCCGAGGTCGATGCCCGCGGGGTTCACGGCCTTGCGGCCGAACTGGTCCTTGCCGCCGTTGTAGCCGTCCCGGTAGGCGGCCTGGGCCTGCGGGACGCCCTGCGGGAGGTCCTTCCACTCCTGCCGCTGGCTGCCGGGGTTCCAGTAGTCGTCCCGGGTGTTCCACGGGCCGACGTCCCAGACGGGTGCGAACGCGCAGCGCCCGTTGGGGGCGCACACCTTGACGGAGTAGTCGCTGCGGTCCCGGGGGGAGAGCGCGCGGCGCGACGGGAGGGCGACGAAGTGGTCCCGGTCCACGATCTTGTGGCCGTTCGCCGTGGTGCCCCCGACGAGCCCCTCGCGGGTGGCGAACACGGAGTAGTTCAGCGGGAGGGCCTCGGTGTCCGCACCTTCCGTGCTCGCGGCCGCGGGGCCGGCGGTGAGCGTCAGGTCCCGGACGACGGGTTCGGCGGCCGGGTCGCTCACGGAGCCGGTGAGCACGAGGCGGCCCTGCACCACGTCCGTGGGCTCGGGGAGCGCGACCGTGCCGGAGTCCGTGCCGGTCGCGGTGGAGGGGATCCACTCCGTCCAGTTGCCGTTGGCCCGCTTCCCGCGCACGTCGACCGAGGCCGTCGTGCCCTCGGGGAGGTCCGCGTCGAGGGCGGAGTCGATCCGGCTGGTGGGCCGGTCCAGCGTGCGCTGGTCCAGGGTGAGCAGGCCGGTCGGGACGAGGGAGGGGCTGTCCGCCGCTCCCTCGGTCCACCCGGAGGTGCTGTCCTGCGGCTCGAGGTGGGCGGAGGCGCTGTCCAGGCTCGCGGTGCCGCCACGGGTCGTGATGCCCGCCGCCTCCCCGGTGGCGAGGCTGGCGCGCCAGCTCGTCGAGGCCGCCGCCGGTTCCGCCGCGGACGCCGGCACGACGGTGCCCGCGCACAACGCCCCGGCGAGGACCACGGTCAGGGCGGTCCTGCGTGCGACCGCGGCCCTCGGTGCCATGGGGGTCCTGCGTGGGTGGGCGGCCGTGCGTACCCGCATCCGCGTCTCCGATCCGGTGTCCCTGAACCTCGTGTGAAGCCTGTGACGGCTGGTGAGGAAGTGCCGTCTGTGATCAGAGCACATCGGATGATCCGGTAGTGGTCAATCAACGCAGAGTGAGCGCCCCCATGGTGTGTAGCCGCGTGTCACCGAGAAGGGTCATCCGGAGTGTGCACAGGGGTGACGGCGAGCAGGGTGGTGATCGCCGGCCGGTCCGGCTTGCCCACGCCGCGCAGCGGGAGCTCGTCGAGCAGCAGGAACCGGCGGGGCACGGCGGCGCGCCCCTCGGCCGCCCGGACGGCCGCCCGGCACGCCGCCTCGTCCGGCCCGGCACCGCTCGGCACGACGGCGGCCGCCACGACCGATCCCCACTCGGCGTCCGGGATCCCGACCACGCACACCGCACCGACGCCCGGCTGCGCCGCCAGCACCCGCTCGACGGCCGCGGGGGCCACCTTCTCCCCGCCGGTCACGATCACGTCGTCCGCGCGTCCGAGCACGGTGAGCCGCCCGTCCACGAACCGCCCGAGGTCCCCGGTCCGGAACCAGCCGCCGTCGAAGGCCTCCGCGGTGAGCGCCGGCGCCCCCAGGTAGCCCGAGGCGAGGGTGGGGCCGCCGAGCAGCAACCGGCCGTCGTCCGTGACCCGGACCTGCACGCCGTCCAGCGGGACGCCGTCGTAGACGCATCCGCCGCAGGTCTCGCTCATCCCGTAGGTGGTGACGACCCGGACGCCGGCCGCCTCCGCACGCGCGCGCAGGGCCGGGGCCAGCGCGGCCCCGCCGACCAGCACGGCGTCATACCCGGCGAGGGCGTGGGGGGCGGCGCCGCCGGCGTCGAGGATCCGGGAGAGCTGGGTGGGGACGAGGCTGACGTAGCGGCGCGCGCCGTGCGGCAGCCGCGCCGTCGCCCGGACGAAACCCGCCGGCCGGAAGCCCTCCCGCACGTCCTGGACCACCGGCGGATGCCCGGCGAGCAGCGCGCGCAGCACGACCTGCACGCCGGCGACGTGGTCCGCGGGCAGGGCCAGCACCCAGCGCGCGGGCCCGCCCAGCCGTGCCTCGGTGGCGCGGGCGGACGCCGTCAGGGCGGCGGCGGTGAGCATCACGTACTTGGGCTCGCCGGTGGAGCCGGAGGTCGCGATGACGACCGCGACGTCGTCCGGCACCTCGGGCGCCGGCGCGTCGAGCAGGCCGGAGACGATCGCCGGTCCGCTGCCGTCCAGGGCCGCGGCCAGCGCGGCGATCAGGTGCTCGACGCTCTCCGGGGACCCGTCGACGGCGAGCGCCCGCAGTTCCCGCACGTCAGTAGTGCCAGGGGTAGGGGGACCAGTCCGGCTCGCGCTTCTCCAGGAACGAGTCCCGCCCCTCGACGGCCTCGTCGGTCATGTAGGCCAGCCGGGTCGCCTCCCCGGCGAAGAGCTGCTGGCCGACCAGGCCGTCGTCGATCAGGTTGAACGAGTACTTGAGCATGCGCTGGGCCTGCGGGGACTTCCCGTTGATCTCCTTCGCCCACTGCAGCGCGGTGGCCTCCAGCTCGGCGTGCGGGACGACCTCGTTCACCGCGCCCATCCCGTGCATCTGCGCAGCACTGTAGGTCCGGCCGAGGAAGAAGATCTCCCGGGCGAACTTCTGGCCGACCTGGCGGGCCAGGTACGCCGAGCCGTAGCCGCCGTCGAAGGAGCCCACGTCCGCGTCCGTCTGCTTGAACCGCGCGTGCTCGGCGCTGGCCAGGGTCAGGTCCGCGACGGCGTGCAGCGAGTGTCCGCCGCCCGCGGCCCAGCCCGGAACCACGGCGATGACGACCTTCGGCATGAACCGGATCAGCCGCTGGCACTCCAGGATGTGCAGCCGCCCCGCGCGCCCGGGCTCGACGGTCTCCGAGGTCTCACCGGACGCGTACTGGTAGCCGGTGCGTCCGCGGATCCGCTGGTCCCCACCGGAGCAGAACGCCCAGCCGCCGTCCCGCGGCGACGGGCCGTTGCCGGTCAGCAGCACGCACCCGATGTCCGAGGAGGTGCGCGCGTGCTCGAGGGCGCGGTAGAGCTCGTCGACCGTGTGCGGGCGGAACGCGTTGCGGATCTCGGGTCGGTCGAACGCGATCCGCACCGCTCCCGTGTCCACCGCGCGGTGGTAGGTGATGTCGGTGAAGTCGAATCCCGGGACCTCACGCCACGCGGTGGGATCGAACAGCTCGGAGACGAAGCCGGATGCCGGTGCACTCACGCCCCGACCCTAGGCGGTGCGGCGGCCGCGCCTCCAGTCGGTGATCAGTCCGCCACACGCTCGCGGTGCGTGCGCCCGGCCTCGGCCTGCAGTGCCGCCTCCAGGTCCGGGGGCAGCGCGCCACCCGCCGGAAGCGCGTCGACCAGGAGCGCCGCGACGTCGCGCAGCTTGCGGTTGCTGGCCTGGGACGCGGCGACGAGCAGTTCGAAGGCGCGCTCGTCCCCGCAGCCGTGCCGGAGCATCAGCATGCCCTTGGCCTGCTCGATCACGGGCCGGCTGCGCAGCGCGCGCTCGAACTGCCCCGCCCGCTCGCGCAGGCCGGACTGCCAGTGCTCCACGATGCCCTCGATCTCGGCGACGTAGCCGGTGAGGGCGACGAGCGTGCCGTCGGCGGCCCGCTCGCCGTCACCGACGACGACCACGGGGCGCTCCTCGGGGGCCAGCAGCCGGAACCCGGTGCCGAACGGCCGGTCCGCGCCGAGCGCGCCGGTGATCACGGAGGTCTCGGGGACGTCGTCCGGATGGCGGTCCGCGAGCAGCTCGGCCGGGTGCAGCACGACGTCGCCGGACCACTCCCAGCGTCCGTCGCGCAGGTCGAGGCGGAAGCGCCCGACCCGTCCGGCAGGGGACGGTCCGCTGAGCGCGTCGAGTCCGGCCCGGCGGGCGGGGCGGACGCGGGCCTCGATCGGGCGTGCGGGATCGAGGTCGTCGGGCATGGGCACCTGTCCAGCGGTCTCGGTCTGTGAAGGGACCGCGGGCCTCGCTGCTGGACCTGCGCCGGGCGACGTTAGCAAGTCCCCCACCGACACCCGACGACCGACTCCCCGGCCGGCGGCCCGTCGCGCCGTTTGACCAGTGGTGTGTGGCATGTCACTCTCGGCGGGTGCGGGATTGCCGAGCGGGTGGTCGGGTGAAGGATCTCCGGATGTGAAGGCACTGGCGCAGAACGAGACCGTCAACGCGCAGGTGCTCACCGCCCTGCGCGCCGCGGTGATCACCGGTGAGCTCGCTCCCGGGACCCTGCACTCCGTGCAGACCCTGGCCACCGAGCTAGGTGTGTCCCGCACCCCCGTCCGCGAGGCGTTGATCAAGCTCGCGCAGCAGGGGATGGTCCGGTTCGAGCGCAACCGCGGTGTCCGGATCCTGCAGACCTCGCTGCACGACCTCGAGGAGGTCTTCGCGCTGCGGCTGCTGCTGGAGCCCGCCGCGGTGCGGCGGGCGGTCACGAGGCTGGACGAGCCCACCCGCAAGGAGCTCCGCAAGCTCTTCGCCGCGATGCAGAAGGCCGCCAAGGCGGACGACGAGTTCACGATGCTCGAGCACGACCGGCGCTTCCACCGGGTCGTCCTGGAGGCCTCGGGCAACACCCGCCTCGCCACCTATGTCGACGGGCTGCGGGACATGGTGCTGCGCCGCGGCGTCTCGACGGCCCGGGAGTCCCGCAGCCTCGACGACATCGTCGACGAGCACGCGGAGATCCTGGTGCTGATCGAGGCCGGGGACAGCGACGGTGCCGCCCAGGCCATGCGGGCCCACATCCTGCACACCGCCGAGCTGCTCATCGCGCAGGAGGCGGGCGCCGAGGTGGGGGCCCTGGACATCGACCTCGGGTGGACGAACCCGGCCGCGGGGGATGCGGACATGCGCCCGGATTGACGAGTGGCATGCCACATGCCACCGTTCGGAGGCATCGCGTGTGTCGCACGCGACCTCCAGTGCCGAAGGGGCCACGATGGCAACTGCGAACAAGCTCAGCGTCATCCCGTGCGGGGCCATGCACGCCGACCTCACCTTCCTCCTGCTCAAGCCCGGGGTCAGTATCAAGACCCGATCCGAGAAGGACTCCCCGATCAACTGGGTGGAGGTGCCGACGCACTGCGTCCTCGTCGAGACCGACGAGGGCAAGCTGCTGTGGGACACCAGCTGTCCGTCGGACTGGGAGACCCGGTGGAAGCCCACCGGGCTGCAGGAGTTCTTCCCCTACGACCAGGTGGCGGACGACGAGTACCTCGACGCCCAGCTCAACAAGATGAACGTCGGTCTCGACGAGATCGACTACGTCGTGCTCTCCCACCTGCACTTCGACCACGCCGGCAACGCGCAGATGTTCAAGAACACGGACGCGAAGCTGATCTGCTCGGACAAGGAGAAGGAGTTCGCGCTCAACTTCGAGGGGGACTTCAACGGCGCCCACCTCAAGGCGGACTACGAGGGCCTGAACTGGGAGACCGTCTCCGGTGACCAGGAGATCCTGCCCGGGGTCAAGCTCATCCAGGCGCCCGGGCACACCGTCGGCACGATGTCGATGCAGGTCGACCTGCCGGACTCGGGGACGATGATCTTCACCTCGGACGCCGTCTACATGGGGGAGAGCTACGGCCCGCCGGCCGCCCCCGCCGCGATCGTGAACAACCTCGAGCAGTGGTTCCAGTCCGTGGAGAAGCTGCGCAAGATCCAGGAGGAGACCGACGCCACGATGGTCTTCGGCCACGACGCGCAGCAGATCCGCGAGCTCCGCAAGGCGCCGGAGGGGTCGTACACGTGACCTACCCGGCAGATGCACAGCTCACCGAGGAGACGATCTTCACCTGGGGTGCGCCGCCCCTGAAGTTCGGCGCGGGCGCCATCGACGAGGTGGGCTTCGAGCTCAGCGGGTACGGCGTCAAGCGCATCCTGATCGTCACGGACCCGGGCGTGAACGCGCTCGGCGCGCCGCAGCGCCTCGCGGACAGCCTGAAGCGCTACGACATCGAATCCGAGATCTTCGACGGCGTCCACGTCGAGCCCACGGACGACTCGATGAACAAGGCCACGGAGTACGCCCGCGTGCAGGGCCCGTGGGACGGGTTCGTCGCGGTCGGCGGCGGCTCGGCGATCGACACGGCGAAGGCCATCAACCTGCTGACCACCCACCCCGGCGAGCTGATGGACTACATCAACAAGCCCATCGGCAACGCGAAGGTGCCCCCCGGCCAGCTCAAGCCGCTGATCGCGGTGCCGACGACGGCCGGGACCGGCTCCGAGTCCACCGCGATGTGCGTGCTGGACATCCTGTCGATGAAGGTCAAGACCGGGATCAGCCACTGGCGCCTGCGCCCGACCCTGGCCGTCATCGACCCGCTGCTGACGATGAGCCTGCCCCCGGAGGTCACCGCGGCGTCCGGGATGGACATCGTCTGCCACGCGGTGGAGTCCTACACGGCGCGCTACTACGACACCTTCGACCGCAAGAAGCCCGAGGAGCGGGTGACCTACTGCGGTTCGAACCCGGTGTCCGACCTCTGGTGCGAGAAGGCGATGACCCTGCTCGCGCAGTCCTTCCGGAAGGCCGTGCACGAGGGGCACGACAACCTCCAGGCGCGGTCGGACATGATGATGGCCGCGACGTTCGCGGGCATGGGCTTCGGCAACTCCGGGGTGCACATCCCGCACGCGAACGCCTACCCGATCGCGGGCATGGTCAAGGACTACCGGCCGGCGGGCTACCCGCAGGACGAGCCGATGGTCCCGCACGGGCAGTCGGTGTCCCTGACCGCGCCCGAGGCGTTCCGGTTCTCCTTCGAGAGCGCGCCGGAGCGGCACCTGCGGGCCGCGGAGCTGATGGACCCGCGTGCGGACAAGCACAGCAAGCCGAGCGAGCAGCTGCCGTCCGTGCTGATCAGCCTGATGAAGGACATCGGCATCCCCAACGGGATCGGCGGCGTCGGCTACACCGAGTCCGACGTCCCGGACCTCGTCCCGGGGACGATGAAGCAGCAGCGCCTGCTGGCGACCTGTCCGAAGACGCCGTCCGAGGACGACATCGCCGACATCCTCACCAAGTCCGTCGAGAACTGGTAACCGCCTGTGCGCGGAAACCGTCGCCGTGGGCGGCGGTTTCCGCGCACGAGCACCGGAGGTGCACAGCCATGCCGATCTACGTCTTCCGGTGCGAGTGCGGGGTGCGCTTCGAACACCTCGCCTCGATGACCGACCCCACCACCCCCGGCTGCCCGCGGTGCGGCGGCGAGACCCGCAAGGTCCCCGCCGGGTTCTCCCTCGGTGGCCAGGCGAACCCGGGCCTGAGCAAGGACGAGATGCCCCAGACCTGGAAGGGCGTCTACGACGGCAACCCGGAGTACATCGACCGGATGCGCCGGACCTGGGACGGCCGGCAGAAGCTGGAGGAGAAGTACCCCGAGATCGCCGGGGACCAGCGGCCGATCCTGGCCCACGAGGGGAAGTTCCACAACGCGCCGCTGAGGGCGGGGGACATCCAGCTCTCGGGGACGGCCCCGACGCCGGGTCACGGGCACGGCCACGGTCATGGGCACGGCCACGGGCACAGCCATGAGCCCGCCCCGAAGAAGGCGGACCCGCCGCCCGCGTCCGCACCCACCTCTGCAGCCACCTCGGGGCCCGCCCCGGCGACACCGTCAGACTGACGCGGTGAGCGTGCACGACCCCATCACCGGAACCGACCGGATCGCCGGACTCGTCACCGACCTGAGCGCCGCGGTGGGCGGTGACGTCCGGTTCGACGACGCCAGCCGCGCGATGTGGTCCGCGGACGCGTCGAACTACCGGAAGCTCCCGATCGGGGTGGTGGCGCCGCGCGACGCCGCGGACGTCGAGGCGGCGATGGCGGTCTGCCGGGCGCACGAGGTCCCGGTGCTGCCCCGCGGCGCCGGGACGTCGATCGCCGGGCAGGCCGTCAACACCGCGGTCGTGCTGGACTTCCGCAGGTACATGAACCGGATCCTCGAGGTGGACCCGGACGCCCGCACCGCCCGGGTCGAGCCGGGGGTGGTCTGCGACGCCGTCCGGGACGCCGGCGCGCCGCACGGCCTGACCTTCGGCCCGGACCCGTCCACGCACAACCGCTGCACGATCGGCGGGATGATCGGCAACAACGCCTGCGGCTCGCACTCCGTGGCGTGGGGCAAGACGGTGGACAACGTGCACGCGCTGTCCGTGCTCACCTACCGCGGCGAGCGGCTCACCCTGGGCCGGGGGCAGTCGACGGGCACGATCCCGGACCGGCTCCGCGCGCTCGGCGAGCGCTACGCGGACGACGTCCGGACCAGCTTCCCGGACCTCACCCGCCGGGTGTCGGGCTACAACCTGGACCAGCTGCTGCCCGACGGCGAGTTCGACCTGGCCAGGGCCATGGTCGGCACCGAGGGCACCTGCGCCACCGTGCTGGACGCGACGGTCCGGCTGGTCGAGTCCCCGCCGGCCCGTGCGCTCGCCGTCCTGGGGTTCGCCGACGCCTACGTCGCCGCGGACAACGTGATGGTGGTCCGCGAGCACTCGCCGCTGACCATCGAGGGCATGGACGCCGGGCTGATCGCGGCCCTGCGCGCGTCGAACCCGGTGGAGACGGCGAGCCGCGCGCTGCCGCCCGGCGGCGGCTGGCTCTACGTGGAGACGGGCGGGCAGGACCGCGCCGAGGCCGAGGCCGCCGCCCGGGCCGTCGCGCGGGCGATGAAGCCCTACGGCGCGTCGAGCCTGGTCGTCAGCGACCCGGCGCGGATGAAGGCGCTCTGGCGGATCCGCGAGGACGGCGCGGGGATCCTCACCCGTTCACCCGACGGCGGCGAGGCCTGGCCCGGCTGGGAGGACGCCGCGGTGCCGCCGGAGAAGTTCGGCGCCTACCTGCGGGAGTTCGACTCCGTGCTGGCGCGCCACGGCCGCAAGGGCGTGTACTACGGCCACTTCGGGGACGGCTGCCTGCACGTCCGCATCGACTTCGACCTGCTCACGAAGCCCGGCATCGCGAACTTCCGCGCGTTCATGGAGGACGCCGCGGACACCGTCGTCGCGCACGGGGGTTCGCTCTCCGGTGAGCACGGGGACGGCCGCGCCCGCTCCGAGCTGCTGGACCGGATGTACCCGAAGAAGATCATCGGGGCGTTCGAGGAGTTCAAGGGCGTCTGGGACCCGGACGACCGGATGAACCCGGGCTGCATCGTCCGCTCCGCGCGGATGGACGAGGACCTGCGCGTCTTCGTCGGGATGCCCACGATCCCGGACACCCCGCAGCTCGCGTTCGGCCACGACCGCGGCAGCTTCACCCGGGCCACCCGCCGCTGCCTGGGCGTCGGCAAGTGCGTGACGGACCACGGCGGCGTGATGTGCCCCAGCTACCGGGCCACCGGCGAGGAGATGCACTCCACCCGCGGCCGGGCCCGGCTGCTGTTCGAGATGGCCAACGGCGAGGTGATCGACGGCGGCTGGCAGAACGACGACGTCGCCGAGGCCCTGGACCTGTGCCTGTCCTGCAAGGGCTGCAAGCGGGACTGCCCGGTCGGGGTGGACATGGCGTCGTACAAGACGGAGTTCCTGGCCCAGCGGTACCACCGCAAGCTGCGCCCGGCGTCGCACTACTCGATGGGTGCGCTGCCGCGGTGGCTGCGGCTGGTGGGGATGCTGCCCGCCGGGCTCGTCGACGGGATCAACGCGCTCGCGAGGGTGCCGTGGCTGGCCGGGATCGCCAAGGCCGCCGGTGGGATCGCGCCCGAGCGGGGCATCCCGGAGATCGCCCGCGAGACGTTCACGACCCGGGCCCGCGCGGACTCGATCGTCGATCGCGGGCCTGCCGCTCCGGCCCCCCGCGGCCGCATCCTGCTCTGGCCGGACACGTTCACGGACCATTTCGACCCGGACATCGCCGAGGACGCCGTCGTGGTGCTGACCGCGCTCGGCTACTCCGTCGAGCTGCCGCCGCGCGGGGTCTGCTGCGGGCTGACCTGGACGTCGACCGGGCAGGTGGGCGCGGCCCGGCGGGTGCTGCGGCGCTCGCTGAAGACCATCGAGCCGTGGCTCAGCGCGGGTGTCCCCGTCGTCGGGCTGGAGCCCTCCTGCACGGCCGCCCTGCGGGCGGACGGCACCGAGCTGCTGCCCGAGGAGCCCCTGGCGGCCGCCCTGGCCGGCGGGGTGAAGACCTTCGCCGAGCTGCTGGCCCAGCACCTCGACGAGCTCCCGGACCTGGTCGTCGGCCCCGGTCAGCGCGCGCTCGTGCAGGTCCACTGCCACCAGCACGCGGACCTCGGGGCGGACGACGACCGGGCCGTGATGAAGGCGCTCAAGGTCGAGGCCGAGGTGCTGGACTCCGGCTGCTGCGGCCTCGCCGGGAACTTCGGTTTCGAGAAGGGCCACTACGAGGTGTCGATGGCGGCGGCGGAACGGGTGCTGCTGCCGGCGGTCCGCGGGGCGGACGCGGACGTCGAGGTGCTGGCGGACGGGTACAGCTGCCGGACCCAGCTGCGGCAGGCCGGGACCCGGGAGCCGGTGCACCTCGCGCAGCTCGCGGCGCGCGCCCTGGGCCTGCGCTGAGCCCCGGCCCGGTGCAGGCCGGGGCACGGGCGTCCCGGTCGGGTCAGAATGGGACGTGCGCCACGACCGGGCGGGCAGGGGAACGCGGCCGTCCCGGAGGCCGTTGAACGATCACCGACCACCCGGGGAGAGGCATGTCCGTCGAGTCACCTGCCGACACCGACCCTCCGGACGTGGCGGTCGACCGTCTCGCGCGCACCTGCGCCCTCGCCGGCGCCGGCGGTGCCGCGATCGCGGTGGTGCTCATCCTCGGGCTGCACGTCGTCGCCACCGACGTGGACCCGATCCGCCGGACGATCAGCGAGTACGGCCTGGGACCGTACAGGTCCGTCTTCGACGTCGGGGTGCTCGCCCTCGCGCTCGGCACCCTCGCGGTGACGGTCTCCGCCGTCCGGAACGGCCTGGTCAAGGCGCTGTCGGTGCCCACCGTGCTGCTCGTGCTCTTCGCGATCGGCATGGGCACGGTCGTGGCCTTCGAGAAGACGAACTGGGCCGTCGGGCCGAGCGTCGGCGGCTACATCCACCGCTACGCCAGCCTCGTCGCGTTCATGGCCATGCCGGCGGCCGCGATCGCGATCGGCCGCCGCTGGAAGGGCGACGCGTCGTGGGCCGGGTTCGCGGCCTGGACCCGCTGGCTCGGGGTCGTCGCGTACCTGTGGTTCGCCTGGATCCTCGGTGGGTTCCTGCTCCGCCCGTTCACCGGCCGGAACTGGTGGCAGGCCATCCCGCTCGGCCTCGTCGAGCGCGGGCTGGCCCTCACCGAACTGCTGGTCGTGGTGGTCCTCGCGGTGTGGGGCGTGGCCGCGGCCCGACAACGGGTGCCCGCCCCATTGCCGTAGCGGCCGGCACCGCCGAGGATCGGCGCATGGCTGAGCGAACTCGGGCGCTGGTGCTCGGTGGCGGCGGGATCACGGGGATCGGCTGGGAGATCGGCCTGCTGGCCGGCCTCGCGGACCTCGGTGTGGACCTCACGGACGCGGACCTCGTCGTCGGGACGTCCGCGGGATCGGTCGTCGGCGCCCACGTCGCGAGCGGTGCGGACATGCAGGAGCGGTACGAGGCCCAGCTCGTGGACGCGAGCGGGGAGATCGCCGCGAAGCTGTCGGTGGCCAAGCTGGCCCGGCTGGCGCTCGCGATCGCCGCCGGATCCCGCGAGCCCAAGGCGGTCCGGGCCCGGATCGGGAAGCTGGCGCTCGCGACGGAGACCGTGCCGGAGGGCGAACGGCTCGCCGTCATGCGCGATCGGCTGACCTCGCACGAATGGCCGCAGCGCCCGCTGCTCGTCACCGCGGTCGAGGCGCGGACCGGCGAGTTCCGGGTCTTCGACCGCACCTCCGGGGTCCCGCTCGTCGAGGCCGTCGCCGCGAGCTGCGCGGTCCCCTGCGTGTGGCCGCCGGTGACCACGGCCGGCACCCGCTGGATCGACGGCGGGTTCCGGTCCGTCGCGAACGCGGACCTCGCGGGCGGGTACGACTCGGTGGTCGTGCTGGCCCCGGCGACCAGGGGCGTCGGGCCGATCGGCGGCATCGACTCGCAGGTGGAGGCGTTGCGCGCGCGGGCGGACGTCTGCGTCGTCTCCCCCGGGGACATCGCGTTGGAGGCGATCGGGCGCAACCCGCTCGACCCCGCCCGCCGGGCCCCGTCCGCCCGGGCCGGCCGGGCGCAGGCGTCGTCCGCGGTCGATGCGGTCCGGGCGGTGTGGGAGCGGAGCCGCTCGGCGGTGTGACGCCGTTCCTCGCTGTGATGCCGTTCCGCGCTGTGAGGAGGGCGGTGCCCGCGATTCGGCTGAGCCTCCCCGGGTAACCGTTCGACATGGTTCCTACGATCACGCTCAACAACGGCGTCACCATCCCGCAGTTCGGCTTCGGGGTCTTCCAGATCGACCGCGGAGATGCGGTGGGGGCGATCACGTCGGCGCTGGACGCGGGCTACCGGCACATCGACACGGCGCAGATGTACGGCAACGAGGCGGACGTCGGCACGGCGATCGCGCAGTCCGGCATCCCCCGCGACGAGATCTTCGTCACGACGAAGCTGAACAACGACCGGCACGGTCACGACGACGCGATCAAGGCCCTCGATGAGAGCCTCGACCTGCTCGGGCTGGACCACGTGGACCTGTTCCTCATCCACTGGCCGCGGCCGAGGCAGGACCGCTATGTCGAGACCTGGACGGCGTTCGAGCAGCTGCAGCGCGAGGGCAAGGCCCGCGCGATCGGCGTCTCGAACTTCCAGGTCCCGCACCTGCAGCGGCTCGCCGCCGAGACTTCCACGGTGCCGGCGGTCAACCAGATCGAGCTGCACCCGTACTTCCCGCAGGCCGAGCTGCGTGCCTACCACCGCGAGAACGCCATCGCGACGGAGGCATGGAGCCCGATCGGCCAGGGCGGCGGCCTGCTCGCCGAGCCGACGCTGCAGACTTTGGCGTCGAAGTACGGCAGGACCCCTGCCCAGATCGTGCTCCGGTGGCACGTCCAGCTCGGCAACATCGTGTTCCCGAAGTCCGTGACGCCGTCGCGGATCAAGGAGAACATCGACGTCTTCGACTTCGAGCTCGAGCCCGCGGACGTGGCCGCCGTCGACGCGCTGGACAGCGGCACACGGCTGGGCCCGGACCCGGACGACTTCGGCTGAGAACCGCCGGCTCGACGGCGTGATCACCGGTTGCGGTACGTCCCGGCCACATACGGCCGGGATGTACCGCGCCCGGCGATCACCGGCTCCGGCATGATCCAAACATTCTGTGACGCATTCCCGCCCCAGGCTGCACGGCCCGGGGCATCTCGCTACCGTCGTACCGATGTTGGCAATCACCGATACCGCGGCCGAAGCCATCAAGTCCCTGACCACGGATGCGGAGCTGCCCGACGGCGGCGGCCTCCGGATCGCGGCCACGGACCCCGAACAGGGTCTCGAGCTCTCGCTCGCGGCCCAGGCGGACGAGAGCGACACCGTCCTCACCGGCGAGGGGCTCAACGTCTTCCTCGAGCCGATGGCGGCGGAGGTCCTGGAGGACAAGGTCCTCGACGTGCAGCCCTTCACCAACCCGGAGGGTGAGGAGGAGCTCCGCTTCGCGATCGGCCCCCAGGCCGAGGAGCCGGAGCCCGCAGGCCAGGCCTGACCGCAGAACCGTCCGACCGGGGCGGCATCCACCCGCGAGGGCCGGATGCCGCCCCGATCTCTGCGCCCTCGGATCGCGGTGCCCTCGGATCTCTGGGCCCCCGATCTGTGCGCCCTCGATCTGCGCCCACCCCGCGAGCTGGCGCCTCCACCCCCGCGAGTCGGTATGTCAGGCCCCGCGAGTCGGGAGCTGGGGCCACGCGAGTCGCGAGCAGCGCCGCGCGAGTCGGGATCTGGGGCCGCGCGAGTCGGGAGCTGGGGCCGGGCGAGTCGGGATCTGGGGCCGGGCGAGTCGCGTGCAGGGGCCGCGTCGATCAGGGATCGGCCGGCGTGACGAGCGCTCGTGCCCCTCGTGTGGACAGCGCCAGCGCGATCACCGTCGACACCACGGTGAGCCCGGCCAGGCCGGGGGTGAAGCCGTTCCCGTTCCCGGCCAGGGAGAGCAGCACCGGGACGCCGAAACCCAGGTAGGCGCAGGCGTAGAAGGTCCCGGTCAGCGCGCCCCGGTGGTCCGGCCCCGCGAGTCGGGCGACGATCGTCAGGCCCGTCGCCAGGCACAGCCCGTACGCGACGCCGAGCAGCAGCGACACCGGCAGCAGCAGCGGCCACGCCCCGGTGAGGTCCGAGAGCAGCCCCAGCCCGGTCCCGGCCGCCCCGAGGCCGAGCCCGAGTGCGCCCGCCCAGGTCGGACCGATGTGGCGGACCCACGGCTGCGCGAGCACCCCCGTGCCGAGCGTGATCCCCGAGACGACCCCGGTCACCGCGATCCCGATGCCCGGCATCACCGGGCCGAGCTCGAGCGGCAGGACGTTCACCGCGGTCGAGGGGTAGGCGAACACCCCGAGGGCGATCGGCACGACCACCAGCAGGAACGGGCGGCGGGCACGCCTCGGCACGCCGAGGTTCACCGGCGGCCCGCCGATCCGCCTCCGCTCCGGGGGCAACGACTCCGGGATCCGCGCCAGCAACGCGACGGCCGGCAACATGAGCGCGACGTGCACCAGGTACGGCAGCACGGTCGGCCAGGGCGCCCACTGGCCCAGCAGACCCGACGTCAACGGGCCCAGCGCCCAGCCGCCGCCGAGCGCCGCCGTCGTGAGGCGGGCGGACCGCGCGGAGACGTCGTCGTCCGTCCCGGCGGCCATGAGCTCGCCGAGCCAGGCGGTCCCGATGCTGAACACGACCCCGGACACCGCACCCTGCAGGAACCGGCCGGCGAACAGCACCCCGACGGACGCCGGCACGGCGAGGAACAGCAGCGAGGTCACGACGGAGAGCAGGACGAACGGCACGACGACCCGTTTGCGGCCCACCCGGTCGGACACCGGGCCCGCGAGCAGCAGGGCCGGTACGAGTCCCGCCGCGTAGATCCCGAAGGCGCCGGTCAGCGAGGTGGGGGTGAGGCCCAGCGTCTCCCGGTACAGCAGCAGGAGCGGGGTGGGGACGTTCGTCCCGTAGGCGACGGCGAAGACGACCGCCCACAGCGCGGCCCAGGGCGGCACCGCGCGTCGTCGCACCGCGGGAGCCTACCTCCGGCAGCCGCGGCCCACCGCTGCTCGCGACTCGCGCGGCTCCGGATCCCGACTCGCCGGGTCTCAGATCCCGACTCGCGGGGTTCGAGGGCCGGTCAGAGCTCGCTGAGGTGGCCGGACTCGACGTGCCAACGGCGGGTGGCACGGACCGTGTCCAGCATCCGGCGGTCGTGGGTGACCAGCAGGACCGTGCCCCCGAACTCGTCGAGGGCCTGTTCCAGCTGCTCGATCGCCGGCAGGTCCAGATGGTTGGTGGGCTCGTCCAGCACCAGCAGGTTCACCTCGCGGGCCTGCAGCAGCGCCAGCGCGGCCCGGGTGCGCTCGCCCGGCGAGAGCGACGCCGCGGGGCGCGGCACGTGTTCCCCGGTGAGGCCGAACTTCGCGAGCAGCGTCCGGACCTCGGAGTCCGGCCAGTCCGGCACGGCCCGGCCGAACGCGGTCGCCAGGGCCTCGTCGCCGAGGAACAACCCGCGCGCCTGGTCGATCTCGCCGACCCGCACCCCGGAGCCGAGGCCCGCGTACCCCGAGTCCACGGGGATCCGGCCGAGCAGCGCGCCCAGCAGGGTGGACTTCCCCGCCCCGTTCGCGCCGGTGATGACGACCCGGTCCGCCCAGTCCACCTGCGCGGTGGCCGGCCCGAACACGAAGTCCCCGCGCTTCACGACCGCGGCGTCCAGCCGGGCCGCGACCGCACCGGAGCGCGGCGCGGACGCGATCGTCATCCGCAGCTCCCACTCCTTGCGGGGCTCCTCGACGACGTCCAGCCGCTCGATCATCTTCGCCGTCTGCCGGGCCTTCGCCGCCTGCTTCTCGCTGGTCTCGGCCCGCTTGTTCCGGCCGATCTTGTCGTTGTCCTTGGACTTGCGACGGGCGTTGCGAACGCCCTGCGCCATCCAGTTGTGCTGCATCTGGGCGCGGTCCTTGAGCCCACCGAGCTTGTCGTCGTAGGCCTCGTAGGCCTCGCGGGCGTGCCGCCGCGCCACCTCCCGCTCGGCGAGGTAGCTGTCGTAGCCGCCGTCGTAGACCCCGACCTTGTGCTGGTGCAGGTCCAGCTCGACGATCCGGTTCACGGTGCGCGCCAGGAACTCGCGGTCGTGGCTGACGATCACGGCCGGGCTGCGCAGCCCCTGGACGAACTTCTCCAGCCGTTCCAGGCCGTCGAGGTCCAGGTCGTTGGTGGGCTCGTCGAGGAGCAGCACGTCGTAGCGGGAGAGCAGCAGCGCGGCGAGCCCGGCGCGGGCCGCCTGGCCGCCGGAGAGCGCGGTCATCGGGGTGTCCAGCGGGACCCCGAGCCCGACGTCCGCCGCGACCTCCGCCGCGCGTTCCTCCAGGTCCGCGCCCCCCAGCGCCAGCCAGCGGTCCAGCGTGGCGGCGTAGCGGTCCCCGTCCCCGCCCGCACCCAACTCCTCGGCCGCGGCGTCCATGTCCGCCTGCGCCGCGCTCACGCCGGTGCGCCTCGCGACGTACTGCGTGACCGTCTCGCCGGGGCTGCGCTCGGGTTCCTGGGGGAGGTGCCCGACGGTGGCGTCCGGAGGGCTCAGCGCGATCGTGCCCTCCTCCGCTCTGTCCTCCCTGGCCAGCAGCCGCAGCAGCGTGGACTTGCCCGCGCCGTTGACGCCGACGAGCCCGACGACGTCGCCGGGGGCGACGACGAGATCGAGCCCGGTGAACAGGACGTGGGCGCCGTGGCCGGCGGACAGGCCGGACGCCTGCAAGGTCGCACTCATGACGTCCACGACTCTAATCCGCGCCCGCGGGCGGACCCCGGGGACCTGCGCATAGTGTCGTTTCCGTGAATCCCTCGACGGCGCAGGCCACGGTGGTGGTGGACGAGCTCGCGCGGGCCGGCGTCACCGACGCCGTCCTGTGCGCCGGTTCGCGCAACGCACCGCTGGCGTTCGCCCTGCACGCGGCGGACGCCGCCGGGCTCCTGCGCCTGCACGTGCGGATCGACGAGCGGGCCGCCGGCTTCCTGGCGCTGGGCCTCGCGCTGCGGTCCGGGCGTCCCGTCCCCGTCGTGACGACGTCCGGCACCGCCGTCGCGAACCTGCACCCGGCCGTCCTCGAGGCGTCCCACTCGGGTGTCCCGCTGCTCGTGCTGAGCGCGGACCGCCCGCCGGAGCTGATCGGCATCGGCGCGAGCCAGACCATCGACCAGACGGGCCTCTTCGGCCCTGCCGTGCGGCTGGCGGCCACCATGTCCGTCGCGACGGGGGCGGCGGGACAGCAGGCGCGCTGGCGCTCGACGGTCGACCGGGCGGTCGCGGCCGCCACCGGGGCCCGCGGCGCCCTGCCGGGGCCGGTGCAGCTGAACCTGCCGTTCTCGGAGCCGCTGGTCCCCGACGCGGATCCGGCCTGGCCCGAGCCGCTCACGGGACGTGCGGACGGTGCGCCCTGGACGGCTGTCGAGCGCTCGCGGCCCGACGTCCCGCCGCTCCCGCTGGACCCCGCCGCCCCGACACTGGTCCTCGCCGGGAGCGGCCCCGGCGTGCATCCGGCGCTGCTCGGCGGCTGCCCGCTCGTCGCCGAGCCGTCGTCGCCGCTCTGGGGACACGCGCTGCGGGCGGCTCCCTGGCTCCTCGACGAGCCGTGGCTCCGGCCCGCGCAGGTGGTGGTCGTCGGCCGGCCCACGCTGCACCGCCAGGTCCAGCGGCTGCTCGCGGACCCGGACGTCGCCGTGTACGCGGCGGCGGACCCGCGCGGCGGGCAGTGGACGGACGTCCCCGCGTCGGTCCGCGCCGTCGGCTCGGTCCCGCCGCTGGCCCCGCCCGGGGACTGGGTGGACCGCTGGAAGGCGGCGGACGCCGCGGCGGCCGCGGCGCTGGACGAGGCCCTCGGCGGCCCGGGCGTCCCCGGCGGCCTCCGCCTCGCGCGCGAGCTCGTCGCGGCGCTCCCGGCGGGTGCCCAGCTGGTGCTCGGCTCGTCGAACCCGGTGCGTGACGTGTCCCTGGCCGCCGTCCCCCGCGGGGACCTGACGGTGCTGTCCAACCGTGGCGTCGCCGGGATCGACGGGACGGTCTCGACCGCGGTCGGCGCCGCGCTCGCCCACCCGGGCCCCGCCTACGCGCTGATCGGGGACCTGACGTTGCTGCACGACACCACCGGGCTGCTGATCGGTCCGGAGGAGCCGCGGCCGGACCTCACCCTCGTCGTCCTCAACGACTCCGGCGGCGGGATCTTCTCCGTGCTGGAGCAGGGCGCGCCGGAGCACGCCAGGTCGTTCGAGCGGATCTTCGGGACCCCCCACACCACGGACCTGCGGGCGCTGGCCGCGGCCTTCGGGGCGGAGCACGTGCTGGTGGACGGCCCGCTCCCGGTCCGTCCGGGACCCACCCGGGGGCTGCGGCTGCTCGAGGTGCGGGCCGAGCGCCGAACCCTGCGCGACGGGCACGCCGCGCTCCGCGCCGCGGTGCGCACCGCCGTCGCGTCGGTCAGCCGGGAACCGTGAACGCGGGAGAGGCGAACGGGGGAAGGGCGCCCGCGGGCGAGGTGCCCGCAGTAACGCCCTCCGCAGCGGGGCCGACAGACCTGCGGGGCGCGAGCGCCCCCGGCCGGTCCGACCCCGCGGACCCGCCGCCCCTCCTCCCGACGAGGCGCCGGTGATCCCCAGCACCCGCACCCCGGTCACGACCCGTGCCGTGGCCGACGCCGTGGCGTCCCCGCTCCCCGCGGGCAGCGCCCGGACCTTCGCCCTGGAGTGCGCGACCCTCGTCGCCGCTGCCGTGGCGCTCTACCTGCTCGAACGCGGTCTCGCACCGCCGCCGCGGGCCGCCGCCGTGGCGGTGGTGACCGGTGGCGCCGTCGCCACGCTGCTCATCGGGCTCGCCGGGCATGCCTCCGGCAGCCGCCGCGCCGGCCGGATCGCGGCCGCCGTCGCGGGCGCCGCGGTGCTCGTCCCGCTGCCGCGGGCGCTCGGGCTGTCCCTGCGGACGGGCCTGTGGCCGCTGGTGGCCGCGGTCGGGATGTTCTGCGTGGTCGTCCTGCTGGCCGTCGCGGTCCGCCGGCGCTCGGCCGCCGTCACCCCCGTCGTCGCGATCACCGCCGTGGTGCTGGGGGTGGCGATCGTCGTGGCCGGCATGACGGCGTCCCTCGCGCCGGACCTGCACGCCCCGGCCCGCCTGGCCGGCACCACGAACCTGCTCGCCTGGTCCGGGGCCGGGGCGGCGGGGGTGCTGGCCGTCCTCGCGGGACTGCGCCGGGACCGGCCGCTGCTGCGCCGCGTCGGGCTCGCGTTCGTCGCGTTCGCCGCGGCCCACGCCGCGGGCCTCGGGCCCGGCGGCCCGACGGGCCCGCTGGCGGCCTCGCTCTACCTCACGGGCGTCGTGGCGACGCTCGGGGCGGGGATCCCGTTCCTGCTCAGCTCTCGACGCCCCCGGCCGGTGCGGCGCAGCCCGCTGCCGCGGCAGCGGACCGGGCTCGGCTAGCCGGCTGATCCGGCTCGCGTCGCGGTGGGATGGTCGGGGTGGGGCTACAGCACGCCCTCGAGCGCGTCCCGGATCGGGACGAGCTTGGCCTCCGCCTCGCGTACCTCGGTGTCCGGGTCCGAGTCCGCGACGATCCCGCAGCCGGCGAAGAGCCGGGCGACCGGGCCGTCGAGCTCCGCGCAACGCAGCGCGATCCCCAGCTCGCCGCCGCCCTCGGCGTCCAGCCAGCCGACCGGGCCGGCGTAGCGGCCGCGGTCCATGCCCTCGAGCTCGGCGATCAGGTCGACGGCCGCGCGGGTGGGGGTGCCGCCGACGGCGGCGGTCGGGTGCACGGCCTCGGCCAGCCGCAGCAGCGAGGCGGGCGAGCCCTCCCGGAGGGTGCCGCGGACGTCGCTGGCCAGGTGCCAGACGTTGCGCAGCGCCAGGATCGACGGCTCCGCGGGCACCTCGAGCGTGCTGCAGAACGGGCGCAGCGTCTGCGTCAGGGAGTCGATCGCGTAGGCGTGCTCGCGCTGGTCCTTGCCCGAGTCCAGCAGCGCCGTCGCGGGATCGGTGCCCGCGCCCGGCCAGATCGTGCCGGCGAGCACCCGGGACTCGACGACCCCGTCCCGCAGCCGCAACAGCAGCTCCGGGGTGGCCCCCACCAGCCCGTCGACGGCGAAGGACCAGCAGGTCGGATAGCGGCGGGCGAGGCCGGCGAGGAGGAACCGGGCGTCGAGCGGCTCGTCCGCGATCGCCAGCAGGTCGTGCGCGACGGCGGCCTTGCCGAGCCCGCCGGCCTGCATCCGGCGCACCGCCTCGGCGACCGCGCGCCGGTAGCCGTCGACGGGCAGGTCCCCGTCCGCGTAGCGCACCGACCCGGTCCGGCGCACCGGCGTGACGGCGTGCAGCGAGCGCGGCCGCACCGGCCGGTCCCCGCTGCTGAACTCGGTGATCCAGGCCCGGTCCCCGCGGCGGCCGACGACGACGCGCGGCACCACCAGGACCGATCCGGCGGAGGAGTCCGCGAACGTCAGGCTGGCGAACGCGACGGCACCCGTCCCCGGCAGGCCCAGCTCGTCGTGCACGTCGAGGCCGGCGACGACCCCGCGCCACCAGGTGTCCGCCTCGGCGAAGCGGTCCGGGCCCGCGGTCTCGAACCGCGCGATCTCGCCCCAGCCGACGATCCCGTCGCCCTCGCGCACCCAGCTCAGGACCCCGGAGGAGTCCGGGAGCAGGTCCAGCAGACCGTCGGTCGGGAGGTCGACGGCGCGGGTCCGGACGCGCAGTCCTGCGGGTAACGGGGCGATCGTCACGAGATCGAGCGTAGGGAACCGCGCGCGGCGATGCCCGCCCGCCGGGGGAGGCGGTCACCACACGGGGGGCGACACGCCTAGACTCACCCCTCGTGACCAGCGGCGCGGGCGAGCTGCTCGCCGACGTGCGGAGTACCTCACGGACGACGGGGCGGGCGCTGCACCGGGGCCTGGTGCGGATCCTCGTGGGCGTCGCCGCGGTCGTGACGGTGCTGTCCGTCGTGGCGTTCGCCGGTGCCGTCGTGGACGACGTCGGGATCGCGCGCAACCGGGTCGTGACCTCGGCCGAGGTGCTGGACGACCCGGGGCTGAGCCGCACGTTGATCCGGTTCGTGGACCTCGACGGGCAGTTCGTCGTCCCGGAGCGGGGCGTGCACTACCCGCGCGGGCTCACCGCGGGGCAGACGATCCTGGTCGAGTACGAGTCCTCGAACCCGGAGAACGTGCGGGTCGCCGGGCGCACCGCCGCGAGCGGGCTGCTGCCGATGGCCGGCGGCCTCCTCGCCGTCTGGCTGGTGTTCGGCGGCGCCGCCTACTGGGTGCGCCGACGCCGTTCCCAGGACGGGCCCTGACCCTGCCACCAGGCGTGCACCTCGTCCGCGACGCCCGGGACGGCGACGAGCAGGCCGTCCGCCGGGAGCGGGTCCGCCCGGCCCGCGCGGTCCACGACCACCGCCCCCGCCTCCGCCGCGAGACAGAGCGCCGCCGCGACGTCCCACTCGTGGTAGCGCTCCAGGACCGCCGCCGCCGCCCGGCCCAGCGCGACCTGCGCGATCGCGAGCGCGGACGAGCCGAGCACCCGGATCCCCGCGTGCTGCGCCGCCGCGGCCTCGAGGAGTGCCCCGGTGGGTGACTCCGCGCAGACCAGGCCCCCCGCGGCGGTGCTGCGCGGGACGATCCTCACCGGGGCGCCGTTGGCCCGGACCCCGCGGCCGCGGGCCGCGGCGTAGATCTGCGCGTGGCCCGGGTCCGCCAGCACGCCGACGACCGGCCCGTCCGCGTCGACCAGGGCCAGGCTGTAGGCGCACCACGGCAGACCCGAGACGTAGTTGGCGGTCCCGTCCACCGGGTCGACCACCCAGCGGAACGGCGCGTCCGCCGCGCGGGCGTCGGCCCCGTACTCCTCGCCGACGACGGGGATGTCCGGGAACTCCGCGGCGAGCACCCGACGGGTGTGTCGCTCCAGCGTGCGGTCCGTGTCGGTGACCCAGTCGAACGGGTTGGCCTTGGTGACGGCGCCCGTGGCGACCCCACGGCCGGAGGTCGCGGTGATCACCTCGGCGGCGTCGTTCGCCAGCCGTCCCGCGACGTCCAGGGCGCGGGAGAGCAGGGCGGGATCCACCGGGCTCGGGGCGCGGGCGGGGACCCGGGGCTGGGGCAGGACCGTCATGGACCCGAGGGTCGGGCCACCGGGTGACCTCGTGGCGTCCGGCAGGTGACGGCGCGGCGCCACGGGCGCCAATTCGCCGTCCCGCACCGGGTGTTGGTCGCGGGTTCGGCGCCCCGACACCCCGATGACGGCCGGTGGCGCGGCGGGGGCGACACGGTTCGCACCGTGCGAGTCGCGATCGTCTCCGAGTGCTTCCTGCCGGTGGTCAACGGTGTCACGAACTCCGTGCTGAGGGTGTGCGAGCACCTGCGCGCCGCCGGCCACGAGGTGCTGGTGATCGCCCCCGGGACGGACGGGGCCGGGGAGCACGAGGGGATCCGGGTCGTGCGGGTGCCCGCGCTGGAGCTCCCGGTCGTCTCCTCGATGCCGGTCGGGGTGCCGAGCCGGCGGATCCTGCGGGCGCTGCGCGGGTTCGCCCCGGACGTCGTGCACCTGGCGGCGCCGTTCGTCGTCGGGGCGCGGGGGCTGGCGGCGGCGCGGCGCCTCGGGATCCCGACGGTCGCGGTCTACCAGACGGACGTCGCCGGCTTCGCGTCGTCCTACGGGCTCGGGCTCACGGCCCGGGCGGCCTGGCGGTGGACCTGCCGGCTGCACTCCCAGGCGGACCGGACGCTGGCGCCGTCGAGCTGGGCGACCGACGCGCTGCGCGAGCGCGGGGTGCCCCGGGTGCATCGCTGGGCGCGCGGCGTCGACACGCGCCGGTTCACCCCGGCGAAGCGCTCGGCCGGGCTGCGCGCCGAGCTGGCCCCGGCGGGCGAGCTGCTCGTCGGCTACGTCGGGCGGCTCGCGCCGGAGAAGCAGGTGGAACGGCTGGCGGTGCTGGGCGGGATGCCCGGGGTGCGGCTCGTCGTGGTCGGGTCCGGGCCCAGCGAGGAGCGGCTCCGGGCCGCCCTGCCCGAGGCGGCGTTCCTCGGTTTCCGGGGCGGTGACGAGCTGGCGTCGATCTACGCCTCCCTGGACGTGTTCGTCCACACCGGACCGGCGGAGACGTTCTGCCAGGCCGTGCAGGAGGCGCTGGCCTCCGGGCTGCCGGTGGTGGCGCCGGACGCGGGCGGCCCGCGGGACCTGGTGCTGGCGGGCCGCACCGGGTATCTCGTCCCCCCGCGACCGGACGGTGCCGACGCCGCGGACCCGGGTTCGCGCGCCGCGGACGCCGAGCTGCGCGCCGCCGTCGAGATGCTGCGAGATCCGTTGCGGCGCAGCGCGTTCGGCTCGGCCGCCCGGCGCTCGGTGCTACGCCGGACCTGGTCCGTGGTCGGGGACGAACTGCTGGCGCACTACGTCGACGTCCTCGCCGAGGCCGGCCCGGCGCAGGCCGCCTGACGTGCGCATCGTTCAGCTCGCGAACTTCTACGGCCCCCGCTCCGGCGGGCTGCGGACCGCCCTGCACGCGCTCGGCGCGGGCTACGTCGCCCGCGGGCACGAGGTGGTCCTCGTCGTCCCCGGGCCGCGGAACACCACGGACCTGCTGCCCGGCGGCATCCGCCGTGTGACGATCGCCGCACCCCGGCTCCCCGGCACCGGCGGCTACCGCGCCGTCGACCCCTGGCGGGTGCGGCGCCTGCTGCAACGGCTCCGCCCGGACGCGATCGAGGTCTCGGACCGGCTGACCCTGCGCGGCCTCGGGACCTGGGCCGCGCGCCACGGCGTGCCGAGCGTGGTGATCTCGCACGAGCGGCTGGACCGGCTGCTGACGCAGTTCCTGCTGCCCGGCGGCGTCGCGCGCCGGGTCGCGGACGCGGCCAACGCGCGGATGGCCGCCGCGTACGACACGGTCGTCTGCACCACCGCGTTCGCCGGCGCCGAGTTCGACCGGATCGGCGCCGCCAACGTCCGGCGGGTGCCGCTGGGCGTGGACCTCGCGACGTTCTCCCCGCTGCACCGCGACGCCGGGCTGCGCGCCTCGCTGGGGGGCGGCGCCGAGACGCTGCTGGTGCACGCGGGACGGCTGTCCCCGGAGAAGCATCCCGAGCGCAGCATCGACACGGTCGCCGTGCTGCGGGACGCGGGCCTGTCCGTCCGGCTCGTCGTGGCGGGGGACGGGCCGCGGCGGGCGGCGCTGGAGCGACGCGCGGCGGGGCTCCCGGTGACCTTCGTGGGCTTCGTCCCGGAACGGGCGCGGCTCGCGGCCCTGCTGGCCTCGGCGGACGTCTCGCTGGCCCCCGGCCCGCACGAGACGTTCGGCCTCTCCGCGCTGGAGGCGCTGGCCAGCGGGACGCCGGTGGTCGTGTCCCGGTCCTCTGCGCTGCCGGAGATCGTGGCCGGGACCGGCGCCGCGGCCGCGGACTCCCCGGCCGCGTTCGCCGCGGGCGTGACGACGGTGCTCGCCGCGGACGAGGCGCTCCGCCGGGGTGCGGCGCGCTCGCGGGCGGAGGAGTTCGGCTGGCCGGCGTCGGTGGACCGGATGCTGGCGGCCCTCGTTCCGTAGCCGTACGGAGGTACGGCACCCGCTTCCCCGGCAGGCTCGGGGCATGGCCGAGCAGCATGTCGGGCGGACGATCGTCGTCGAACCCGCGGGGGAGTACGCGGAGATCGACACCTCCGTGGAGCGGGCGCTGACGGCCGCGCTCCTCGGGGCGGACGACGGGACCAGGCACGGGGCCGTCGCCGCGGCCGAGGCGGCGCCCGAGCGCTACGCCCCGCCCGTTCTCTACGCCCTGTCCGCGGCGCTGGTGCACCTCGGCCGCCCGGACGACGCCGCGTTCCGCTTCTTCTGCGGCCAGGTCCGGGCCCGGTTCGACGCCAACCGCTGCACGGACCGCTCCGCCGGGAGTGCCGTCGCGGTCCTGAACGAGCGGTTCGGGCCCGCGGTCACCGCCCACGCCTTCGCCGATCCGGTGGCCCTGCGCCGCACGGTGCTCCGCGCCGTCGCCTGGGACCGCACGGCCCCGCACCTCTACGACCACCGCTGGATCGCCCTGCACGGCATGGGTGCCTTCACCGGCGCCCCCGGCGACGTCGCCCTGCCGCCCCACGAGTGGGACGCGGCGGCCGCGCGAACCCGCGTGACGTATCTCGCAGAGCTCCGCGCCGTTCTCCGCTCCCTTCCGGGCTGACCGCCGCCCGACGGCACCGGCAGCGGGCGCAACCGCAGGGCACGGGGCATGCCCGGACATCCCGCGGGTCGCGTCCCGGGGCGGTGCCCCCCGCCTCGTCCGCGAGGCGCGGCCGCCCGGCGGCCCCGTAGGGTCGGGGGCGTGTCCAGGGCCGATCTCGACAAGGATCCCCGCGACGTCGCGTCGATGTTCGACGGCGTCGCGCGGCGCTACGACCTCACCAACACCGTGCTCTCCGCGGGGCAGGACCGGGGCTGGCGCGTGCAGACCCGCCGGGCCCTCGCGCTGCGGCCGGGGGAGAGGGTCCTGGACCTCGCGGCCGGCACCGCGGTGTCCACGGTCGAGCTCGGCCGTTCGGGGGCGTGGTGCGTCGCCGCGGACTTCTCGCTCGGGATGCTGCGGGCCGGCGCCGGTCGCGCTGTGCCGAAGGTCGCCGCGGACGCGTTGGCACTGCCCTTCGCGGACGGGGTGTTCGACGCCGTCACGATCTCCTTCGGGCTGCGCAACGTCGCGGACACCGACCGCGCCCTGCGCGAGCTGGCCCGCGTGACCAGGCCGGGCGGGCGGCTCGTCGTGTGCGAGTTCTCGACCCCGACCTGGACCCCGTTCCGGGCCGTCTACCAGGAGGGGATGCTCCGCAGGGTGCTCCCGGCGGTCGCCCGGGCCGTCGCGTCGAACCCCGAGGCGTACACCTACCTGGCGGACTCGATCCTCGCGTGGCCCACCCAGCCCGAGCTCGCGCAGCGCATCCTCGCCGCCGGCTGGACCGGCGCGGCCTGGCGGGATCTGACGGGCGGCGCGGTGGCGCTGCACCGGGCCCGCAAACCGGACGAAACCTGATCGTTTCCTCGTTCCCCGGTCGTCATCCGGGGTGCCTGGACTTCTGGCCGGACTTCGTGAAACAGTTCACAAGTACCTCGTGAAACTGTTCACAAGGAGCCGAATGGACGCGCCAGTACCCACCACAGGCGCCCCGCCCGGGTCCCCGGCCGACGTCGTCGTGGTCGGTACCGGATCCGCGGGGCCCGCCTCCCGACCTGTCGTCGGTCCTGTCGTGCCGCCCCCCGGACCGCCTCGCCCGGAGCCCCGCGACGGCCGGGTAAGGCTGTCCTGATCTGGGTCGGGTGACAGAGGGCACTTAGGGTCCCCGCCAGGTCGTTATCGATCCATACACGTAGCTGTGCAGACAACGAAGGTGCACGATGCTCGATCCCTACCTCCCCTTGGTTCTGATGTTCGCTCTCGCGGGGGCGTTCGCGCTCTTCTCCGTGACCGCGGCACCGTACGTCGGCCCGCGCCGCTACAACCGCGCGAAGCTCGACGCCTACGAGTGCGGGATCGAGCCCTCGCCGCAGCCCGTCGTGGGCAGCGGCCGGATGCCCGTCGCCTACTACCTCACGGCGATGCTGTTCATCCTCTTCGACATCGAGATGGTCTTCCTCTACCCGTTCGCGGTCAGCGCGGACGCGCTCGGCGTGTTCGGGCTGGTGGAGATCGTGCTGTTCATCATCACCGTCGGCTTCGCCTACATGTACGTGTGGCGGCGCGGCGGACTCGACTGGAACTAGAGGAGCCGGAATGGGACTCGAGGAGCACCTGCCCAACGGCGTCCTGCTGACCAGCGTCGAGAAGCTGGTCAACTGGACGCGGAAGTCCTCGCTGTGGCCCGCCACCTTCGGGCTGGCCTGCTGCGCGATCGAGATGATGACGACGGGCGCGCCGCGCTACGACCTCGCGCGCTTCGGCATGGAGGTCTTCCGCGCCTCCCCGCGCCAGGCGGACCTGATGATCGTCGCGGGCCGGGTGAGCAACAAGATGGCCCCGGTCCTGCGCCAGATCTACGACCAGATGCCCGAGCCCCGCTGGGTCCTCGCGATGGGCGTCTGCGCCAGTTCCGGCGGCATGTTCAACAACTACGCGATCGTGCAGGGCGTGGACCACGTCGTCCCCGTCGACATGTACCTGCCCGGCTGCCCGCCGCGGCCGGAGATGCTCATGGACGCGATCCTCAAGATCCACGCGAAGATCATGGACGAGCCGCTCGGCTCGAAGCGGGCCGCGGAGCTCGCGGCCAGCGGTTACAAGACCGAGCTGGTCCCGTCCTCGATCAAGTACGGGAAGAAGTGATGAGCGAGCCCACGGGGACGTCGAAGGACGCCCAGGAACCCACCGGCGGCGCCCAGTCCTCCGCCGAGGCCAGCGGTCCCGCCACGGCGGAGCAGCGCACCCGGGGCGGCGAGCGCCCCGCGTCCGGCGAGGTCGAGCAGGCCGCCGACGACGCCGGGTCGACGGTCGAAGGCGGCACCCGCCAGGCCGCCACCCGCGAGCGCTCCGGCATGTTCGGCGTCCGCGGCAGCGGGGACACGTCCGGTTTCGGCGGTCTCCGCCTGCCCGGCTACGCGCCCGCCCCCGCGGAGCGGCCCTACGGCGGCTGGTTCGACGAGCTGGCGGACGACCTGGGCGAGGCCCTGGACGAGCGCTCCGTCCCGCGCTCCGCGATCGAGCAGGTCACGGTGGACCGCGGCGAGATCACGTTCTACGTCGAGCGGGACCGGGTCCTCGAGCTCGCGCGGATCCTCCGGGACGACCCGAACCTGCGCTTCGAGCTCTGCTCCGGCGTGTCCGGGGTGGACTACAGCGCCCCCGACGGCGCCCCGGTCACCCGGCCGATGCACGTCGTCTACCACCTGCTGTCCATGACCTACCGGCGCCGGATCCGCCTCGAGGTCGCCCTGGACTTCGAGGACCCGCACGTGCCGAGCGTCGTCGAGGTCTACCCGACGGCGGACTGGCACGAGCGGGAGACCTGGGACATGTTCGGCGTGATCTTCGACGGTCACCCGGCGCTGACCCGGATCCTGATGCCGGACGACTGGGAGGGCCACCCCCAGCGCAAGAGCTACCCGCTCGGCGGGATCCCGGTGGAGTACAAGGGCGCGGAGATCCCCCCGCCCGACCAGCGGAGGGCCTACTCATGAGCACCACGGACGAGACCCGCGCCGCCACGGAGACCCGTGAGGCACAGCAGGCGCGGGAGCGGGAGACCACCGAGGGCACCGTCTACACGGTCACCGGTGGCGACTGGGACACGTTGATCGACTCGGAGCACGACGACCGGATCGTCATCAACATGGGCCCGCAGCACCCGTCGACGCACGGGGTGCTCCGGCTGGTGCTGGAGCTCGAGGGCGAGACGGTCACCCAGGGCCGCACCGTGATCGGCTACCTGCACACCGGTATCGAGAAGAACTGCGAGTACCGCACCTGGACCCAGGGCGTCACGTTCGTGACGCGCATGGACTACCTGGCGCCGCTGTTCAACGAGGCCGCGTACTGCCTGGGCGTCGAGAAGCTGCTCGGCGTCGAGGTCCCGCGCCGCGCCCAGCACATCCGGGTGCTCCTGATGGAGCTCAACCGGATCGGCTCGCACCTGGTCTGCCTCGCCACCGGGGGCATGGAGCTCGGCGCGCTCACCGGCATGACGGCCGGCTTCCGCGAGCGCGAGGAGGTGCTCCACCTGCTGGAGTACCTGACCGGCCTGCGCATGAACCACGCGTTCATCCGGCCCGGCGGCCTCTCCCAGGACCTCCCGGAGGACTGGAAGGAGAAGGTCACGGACTTCGTCGCGGTGATGAAGTCCCGGATGCCGGACTACGACAAGCTGCTCACCGGCCAGCCGATCTGGCGCCAGCGCCTCGAGGGCGTCGGCTACCTGCCCGTCGACGGCTGCCTGGCGCTCGGCGCCACCGGCCCGATCCTGCGCAGCGCGGGCCTGCCCTGGGACCAGCGCAAGGTCGAGCCGTACTCGGGCTACGAGGAGTACGACTTCGAGGTCCCGACGGCCACCGAGGCGGACTGCTACGCCCGCTACCGGCTGCGCGTCGAGGAGATCCACGAGTCGCTCAAGATCGTCGAGCAGGCCGTGCGGAAGATCGAGCCGGGCCCGGTGATGGTCGAGGACCGGAAGATCGCCTGGCCGGCGCAGCTGTCCATCGGCAGCGACGGGATGGGCAACACCCTCGAGCACGTCCGCAAGATCATGGGTCAGTCGATGGAGTCCCTGATCCACCACTTCAAGCTGGTCACCGAGGGCTTCCACGTCCCGGCGGGGCAGGTCTACCAGAGCGTGGAGTCCCCGCGCGGCGAGCTGGGCTACCACCTCGTGTCCGACGGCGGCACCAGGCCGGTGCGCGTCCACGTCCGGGACCCCAGCTTCGTCAACCTGCAGTGCATGCCGGCGATGAGTGAGGGCGGCATGGTCGCCGACGTCATCGCCGCCGTCGCCAGCATCGACCCGGTCATGGGAGGTGTCGACCGATGACCCTCCCGGAGGGCAACCCGGAGACCAACAGCGCCGTCGCGGCCGCGCCGGCCGAGCGGCAGTGGAGCGCGCAGCCGCACCCGAGCCCGGTCTCCCCGACGTTCGACGAGATCACCCGCCGGCGCGCGAAGGAGATCATCGCCCGCTACCCGGTGGCCCGCTCGGCGCTGCTCCCGCTGCTGCACCTCGTGCAGTCGGTGGAGGGCTTCGTCAGCCAGGACGGCATCCGCTTCTGCGCGGAGACCCTGGAGCTGACGACCGCCGAGGTCAGCGCGGTGGCGACGTTCTACACGATGTACAAGCGCACCCCGTGCGGTGAGCACCTGGTGAGCGTCTGCACCAACACCCTGTGCGCGGCGCTCGGCGGCGACGCCATCTACGAGCGATTGAAGGCCAAGCTCGGGATCGGCCACGAGGAGACGGTGGGGGAGCCGGGGACGACCGGCTCGCTGACCCTCGAACACGCGGAATGCCTGGCGGCCTGCGACCTCGCGCCCGTCATCCAGGTCAACTACGAGTACTACGACAACCAGAGCGTCGCCTCCGCCGAGGCTCTGGTGGACGCGCTGCGCCGCGGGGAGAAGCCCCCGCCGACGCGCGGCGCGCCGCTGACGGACCTGCGGACCGTCGAGCTGGAGCTCGCCGGCTTCACGGACGACCCGGTGGCCGCCGCGGCGGCCGTCGCGGGCCCGTCGGCTGCTGTCGAGACGCTGCGCGGCGTACAGCTCGCCGCGGAGCGCGGCTGGGTCGCCCCCGCGATGCCGGCCGAGCACCCCGCCCTCCCGCCCCTCCCGGAGAAGTGAGGAGCTCATGAGCACCCCCGAGAACACCGGACCCGGACCGGACCCGTTGACCCCGGTCCTCACCCGGCGCTGGACCGCGGAGCGTTCCTGGACGCTGGAGTCCTACGAGGAGCTCGACGGCTACCAGGCGCTGCGCACCGCGCTCGCGGCCCACCCGGACCAGCTCATCACGCTGGTGAAGGACTCCGGCCTGCGCGGGCGCGGCGGCGCGGGCTTCCCCACCGGGATGAAGTGGTCCTTCATCCCGCAGGGCTCGTCCGGCCCCGGCGCCAAGCCCAAGTACCTCGTGATCAACGCGGACGAGGGCGAGCCCGGGACCTGCAAGGACATCCCGACGATGATGGCGGACCCGCACTCGCTCATCGAGGGCTGCATCATCACCAGCTACGCGATCCGCGCGAACTTCTGCGCGATCTACGTGCGCGGCGAGGCCCTGCACCCCATCCGACGGCTGCGCGCCGCGGTGGCCGAGGCCTACGCCAAGGGCTACCTGGGCACGGACATCCTCGGCTCCGGGTTCGACCTGGACATCGTGGTGCACGCCGGCGCCGGCGCCTACATCTGCGGCGAGGAGACGGCGCTGCTGGACTCGCTCGAGGGTCGTCGTGGCCAACCGCGGCTCAAGCCTCCGTTCCCGGCGACGGCGGGGCTCTACGCCTCGCCCACTGTGGTGAACAACGTGGAGACCATCGCGTCGGTTCCCGCGATCGTCGCCGGCGGGAGCGCCTGGTTCCGCGAGATGGGCAGCGAGAAGAGCCCCGGCCCGAAGATCTACTCGGTGTCCGGGCACGTCGTGCGGCCCGGCCAGTACGAGGCGCCGATGGGCATCACCCTGCGCCGGCTCCTCGAGCTCGCCGGCGGGATGAAGGACGGGATCCCGCTCAAGTTCTGGACGCCCGGCGGGTCGTCGACGCCGATGTTCACCGCGGAGCACCTGGACGTCCCGCTGGACTTCGAGGGCGCCGCCGGTGCGGGCTCCATGCTCGGCACCACCGCCGTGCAGGTCTTCAACGAGACCGTCTCGGTGCCGTGGGCCGTCATGAAGTGGACCGAGTTCTACAAGCACGAGAGCTGCGGCAAGTGCACGCCGTGCCGGGAGGGCACCTACTGGCTGGAGCAGATCCTGGAGCGGATGGTGCACGGCGAGGGCACGGCGTCGGACATCGAGACGATGCTGGACATCTGCGACAACATCCTCGGCCGCTCGTTCTGCGCGCTCGGTGACGGTGCGACCAGCCCGATCACCAGCGGCATCAAGTACTTCCGCCAGGAGTTCCTGGACCTCGTCGCGCAGCAGCCCGTCGTCGCCAGGCCGCAGCAGCTGGCGGACATGGAGCGTGCCGAGCGGACCATCAGTACGAGCTTGAGCGGAGCGTCGGCGTGACCATCGCACCGGAAGAGAAGAAGGCCCCGGTCGCCGAGGGCTACGTCCGGCTGACCATCGACGGCATCGAGATCGACGCGCCCAAGGGCGAGATCCTGATCCGTACCTGCGAGCGGCTCGGGATCATCGTCCCGCGGTTCTGCGACCATCCCCTGCTGGAACCGGCCGGCGCCTGCCGCCAGTGCCTCGTCGAGGTGGAGATGGGCGGGCGGCCGATGCCGAAGCCGCAGGCCAGCTGCACCATGACGGTCGCGGACGGGATGGTCGTCAAGACCCAGCACACCTCGGCCGTCGCGGACAAGGCGCAGCAGGGCGTGATGGAGCTGCTGCTCATCAACCACCCGCTGGACTGCCCGATCTGCGACAAGGGCGGCGAGTGCCCCCTGCAGAACCAGGCGATGTCCAGCGGCCGGACGGACTCCCGGTTCGTGGAGACCAAGCGGACCTTCCCCAAGCCGCTGCCGATCTCGAGCCAGGTGCTGCTGGACCGCGAACGCTGCGTGCTCTGCCAGCGCTGCACCCGCTTCTCCGAGGAGATCGCCGGGGACCCGTTCATCGACCTGCTGGAGCGCGGCGCGAACCAGCAGATCGGCACGGCGGCGGACAAGCCCTTCCAGAGCTACTTCTCCGGCAACACCATCCAGATCTGCCCGGTCGGCGCGCTCACCAGCGCCGCCTACCGGTTCCGCTCCCGGCCGTTCGACCTGGTCTCGACGCCGAGCGTCTGCGAGCACTGCAGCTCCGGCTGCGCGCAGCGCACGGACTCCCGCCGCGGCTCGGTGATGCGCAAGCTGGCGGGCAACGACCCCGAGGTCAACGAGGAGTGGACCTGTGACAAGGGCCGCTTCGCCTTCCGCTACCTGCAGAGCAAGGGCCGCATCACCCGGCCGATGATCCGTGAGGCGAACGGCGAGCTGGTCGAGACGTCCTGGACCGAGGCGCTGCGCGTCGCGGCGGACGGGCTGCTCGCGGCCCGCGGCCACCACGGCATCGGGGTGCTCACCGGGGGTCGGCTGACCGTCGAGGACGCCTACTCCTATGCGAAGTTCGCCCGGATCGCGGCGCGCACCAACGACATCGACTTCCGGGCCCGGCCGCAGAGCGCCGAGGAGCTGGAGTTCCTCGCCGCCCACGCGGTCGGGACCACGCCGGACACGGGCGTGACCTTCACCGCGGTGGAGGCGGCCCCGGCCGTCCTCACCGTCGCGCTGGACCCCGAGGACGAGGCGGGCATCGTCTTCCTCCGCCTCCGCAAGGCCGTCCGCAAGCACGGGCAGCGGGTCTTCCAGCTCGGCCAGTGGACCACCGAGGGCACCCGCAAGACGGAGGCCACGCTGGTCAGGGCCGTTCCGGGGGCCGAGGCGGCCGTGCTGAACGAGCTCACCGCCGCCTCCGGCAGCCCGGACTCCGGCGAGCTGGTCGGGGCGCTGAGCGGGCCGGGTTCGGTGATCCTGGTCGGGGACCGGGCCGCCGAGGTCCCGGGTCTCTACTCCGCCGTCACCGCGCTGGCGACCCGCACGGGCGCCGCGGTGGCCTGGATCCCGCGCCGGGCGGGTGACCGGGGCGCGCTCGACGCGGGCGCCGTCCCCACCCTGCTGCCCGGTGGCCGTCCCGTCTCCGACGCGGCGGTGCGCGCCGAGGTCGCGAAGGCCTGGGGCGTCGACCAGCTGCCGGCCACCCCCGGCCGCAGCACGGACGAGATCCTGGGGGCGGTCGCGCGCGGCGAGCTCTCCGGGCTCGTCGTCGGCGGGGTGGACCCGGACGACCTGACGGACCCCGCGCTCGCCCGCACGGCGCTGCGCGAGGTCGGCTTCCTGGTCAGCCTGGAGATGCACCACTCGGGCGTCACCGAGCTCGCGGACGTCGTGCTCCCGGTGGCCCCGGACGCCCAGCGCGCCGGCAGCTACCTCAACTGGGAGGGCCGGCTGCGCGAGTTCGGCCCGAGCCTGGACGCCAGCGGCGTCCTGCCGGACTGCCGGGTGCTGGACACGCTCGCCGTCGAGATGGACGCGGACCTGTTCACCCAGACCCCGGCCGCCGCGATGGGCGACCTGCAGCGCCTCGGCGCGCACGCCCACGCCACGCCCGCGGGACCGACGGTCCCCGCCGGTGCGACACCGTGCCCGGCCGAGTACGGCCAGGCCGTCCTCGCCACCTGGCGCCAGCTGATCGACGACGGCTCGCTGAGCGTCGACGAGCCGGCGCTCGCCGGCACGGCCCGCCCGGCCCGGATCCGGGTCAACCCCGCCACCGCGGACCGCCTCGGCCTCACCGAGGGCGCGGAGGCGAGTGTCGCCACGGACCGGGGCGCGATCACGCTCCCGGTCGAGCTGAACGACCTGCCGGACGGCGTCGTCTGGCTCCCGGCGAACTCGCCGGGATCGGCGGTCCGCGCCACCCTCGGCGCCGGCCACGGTTCCCTCGTCCGGGTCAGCGCCGGTGCCGGTGCCGGTCTCGGTGCAGGTCACGGCGGTGCCGCATGAACCACACCCAGCAGCTCCTGGCGGACGACCCGTTCTGGCTGATCCTGCTCAAGGTCGTCGTGCTGTTCGGCGTCGGTGTCGTGCTGACCCTCTTCATGATCAACTGGGAACGCAAGGTCGTCGGCCGGATGCAGCAGCGTCCGGGCCCGAACCGGACCGGACCCGGTGGCTGGCTGCAGTCCCTCGCGGACGGGCTCAAGCTCGCGTTCAAGGAAGACATCATGCCCGCCAACGCGGACAAGAAGATCTTCTTCATCGCGCCGGTCATCTCCACGATCCCCGCGTTCGTGGCCTTCTCCGTCATCCCGTTCGGCGGCGAGGTCTCGATCTTCGGTGAGCGGACGGCCCTGCAGCTCGTGGACCTCCCCGTGGGCGTGCTCGTCGTGCTCGCGTGCTCCTCGATCGGCGTCTACGGCATCGTGCTCGGCGGCTGGGCCTCCGGCTCGCCGTACTCGTTGCTCGGCGCCCTGCGCTCCGCGGCGCAGGTCATCTCCTACGAGATCGCGCTCGGGCTCTCGATCGTCGCGGTGGTGCTCTACTCCCGCTCCATGTCCACCGCGGACATCGTCGAGGCCCAGGGCGGCGGCTGGTACTTCTGGCTCCTCGTCCCGAGCTTCGCGGTCTTCGTGATCTCGATGGTCGGCGAGACGAACCGCGCCCCGTTCGACCTCCCCGAGGCCGAGTCCGAGCTGGTCGGTGGCTTCCACACCGAGTACTCGTCGCTGAAGTTCGCCCTGTTCTTCCTGGCCGAGTACGTCAACATGGTCACCGTCTCGGCGATGGCGACCACGCTGTTCCTCGGCGGCGGCAAGATCCCCTGGCTCGGGCATCTGTGGTCCGGCTTCGACAACGGCTGGTTCCAGTTCCTCGCCTTCATCGTGAAGGTGCTGCTGTTCCTGTTCCTCTTCATCTGGCTGCGCGGCACGCTGCCCCGCTTCCGTTACGACCAGTTCATGCGGCTGGGCTGGAAGGTCCTGGTCCCGGTCAGCCTGCTGTGGATCATGGTCATCTTCGCGATCCGCACCTACCGCAACAGTTCCGGCGGAAGCCTGACCGTCCTGCTCATCACGCTCGGGATCGTGCTGCTGGCCGTGCTGGCCGTCGCGTTCCTGGTGCCCGAGCGCAGGCGCGCCGCCGTGACCGTCGAGCCGGCGTCGGACTACCCGGTGCCGCCGCTGGATCTCGGCGTCCCGGACACCCCGAGGCGGACGGCGAAGCGCAAGGCCCTCGCACGTGAGAAGCGGCGTGAGCCGGCCGGGGCCCTCACCGGCGACCCGGGGAAGGAGACCGAGTAGATGTTCGAGTTCTTCAAGGGCTTCGGCGTCACCTTCTCGACGATGTTCAAGAAGGTCGTCACGGAGGAGTACCCCGAGGACTTCCCGCCCGCCGCACCCCGCTACCACGGTCGCCACCAGCTCAACCGGCACCCGGACGGGCTGGAGAAGTGCGTCGGCTGCGAGCTGTGCGCCTGGGCCTGTCCCGCGGACGCGATCTACGTCGAGGGCGGGGACAACACCGAGGAGCAGCGCTTCTCCCCGGGTGAGCGCTACGGCGCGATCTACCAGATCAACTACCTGCGCTGCATCGGCTGCGGCCTCTGCATCGAGGCGTGCCCGACCCGCTCGCTGACGATGACCAACTTCTACGAGATGGCCGACGACAACCGGCAGGACCTGATCTACACGAAGGAGCAGCTGCTCGCGCCGCTGTTGCCGGGCATGGAACAGCCGCCGCACCCGATGCGGCTGGGCAGGGACGAGCAGGACTACTACGTGCAGGGCCCGACGCTGGCGGCACGGGCGGCGGCGGGGGAGCCCGGCACCGAGAACGATCCGGTGGGGGAGCAGGTCCGATGATCTCCGTACTGGCCCAGGCGGCGGACGCGGGCGGGGTGGTGAGCACCGGCGAGGCGGTCGTCTTCTGGATCCTCGGCCCGGTGGCGCTGGCGTCCGCGCTGGCCATGGTCTTCGCCCGGAACGCGGTGCACTCCGCCCTGTTCCTGGTGGCGACGATGCTCTCGCTCGCGGTGCTCTACATGGTCCAGCAGGCGCCGTTCCTCGGCTTCGTGCAGATCATCGTCTACACCGGCGCCGTGATGATGCTGTTCCTGTTCGTGCTGATGCTCGTCGGACGGGACAGCTCGGACTCGGTGGTGGAGGTGCTGCGCGGGCAACGCGTCGCGGCGCTGCTCCTCGGTGTCGCGTTCGCGCTGCTGCTGGTGGCGGGCGTCGGGCGGGCCTTCACGGACGTCACCCCGGCGGGTCTCGGTCCCGCGGGGTCCACCGACAACCTGTCCGGCATCGGTCAGCTGATCTTCACCAAGTACCTGTTCCCGTTCGAGCTGACGTCCGCGCTGCTCATCACGGCCGCGCTCGGCGCGATGGTGCTGGCCTTCGCCCAGCGCCGCCGGACGGCCTCGCAGGGCCAGCGCGTCACGGTGATCGAGCGGCTGCGCGGGGACCGGATCTCCCCGCTGCCCGGCCCCGGCGTCTTCGCCACGGCGAACTCGGTGGCGGTGCCCGCGCTGCTGCCGGACGGCTCGATCGCCCCGGAGTCCCTCTCGGAGATCATCGAGGGGACGTCGGTGGACGAGCAGCCCCGGCCCGCGCCGGACGCCCACGCCCTGACCGGCCCCGCACGGAGCGAGATCGACCAGACCGGCCGCACGAAGGTGGGCGACGAATGACCCCCACGTACTACCTGCTGCTCTCCGCGCTGCTGTTCTCCATCGGCGCGGTCGGCGTGCTGGTGCGCCGCAACGCGATCGTCGTGTTCATGTGCATCGAGCTGATGCTGAACGCGGTGAACCTGTCGCTGGTGACCTTCGCCCGCATCAACGGCTCGCTCGACGGCCAGGTCATGGCGTTCTTCGTCATGGTCGTCGCCGCGGCCGAGGTCGTGGTGGGTCTCGCCATCATCATGTCGATCTTCCGCACCCGTCGTTCCGCCTCGGTGGACGACGCGAACCTGCTCAAGTACTAGGAGCTCCCGACGATGTCTGCTCCCCCCATCGAGGGCGTTGTGCTCCCCGCCTCGGGGGCCGCCTCGCTCGCGTGGCTGCTGTTCGTGCTCCCCGCGGCCGGTGCCGTGATCCTCTTCCTGGCAGGCAAGCGCGCGAACAACGCCGGGCACTGGCTCGGCGTCGCCACCGTCGTCGCGTCGTTCGTGCTCGGGCTGGTGATCTTCTTCGAGACCCTCGGCCTGAGCCCGGCGGAACGCACCCGCGAGATCGACCTCTTCTCCTGGATCGCCTCCGGCTCGCTGGACATCTCGTTCGGCCTGCGGCTGGACCCGCTCTCGCTCACGTTCGTGCTGCTCATCACCGGTGTCGGGTCGCTGATCCACATCTACTCGGTCGGCTACATGAGCCACGACCCCGGGCGTCGGCGCTTCTTCGCGCAGCTGAACCTGTTCATCGCGGCGATGCTGATCCTGGTGCTGGGCAACAACTTCGTGATGCTCTACCTCGGCTGGGAGGGCGTCGGCCTGGCGTCCTACCTGCTGATCGGCTTCTACCAGGACCGCCCGGCCGCGGCGACCGCCGCGAAGAAGGCGTTCCTGATGAACCGCGTCGGGGACGTCGGGCTGGCCATCGCGATCTTCCTGATCTGGCTGAACCTCGGCACGCTGCAGTACGCAGAGGTCTTCGACCGGATCGGCGAGGTCCCGTCCGGCACCGTCCTGGCGATCACGATCCTGCTGCTGCTCGGGGCCTGCGGTAAGTCCGGCCAGTTCCCGCTGCAGTCCTGGCTGCCGGACGCGATGGAGGGCCCGACCCCGGTCTCGGCCCTGATCCACGCGGCCACGATGGTCACCGCGGGCGTCTACCTGATCGCCCGTACGAACCCGATCTACGACCTCACCGAGACCGGACGCCTGGTCGTCGCCCTGGTCGGCGTGGTCACCCTGCTCATCGGGGCGATCATCGGCTGCGCCTACGACGACATCAAGAAGGTGCTCGCGTACTCCACGGTCAGCCAGATCGGCTACATGATCCTGGCCGTGGGCCTCGGCCCGGCCGGTTACGCGCTGGGCATCTTCCACCTGCTCACGCACGGCTTCTTCAAGGCGGGCCTCTTCCTCGGGGCCGGCTCGGTCATGCACGCGATGAACGACGACGTGAACATGCGCAACTTCGGCGGCCTGGCCCGGAAGATGCCGATCACGTTCATCACCTTCGGGCTCGGCTACCTGGCGCTGATCGGGTTCCCGTTCCTGTCCGGCTACTTCTCCAAGGACGCGATCATCGAGGCCGCGTTCGCCCAGGACGGCTGGCAGGGCTGGGTGTTCGGGCTCACGGCGACGCTGGCCGCCGGGCTCACGGCGTTCTACATGACCCGCCTGATGATCATGACCTTCTTCGGCGAGGAGCGCTGGAAGCACCTCAAGGCCCCGGACGGCGAGAGCTACCACCCGCACGAGGCCCCGCCGACCATGACGATCCCGATGATGGTGCTGGCGGTCGGGTCGGTCTTCGGCGGGTTCACGCTCTCGGCACTCGGGCTCAACCAGTGGCTCGAGCCGTCCCTGGGCCCGCTCGAGGAGCTCGAGGGCGGCGTCCTGCCGCACGCGCTGGTCCCGTGGCTGGTCCTGCTGTTCTCGGCACTGGGCGTGCTGGTCGCCTACCTCGTCGTCGGGCGCCGTCCGACGCCGGTCGAGCGTCCGCAGCGCGTGTCGCTCCCCGTGCGGGCCGCCCGCGCGGACCTCTACGCCAACGCGGTCAACGAGACCCTCATCGCCCGGCCGGGCGTCTGGCTCACCCGCGCGCTGGTGTTCGTGGACAACAGGGGCGTCGACGGCCTGGTCAACGGCATCGCCGCCGGGCTCGGCGGCAGCTCGTCGCGGCTCCGAAGACTCCAGACGGGATTCGTGCGAAGTTATGCGCTCTCCATGCTCGGCGGCTCCGTGTTCGTCGTCGCGGCCCTGCTGGCGGTGAGGTTCGCGTGAACGGGATCGCCCCGGACAGCGGCGGCAACGTCCTGCTGCTCGTCCTGCTCTTCCTGCCCGTCCTGGGTGCGCTCGCGATGTACCCGCTGCGGCGGAACATCCCGCTCGCCAAGGCTGTCGCGATGGGGACGGCGCTGCTCGAGTTCGTGCTCGTCGTCGTCACCTACCTCAGCTACTCCACCGAGGCCGCGGCCTCGGGCACCCGGTTCCAGCTCGAGTTCTCCGCCCCCTGGATCCCGGCGTTCGGCACGCACTTCGCGTTCGGGATCGACGGGATCGCGCTGGTCCTGATCGCGCTGACGGCGTTCCTGGTCCCCGGCCTCATGCTCTTCGCCTGGGCGGAGAAGCTGCCCGAGGGCCGGACGATGTCCGGGTACTTCGCGCTGCTGCTGGCCACTGAGGCGACGCTCATCGGCGTCTTCACGGCCACGGACGTCTTCCTGTTCTACGTCTTCTTCGAGGCGATGCTCGTCCCGATGTACTTCCTGATCGGACGCTTCGGCGGGCCGAACCGGCAGTACGCGTCGGTGAAGTTCTTCCTGTACTCCCTGCTCGGCGGGCTGATCATGCTCGCCTCGCTGATCGGGCTGTACGTGACGAGCGCGGACCAGCTCGGCCAGGGGACCTTCACCTGGGCCGAGCTGCAGTCGATCGCCGCGAACACCCCCACGTCCACCCAGATCTGGCTGTTCCTGGGCTTCTTCGTGGCGTTCGCGATCAAGGCGCCGCTGGTGCCGTTCCACACCTGGCTCCCGGACGCCAGCGCCGAGGCGCCGATCGTGGCCGCGGTCCTGCTGGTGGGCGTGCTGGACAAGGTGGGCACCTACGGCTTCCTGCGGTACTGCCTGCCGCTGTTCCCCGAGGCGTCGAAGACGCTGGCTCCGCTCGTGCTGATCCTGGCCGTCATCGGCATCCTCTACGGCGCGCTGCTGGCCGTGGGCCAGAAGGACATGAGCCGCTTCGTCGCGTACACCTCGATCGCCCACTTCGGGTTCATCGCGCTCGGGACGTTCGCGTTCTCCAGCCAGGCCTTCGCCGGCGCGACGCTGTACATGGTCAACCACGGGCTCTCCACCGGAATGCTCTTCGTGATGGTCGGCCTGCTGATCGCCCGCGGCGGCTCGCGGCTGATCTCGGACTACGGCGGCGTCTCGAAGCTGGCGCCCGTCCTCGCGGGCTGCCTGCTGCTGGCCGGGATGAGCTCGCTCGCCCTGCCGGGCACGAACTCGTTCGTCAGCGAGTTCCTGGTGCTCGTCGGCTCGTACCCGCGCGAGCCCGTCTACACGATCCTGGCGACGGTCGGCATCGTCTTCGCCGCCCTCTACATCCTGTGGTTCTACCAGCAGACGATGCAGGGGCCGGTGCGCGGCAACGCCGTGATCCGGGCGCTGGAGCGCGCCGGGGCGGGTGGTCCGGGCGCCATGATCGACCCGGGTATCGCCGCCAAGCGGGTGAGCGGCTTCCCGGACCTCACCCGGCGTGAGATCGGTGTGCTCGCTCCGCTGATCGTCGTGATCGTGGTGCTCGGGTTCTTCCCGGGCCCGCTGCTCGACGTGATCAACCCGTCGGTCGCCGCGACGATGCAGGAGGTCGGCCTGCCCGACCCGGTGTCCCTGGGAGGGATCGCCCGATGATCGCCACTGTTCTGGCCCAGGCGCCGGTGACGCCGATCGACGCCCCGGCGATCGACTACGCGGCCATCGCGCCACTCCTGGTGATGCTGGCGGCTGCGTGCATCTCGGTGCTGCTGGAGGCCTTCCTCCCGCGGCACCAGCGTTGGCCGGTGCAGGTCGCGCTGTCCGTCGTGGCCATCGCGGTCGCCGGCGTCACGCTCGGGATCTACGCGGGGAACGCGCCCGCCGCCGGGGTCACGACGCTGTCCGACGCGGTGGCCGTGGACGTCCCGACGCTCTTCCTGTGGGGCACGCTGCTGCTTCTCGGGCTCGCCAGCATCTTCCTCATCGCGGACCGCTCCGTGGAGCCCGGAGGCGCGTTCGTCGCCTCGGCGGAGGAGCGCGCCGCGGTCGGTACGACCGTGACGGGCGGCGGGGGTGCCGGCTCGGACGTCGAGCACGTCGACCGCTCCTACGGCGCCCCGGGCGACGTCCCGACCATGCAGACCGAGGTCTTCCCGTTCACGCTGTTCGCGCTCAGCGGGATGATGGCGTTCGTCGCGGCGAACGACCTGCTCACCATGTTCATCGCGCTCGAGGTGCTCTCGCTGCCGCTCTACCTGATGTGCGGCCTCGCCCGGCGCCGCCGGCTGCTGTCGCAGGAGGCGGCGGTCAAGTACTTCCTACTCGGCGCGTTCGCCTCGGCGTTCTTCCTCTACGGCCTCGCGCTGCTCTACGGCTACGCGGGTTCGGTCAAGCTGACGGACATCGCGAACGCCGCCGCGGGCTCCGTGAGGTCCGACACGCTGCTGTTCGGCGGGCTCGCCCTGCTGGTCGTCGGGCTGATGTTCAAGGGCTCGGTGGGCCCGTTCCACACCTGGACGCCGGACGTCTACCAGGGCGCCCCCACGCCGGTGACGGCGTTCATGGGGGCGTGCACGAAGGTCGCGGCCTTCGGCGCCATCCTGCGCGTGCTGAACGTGGCGTTCGGCAGCACGCACTGGGAGTGGCGCGGGGTCATGTGGGCCGTCGCGATCGCGTCGATGTTCATCGGCGCGATCCTGGGCCTCACCCAGACCGACGTGAAGCGGATGGTCGCCTACTCCTCGATCGCCCACGCGGGCTTCCTGCTGCTCGGCGCCATGGCGATCACGAAGGAGGGCATCAGCGGGACGCTGTTCTACCTCCTCGCCTACGGCTTCACGACGTTGGCGGTGTTCGGCGTGATCTCGCTGGTGCGCGACGGCGACGGTGAGGCTACTCACCTGTCCCGATGGGCAGGTCTGGCCAAGCGCTCGCCCGTCCTCGCCGGCGTCATGACCTTCCTGCTGCTGGCCCTCGCGGGCATCCCGCTCACGAGCGGGTTCACCGCGAAGTTCGCCGTGTTCTCGGCCGCGCTGCAGGACGGGATGGCCCCGCTGGTGGTGATCGCCCTGGTGGCGAGTGCCATCACGGCGTTCTTCTACCTGCGCGTGGTCGTGCTGATGTACTTCAGCGAGACCCCGACGGACGGGCCCACGGTCACCGTGCCGGGCGCCTTCACCACGGTCGCGATCACGCTCGGCGTCGTCCTCACGCTGCTGCTGGGCATCGTTCCCTCCCTCGCGCTGGACTGGGCCTCCGCCGGTGTCTTCGCCGGCTGAGGGCGGAAGGTCTCCTGCCGACGGCGGCCCGCGGAACGGCCTCGTAGGCTGATGGGCGTGGAGACACAGAGTGTGGCGGGTGTCGAGCTCGCCGACGCGGCGCTGGCCGCGTCGACGGAGGCCGGGCTGGACCGGGTCGAGGATCTGCTGCACCGCGAGGTGGAGAGCGGGTACCGGTTCGTCACCGAGACCTCCCTGCACCTGATCGACGCGGGCGGCAAGCGGTTCCGGCCCCTGTTCACGCTGCTCAGCGCGCACGTGGGGCCGGAACCCGAGGGCGAGGACGTGGTCCGGGCGGCGGCGGTGGTGGAGCTCGTGCACCTCGCGACGCTCTATCACGACGACGTCATGGACTCGGCCACGATGCGTCGCGGGGCGGAGAGCGCGAACCATCGCTGGGACAACACCGTCGCGATCCTCACCGGGGACTTCCTGTTCGCGCACGCGTCGCGGCTGGTGGCGGACCTCGGCCCGGACGCGGTGCGGATCATCGCCGAGACGTTCGCCGAGCTCGTCACGGGACAGATGCGGGAGACCCGCGGCCCCCGCGACGGCGACGACCCGGTGGAGCACTACCTGCAGGTCATCGCGGAGAAGACCGGCTCGCTGATCGCGACGTCCGGACGGTTCGGCGGCATGTTCTCCGGCTGCACCCCGGAGCAGGTGGACTCGCTGCAGCGCTTCGGGGCCACCATCGGCACGGCGTTCCAGATCTCCGACGACATCATCGACATCGCGTCGCCGTCCGGGGACTCGGGCAAGACGCCGGGCACGGACCTCCGCGAGGGCGTCCACACCCTGCCGATGATCTACGCGCTGCAGGAGCCCGGCTCGGAGCGCCTCCAGCACCTCCTCTCCCGCCCGATCACGGACGACGACGAGGTGGCCGAGGCCCTGGCGCTGCTCCGCGCGGGCACCGGTATCCGGCGGGCCAAGGACACCCTCGAAGGCTATGCGGAGGAGGCCAGGGCGGAGCTGGGCAAGCTCCCCGCCTGTCCCGCCGTCGACGCCCTGGGCACCCTCACGGGCTACACCATCGACCGCACCGGCTGAGCCCGCCCGCCCGACCGACCCCGCGGGGGGCGGGTGTGGCGGAGCAGGTCGACGGTGAAGAGGATCAGGGCGACCCACACGAGGCCGAAGCCGAGCCAGCGGGTGAGCGGCATGTCCTCCCCGTTGACGAGCACGCCCCAGAGGAACTGCAGCGTCGGGGTGATGTAGGTCAGGGTGCCGAGCGTGGCGAGCGGGATCCGACGCGCTGCGATCCCGTACAGGAGCAGCGGGACGGCGGTGGCGGGCCCGGCCAGGACGAGCAGGAGATCGTGCACCGGCCCGTGGCCGACCACCGTGCCGGCTCCCGTCACCCCGAACATGACGACGGCGGCGAGCGCGAGCGGCCCCAGCACGAGGCCCTCGGCGGTGAGGCTCGCCGTCGCGGGCAGCGGGACCGTCTTCTTCAGCAGCCCGTAGATCCCGAACGATCCCGCCAGCACCAGGCCCAGCCACGGCGGCGCGCCGTTCTCGATGCTCAGCACGACCACCGCGGCGGTCGCGATGCCGAGCGCGACCACCTGGACGACCCGCAGCCGTTCCCGCAGGACCAGCACCCCGAGCAGGACGCTGACCAGCGGGCTCATGTAGTACCCCAGGGCGATCTCGACGACGTGGCCGATCGCGACGCCGTAGATGAACATGCCCCAGTTGACGGTGATGAACGCGGCCGCGGCGGCGACCGTCAGCCAGCCGCGCAGGCTCAGCGCCCGCAGCGCACCCCACCCGTGCAGGAGTGTGAGCACCCCGGACATCAGGACCGCCGTCCAGAGGATGCGGTGGGCGAGCACCTCCAGCGGGGACGCCGGGTCGAGCAACGGCCAGAACGCGGGGAACAGCCCCCAGACCACATGTGCAGCGACACCGAGGCCGAGGCCCCGACGATCCACCTCGGCCGTGCTCGTCACCCCGCCATCAGAACATCCCGACCCGTTCGGTGTGAAACGGTCGAGCGGTGGGCGAGGTCACGAGCCGTGATCTCAACGTGACTTGAACGTGATGTGGCTCGGTCACCGTCACCCCTGTCGCGGCGATCACCTGCTCGGGGAGGCGTTCTCGCCGGAACGGCGCGTCGATCGAGAAGGCGAGACCACAGTGGCCCGACACACCCCGACGATCCCCTCCGCGAGCGTCCGGGAGCGCCGTGGACGGGCCGGGGCGTGGCTCGTCGGTGCGATCGCGATCCCCGTGGTGCTGGCGGGACTGGCGTTGGTCTGGCCCGGCCCCTCCATCGCCGGGGACCTCCACGATCGGGCGGTGGCCGCGTTGGACTCGGCGGGACTCCCCGGTGTCAGCGTCGAGATCAGCGGCAGGGACGCCGTCCTGGCCAGGGTTCCGGCCGCGCGCGAGGCGGAGGCGGTGCAGGTCGTCCAGGGGGTCGAGGGGGTGCGGCAGGTGCGGGTGCGGCCCGGCCCGGCCGCCGGGTCGCCCGGCACGGCCGAACCGTTGCCGGCCCCGACCGCCGCGCCTCCCGGCGGCCCGGCCGCCCCGGCGGTCACCCCCGCGGACCGGCAGCGCGTCACGGAGCTGCTCGCCCGGTCGCCACTGCTCTTCCCGGGGGACAGTGCCACCCTCACCCCGGCCACCGCGCGCGCCGCGGCGCAGCTGGGAAGCCTGCTGGCGCAGATCCCCGCTGCCCCGGTCGAGCTCGTCGGGTACACCGCGGACTCCCCGGGCTCGACGGTCGACGCGCAGGAGCTGTCCGCGCAGCGGGCCGCCGTCGTCGGCGAGGCGCTGGTGTCCGCGGGCGTCGATCCGGCGCGCATCCGGACCCGCGGCGCCGGCACCGCGAACCCGTTGTCGTCGCAGGCCGCGAGCCGGCGTGTCGAGCTCACCCTCGGATAGGAGGCGTCATGGTCTGGCTGTTCGGGCAGGTGTGGTTGCTGCTCGTCGTCGCGTTCCTGCTCGGGGCCGCGCTGACCTGGGTGGCGTTCGTCGCGCCGGCCCGGCGCGCGGCCCGTCGGGCCCCGGTGGCGGAGTGGACGCCACCGTCCTGGACGCCCGCGGCGGGGCCCCCGTCCGTCCCGGTCGCGCCCGGGCCGCCCCGGGACGCGGTCGCCGAACCACCGCGGATCCCGGCTCCGGCGGACTCGGCGCTGGCCGAGCTGGACCAGCGGAGGAACGCGGCCCGGCGCCGGTCCGCGGGCGCCGCCGCGGCCGGTGCGATCGACAGCCTCACCTCCGGCACGGGCGCGTCGATCCCCCGGCAGCAGGGCCCGGAGGAACCGACCTGACGGCGTCCCCGTGCCCGTGAACGACGGAACCGCCGGCCCCGAAGCGGGGACCGGCGGTTCGTGACGTCGGGAAGCCTGTCTCAGGCGACGGTCCAGGTGTCGCGGCCGTTGAGCAGGGCTTGCAGGTCCGGGGTGCCGGTGGCGTTTTTGGCCTGGTGGTTCTGGGTGCGGACGGCGTCGTCGTAGGTGGTGCGGTCGGTGTTGCGGAAGATCCCGGTGACGGTGTGGGTGAGGTCCTGGTTGGAGAGCCGGGACAGGGCGAAGGACAGTTCCAGGTTGGAGGTGTCGTGGACGAGGATCTGCTCGGTGGGCACGGTGGCGGCGTCGACGACGGTGAGGCCGAGCCCGTTCTGGATGACGGCCTGGCGGTTGTCCTGGGGTCCGAACACGATGGGTTCGCCGTGGCGGACGGGGACGAGGCGTTGGTCCTTGGTCTCGGGTTTGCGCAGGACGTCGAAGGAGCCGTCGTTGAAGATGGGGCAGTCCTGGAAGATCTCGACGAAGGCGCTGCCGCGGTGTGCGGCGGCGGCGCCGAGGACCTCGGTGAGGCCCTTGCGGTCGCTGTCGAGGGCGCGGGCGACGAAGGTGGCTTCGGCGCCCAGGGCGAGGCTGATGGGGTTGAAGGGGTGGTCGATCGAGCCCAGGGGGGTGGACTTGGTGACCTTCCCGACCTCGCTGGTGGGGGAGTACTGGCCCTTGGTCAGGCCGTAGATCCGGTTGTTGAACAGCAGGATCTTGAGGTTGACGTTGCGGCGCAGGGTGTGGATGAGGTGGTTGCCGCCGATGGACAGGGCGTCGCCGTCGCCGGTGACGACCCAGACGGAGAGGTCGGGGCGGGACACGGCGAGGCCGGTGGCGATGGTGGGGGCGCGGCCGTGGATGGAGTGCATGCCGTAGGTGTTGAGGTAGTACGGGAACCGGCTCGAGCAGCCGATGCCGGAGACGAAGACGGTGTTCTCGCGTTTGATGCCCAGGGTGGGCAGGAACTGGCGGACCGCGGCGAGGACGGCGTAGTCCCCGCAGCCGGGGCACCAGCGGACCTCCTGGTCGGAGGTGAAGTCCTTCGCGGTCTGCTTGTCCGTGGTGGTGGGGACGAGATCGAGCCCACCCATCACCGGAAGTCCGAGATCTGTGCTCATGCCATGGCTCCGGAGGAGACGTCGGTGCTGGTGGTGGGGTGTGACCCGGTGAGGTAGTCCCCACTGATGTAGCCGAGGAACACGTTCTGCAGCTCCTCGGCCTTGAACGGCAGGCCGGAGACCTTGGTGTAGGACTTCGCGTCCACGAGGTAGCGGGCGCGCAGCAGCACCGAGAGCTGCCCGAGGTTCATCTCCGGGACCAGCACGGTGCGGTAGCGGCCCAGGATGTCGCCGAGGTTGGCGGGCATCGGGTTGAGGTTGCGCAGGTGCGCGGTGGCGATCTTCTTGCCCAGCGCGCGGACCCGGCGGGCGCCGGCACCGATCGGGCCGTAGGTCGAGCCCCAGCCGATGACCAGGACCTCCGCGTCCCCGGTGGGGTCGTCCACGCTCAGGTCGGGCACCTCGATGCCGTCGATCTTGGCCTGGCGCAGCCGGACCATGCGGTCGTGGTTGTCCGGGTCGTAGGAGATCGAGCCACGCCCGTCGGCCTTCTCCAGCCCGCCGATGCGGTGCTCCAGGCCCGGGGTGCCGGGCACCGCCCACGGGCGGGCCAGGGTGTCGGCATCACGCAGGTAGGGCCAGAACTCCCCGGACCCGTCCGGGGCGTTGGGCTCGGTCGCGAAACCGGGATCCACCGGCTCCAGCGCGCTCGCGTCGGGCACCTTCCACGGCTCCGAGCCGTTGGCCAGCGAACCGTCCGAGAGCAGCATGACCGGGGTCCGGTAGCGCACCGCGATCGCGGCCGCCTCGATCGCGGCGTGGAAACAGTCCCCCGGCGACTGCGGCGCGATGATCGGCAACGGGGCCTCCCCGTTGCGCCCGTACATCGCCTGCAACAGATCCGCCTGCTCGGTCTTCGTCGGCAACCCCGTGCTCGGCCCACCACGCTGCACGTCCACGACCAGCAACGGCAGCTCCAACGCCACCGCCAACCCGATCGTCTCCGACTTCAACGACACCCCCGGACCCGAGGTGGTCGTCACCCCCAACGCCCCACCGAAGGACGCGCCCAACGCGGCCCCGACCCCGGCGATCTCGTCCTCGGCCTGGAAGGTGGTCACCCCGTAGGCCTTGTGCTTGCTCAACTCGTGCAGGATGTCCGAGGCCGGGGTGATCGGATAGGCCCCCAGGAACACCGGCAACCCGGTGACCCGCCCGGCCGCGACCAGCCCGTAGGACAACGCGGCGTTCCCGGTGATCTGACGGTAGGTCCCGGTCTGCAGCTTCGCCGGCGCCACCTCGTAGGTCACCGCGAACGCCTCGGTGGTCTCCCCGTAGGCATGCCCGGCCTTGAACGCCAGGATGTTGGCCTCGGCCAGGTCCGGGCGTTTGGCGAACTTCTCCCGCAGGAACCGCTCGGTGCCCTCGTGCGGGCGGTGATACATCCACGACAACAACCCGAGCGCGAACATGTTCTTCGCCCGCTCGGCGTCCTTCTTGCTCAACCCCGTCGACTCCAACGCACCCTTGGTCAGGGTGGCCATCGCGACCTCGTGCACCGCGAAATCGGCCAACGAGTCGTCCTCGAGCGGGTTGGCCTCGTACCCGACCTTGGTCAGGTTCCGCTTGGTGAACTCATCGGTGTTCACGATGAGCACCCCACCCTTGGGCAGGTCGGCGATGTTCGCCTTCAACGCCGCCGGGTTCATCGCCACCAACACATCCGGGCGGTCCCCCGGAGTCAGGATGTCGTAGTTGGCGAAATGCAACTGGAACGACGACACCCCCGGCAACGTCCCGGCAGGCGCCCGGATCTCAGCCGGGAAGTTCGGCAACGTCGACAGATCATTGCCGAACGTCGCGGTCTCGGAGGTGAACCTGTCACCGGTGAGCTGCATCCCGTCACCCGAGTCACCCGCGAAACGGATGACCACCCGATCTCGCTGAACCACCTCAGGCTCTCCCTCGGTAGCGTGCTCGACGGCGGTGTCGCTGGTCGTCATATCGAGGTCAGTCCCCGGTTCCGGTGGGTAAACGAATGTCCGGACGAAGGCTAACGTCCGGTATCGACGCCTGTCCCTCGACCCTGCCTGATGTCACAGTCGCCACGTTCCGCCGGACGGGTGAGATCATCGCTTGCTGATCCGCTTCTGCAGGGCCGTGACCCGCTGTTTGAAGTCCTCCGAGTGCACGGACTCGGCCTGGGCCCTGACCTCGATCTCGGTCGCCTCGGCGTGCGAGATCGGGCCCGCGGTGATCCGCATCGTGGCCTTGGTCGTCTCGATGAGGCCCCGGGACGCCGACGCGGCCCGGGACGCCAGCTCCTGCGCCCCCGCGAGCAGCGCCTCGTCGTCGTCGTAGCGGCGGTAGACGAGGCCGAGCCGCTCCGCCTCGGTGGCGTCGAGGACGTCGCAGAACAGCGTGAGGGCCTTGGCCGCCTGGGTGCCGAGGGCACGGTCGGCCATCCAGGTGTAGCCGCCACCGGGGTGCAGGCCGAGCTGCATGAACCGGGCGTCGAACTTCGCGCCGGGCCCGGCGAGCCGGACGTCGCAGGCCAGGGCGAGGTTGAGCCCGGCACCGACGGCCGCGCCGTTGACGGCGGCGATGGTGGGCAACGGGCAGTTCGCCACGGCGAGGAAGCCCGAGTAGACGTTCCGCAACCTCGCCGGATCGGCACTCTGCAGCTCGCCGAGGTCCCCGCCGGCGCAGAACGCGGGCGCCTCCCCGGTGATCACGATCGCGCCGACCGAGGGATCGGCCACCGCGTCGTCGAGAGCGCTCACGAGCTTGCCCGCGAGCTCCAGGTTCATGGCGTTGCGCCGTTCGGGGTTGGACACAGTGAGCAGGGCGACGCCGTCGTCGACCTTTGTCCGCACTTCGCTACTCATGCTGTGATCCTGACATCGAGACGCCGTTCGCGGGTGCTCCGTCCGCGCGACATCGATTACGGTCCGCTCGTGTCCCGCCCTTTACCGCTGTCCGCCAGACCCCTCGACCCACCGGACTCGGTGGAGCGTCCCGTCCCGGTCGAGGGGGCCCCGGCGCCCGGGGCGCCCATCCCCAGGCACTACGCCGGATGCTTCGCGTGCGGGGACGGTGAGCACGGCCTGCACCTGCGGTTCGTCGCGGGCGAGGACCTCAGCGTGACCGGTGAGCTGGTGGTCCGCGAGGCCCACCAGGGAGCACCCGGGCTGATCCACGGCGGGGTGCTCGCCGCGGCCTTCGACGAGACCTTCGGCGCGCTGAACGAGTTCGTCGGTGAGACGGCCGTCACCGGTCAGCTGAACACGAGCTACCGCAGGCCCGTCCCGGTCGGGTCGACCGTGCACCTGAGCGCGCGGCTCGAGGGCCGCGAGGGCCGCAAGCTGTGGATGCGCGCCACCGGCCGGCTCGACGACCCGGACGGCCCGCTGGTGGCGGAGGCGTCCGGGCTGTTCGTGATCGTGTCGCCCAGCCACTTCGCCGAGCACGGGTCCGCCGTCCCGGACCGCAGCGCCGTGAACCCCTAGCCGACGCACAGGTCGGGCCCGGAACACCGCTCCGACCCGGCTCGTTGACGCTGCAGGTACCGAGCGGAGAGGCGAGAGCGGCGTGCACAGGCACATGAACGGGTTGCGGACGGCGGTCCTCCTCGGCGGGATGAGCGCCCTGGTCCTGCTGATCGGCGGCCTGGTCGCCGGACGGACCGGCCTGATCCTCGCGTTCGTCGTCGCGCTCGGGATGAACGGCTACGCCTACTTCAACTCCGCGAAGCTCTCGCTGCGCGCGATGCACGCCCGCCCGATCACCGAGACCGAGCATCCGGGCATGTACCGCATCGTCCGGGAGCTCAGCCAGCGTGCGCGCCAGCCCATGCCACAGCTCTACCTCAGCCCCACCAACGCCCCCAACGCGTTCGCCACCGGGCGCGACGCGCGGCACGCCGCGGTGTGTGCCACCACCGGCCTGCTCGACCTGCTCGACGAGCGGGAGCTGCGGGCCGTCCTCGGGCACGAGCTCAGCCACGTCTACAACCGGGACATCCTGATCTCCTGCGTCGCCGGGGCGATGGCCAGCATGATCGGGTTCCTGGCGAACATCGCGATGTTCAGCGGGCTGTTCGGCGACGGTGACGGCGAGCGGCCCAACCCGGTCGCGGTGATCCTGATCGCGATCCTCGGGCCGATCGCGGCGGGTGTCGTGCAGATGGCCGTCAGCCGGTCCCGGGAGTACCAGGCGGACGCGTCCGGGTCCGAGCTGACCGGGGACCCGCTGGCCCTGGCCTCAGCGTTGCGCAAGCTCGAGTACGGCGTCGCCCGGGCCCCGCTCCCACCCGAGCCGAACCTCGTCGCGCAGTCCCACCTGATGATCGCCAGCCCGTTCCGGCCCGGGGAGCAGATGGCGAGGCTGTTCTCCACCCACCCGCCGATGGCGGACCGGATCCGGCGCCTGGAGGAGATGGCCCGCCGCTGAGCCGGCTAGTCGGGTGCGGGGCCTTCCCCGCGGGCGAGCCGCTCGACCTCCGCCACCCCGCCCCGCAACGCGTCCAGCTCGCCGCCGAGCTCGTCGACGACCCGCCTGCCCGGCCCGTCCCCGGACGACGCCGCCATGGCGAGCACCTCGACCGCCCGGGTGTTCAGGCTCTCCAGGCCCAGCGCCGCCGACTGCAGGCGGGCGAGCGCGGTCTCCCGCGCCTGCGCCAGCCTCGAGTACGCCGCCAGTTGCTGCTCGACGCTCGCGAGCCCGGACTCGTGCTCGGCGCGGACCTCACCGCTGCGGGCCCGCCGGATCTCCGACGCCAGCCGGGCGCGCTCGTCGCCGAGGTCGCGGGCCGGGATCCGGGCCATGGCCTGCTCGAACGCCGTGGCCTGGCCGGCCAGCCTGCGGACCGCGGTGTCCGTCGTCGAGGCCTTGTCCCGGACGTCCCGGACCTGCTCGCGGGTGACGCCCGCCGCGGCGCCCTCCACCGTCTCGTCGAGCCTGTGCAGGGCCGCGTCCGCGCGGTCCAGCCAGCGACGCGCCTCGGTGCCCCGCGGCGGTTCCGGCAGTTCGGTGGGGCCCGGCGGGTCGTGCGGCGACGGCAGGCCGGGGGCGGAGCGCCGGTTCAGCAAGGCGTCGCTGCCGACCTTCACGCCGTAGACGACGGCGGCGACCCCCACGCCGAGCGCCACCCCCACGCCGCCGGCCGGGATGACGGCCCAGGCCATCCCGCCCGCGACCGCGCCGACCACGGCGGCCCAGGGGTCCACGAGCCGTTCCCGGAGTCCCACGCGATGCATCCTCCCAGCTCAGGGATCAGAAGTTCGAGATCACGTTCGTCATCACGCTGCGGATGCTCTGCTCGTCCCCCGAGTCGTAGGCCGCCGCCCGGGTCGCCTTCGCGATCCGGGTCAGCACGTCCAGCGAGGCGTCCTCGCCGTAGGCGATCGGGAAGACCCGGACGAGCCGTGACGTGTCCTCCGTGTCCAGCCCGGTGACCAGGCCGTCGAGGTCGTCGTCCGGCGGGTACTCGTTCACCCCGTCCGTCAGCAGCACGACGGCGTTGATCCGGTTCGGGTCGTACGTCGCCTCGACCTGGGCGACGGCCGCCTTCGTCGTCGCGTACAGCGCCGTCCCGCCGCCGGGCTCCAGCGAGGTGATCACCCGCTGGTAGTCGTCCCGCACCTGGGCGACCGGCCCCGGCGGGACCACCACGCGGTACGGCACCCTGCTCCCGCCGAGCGGGGTGCTGAACGTCCACAGGCTCAGGACGTCGGAGTCCCCGAGCTGCCCGAGACCCTCGACGGCCGCCTCCTTCGCCAGGTCCAGCCGTGTCCCGGTGCCGACGGGTTCGCCCATGGAGCCGGACACGTCGAGCACGAACACCAGGTTGGCCTTCTTCCGCAGGTCCTTCCAGGACGCGACGACCTGGTCCAGCACCGCCGCACCGGGCGGCTTCAGCACGGTGAACGCCCTGTCCGGCAACAGCCCGTTCTCGCGGGACAGCGGGGCACCGGGGACCCCCTCGAAGGTCCGGAACGCGGCGTCGGTGAAGCGCCTCTGCTGCTCCTCCGCACGCAGGAAGCCGAGGAAGTCCGCCGCGGCGGCACGCTTCGGGTCGTCGACCCAGCTCGCGGTCAGCGTCATGAACGGGTTGTCCGACACGAGTGTGCCGTCCCGCGGGTACACCGCGACGAGCGGGACACGCGGCTTCGGGCCCTGACCGGCCGTCGCCGGGTCACCGCTCGGGTTGCCCTGGTTGTAGTCCCAGACGGACTTCTCCTCGACGGTCACCGCGCTGATGTAGGACAGCGCGTTCCCGCGGGACGCGGCCTCGGAGAGGTTCTGCAGGAACGTCAGCGTGGTGTCCCCGTAGTGCACGACGCTGCTCTCGACGCCCTGGACGAACTGCCGGTACTGCGGGTCCGCGACGTCCGCCGCGGTCAGGTCCGTCGACCGTCCGGTGGCGGCGAAGAAGGCGGCGACGGTGGCGTTGAGCCCGGAGGTCGAGAGCGTCGGGTTGGTCTTGCCGAGGGTGAACGTCCCCCACTCGGGATGTCCCTGGCCGCCCCAGCCGGCCGGGTCCGCCGCGAGCGCGGCCAGGTCGGTCCAGCCGATCTCCTTGTCCGGCCAGCCCAACGCCTCGGCCATGGGCTGCGGCATCGCGATGACCAGCGGCGTCTGCGCGATGGAGGGCTTGTCCACCGGGACCAGGGCGGGCCGGTCCGCCGAGGTCAGCCGCTGCTGCAGGACCGACGCCCAGGAGCTCGCCGCGGGCGACCAGACGTCCGGTCGTGGCCCGTTCACGGCCTCGTTCCAGTCCGCCGCCAGCGCCTCCGCCGCCGCACCCGAGGCCAGCGGGGTCACCCGGACGTCCGCGCAGCCGCCGTTCACGTCCCGGTCCGCGCGGTTGTAGTCGTCCGCGACCGCGGTGAGCAGGGCCGCCTTCTCCGTCGACGCGGTGACGTTCAGCGGGGTGCAGTCCGCCCGTTGCGCGCGGGTGGGGACGTCCCCGCCGGTGTCGTCGCCACCGGTGACGGCGACCCGGACGACGACGACCAGGGCCGCGCCCACCGCGAGGGCGATCACCAGCGCGATCCGGTTGCGGCGACGGGGTGTTCCGGACGGTCGGGTCAACCCGGGCCTCCTTGGGTCGGCGGGCGCCCACGCTCACCGGTGGACGGGTCCTTGATCGTTCGTCGCGACCGGATCGTTGCGGTCCCTACGGTTCGACGGCCGCCCGGGCCGTGGAGGCACCGTGCGCCGCCGCCACGGCCATCACGTACTCGCCGTAGCCGGACTTCGCCTGCGCCGCACCGAGGGCGTGGCAGGCGTCCGCGTCGATGAAGCCGCGCTGCAGGGCGATCTCCTCGACGCACGCGATCCGCACGCCCGTCCGGTGCTCCAGCACCTGGACGTACTGGCCCGCCTCGAGCAGCGAGTCGTGCGTCCCGGTGTCCAGCCAGGCGAAACCGCGGCCGAGGTCGACGAGCCGGGCCTCGCCCGCGTCCACGTACGCGCGGTTGACGTCGGTGATCTCCAGCTCCCCGCGCGGCGACGGCTTGAGGGTGGCGGCGATGCCGACGACCTGGGAGTCGTAGAGGTAGAGCCCGGTGATGGCCCGGTTGGACCGGGGGTGCTCGGGCTTCTCCTCGATGTCGATCAACCGGCCGTCGTCGTCCGCGACACCCACGCCGTAGCGCTGCGGATCGCGCACCGGATAGCCGAACAGGACCGCCCCGTTGCCCTCCGGGTCCGCCGCGCCCCGGACGATCCGGGCCGAGCACTCGCGCAGCGTCTCGGCGAACCGCTGGCCGTGGAAGATGTTGTCCCCCAGGACGAGCGCGCAGGAGTCGTCCCCGATGTGCTCCTCGCCGATCAGGAACGCCTGGGCGATGCCGTCCGGGCTCGGCTGGGCGGCGTAGGTCAGCGTGAGCCCGAGCTCCGAGCCGTCCCCGAGGAGCCTGCGGAACAGTGCCTGCTCCTCGGGCGTGGTGATCACCAGGATCTCCCGGATCCCGGCGAGCATCAGCACCGAGAGCGGATAGTAGATCATCGGCTTGTCGTAGACCGGCAGGAGCTGCTTCGACACCCCTCGGGTGATCGGATGCAGTCGCGTGCCGGTGCCGCCGGCCAGGATGATCCCCTTCATTGCCGAGGATCCTCCCATGCGAAAGCGTCGGTCCCGTACGCCATGCTGCCGGGGTGACCGAATCGTCCACCACCAGTGAGTACGGCGTCCTCGGCGTGCGGGGGGTGGACTTCACCCTGGAACGGTTCGCGCCGGCGCCGGATCTGGCCGGGCTCGTCGAACGGCACTGGGTCGTGAGCTGGGCACTGCCGCCGGGGAGACGGGCCTCGGTCACCCTGCTGCCGCATCCCTGCGTCAACGTGGTTCTGGACCGGGGGAACCTCGCGATCGCGGGGGTCGGCCGGGAGCGCTTCACCTATCCCTACGCCGGCGAGGGGCGGGTGTTCGGCGTGAAGTTCCGGCCGGGTGCGTTCCTGCCGTTCCTCGGCGAGCCGGTCTCGTCGATCACGGACGTCACGATGCCCGCGTCCCGGCTCTGGGGCCGTCCCGCGGACGAGCTCGCGGCGGCGATGACGGGCCCCGTCCCCGAGCTGATCGAGCGTGCGGAGGCGTTCCTGCGCGCGCGGTGGCCGGAGCCGGATCCCCACGTCGTGCTGGTGGGGGGCATCGTGGCGGCGCTGCTGCGGGACCGGTCGACGAGCCGGGTGGAGGACGTCGTCGAGCGGTTCGGGATCGCGCCGCGCACCCTGCAGCGGTTGTTCGCCCGCTACGTCGGGGTGAGCCCGAAGTGGGTGCTGCGCCGCTACCGGCTGCACGAGGCCGCCGCCCGGCTGGCCGAGGAGCAGGACCGGCCGTGGGCCGAGGTGGCCGCGGAGCTCGGCTACTTCGACCAGTCGCACTTCATCCGGGACTTCACCGCGGCGATCGGCCTGACCCCGGTCGCCTACGCGCAGGCGTGCCGGAGGCACCAGGAGCCGGTCAGTGCCTGATCTGGGTTTCTCATCGATATCCAGATAGGCTCGGCCCATGACCGACGTGCGGCTGGACCGGGAACGCGCCTACAGCTGGGACGATCCGCGCGGCATGGCTGCCGGGGCGGAGCTCGACGGGCTCACGCTGCTGCGGAGGGTGGCGGACGGATCGCTCCCGGCGCCGCCCATCGCGCAGACCATGGGCTTCGATCTCGAGTCGGTGGAGCGCGGCCGTGCCGTCTTCGTGCTCACGCCGGCGGAGTACCACTACAACCCGATCGGCTCGGTCCACGGCGGCGTCTACGCGACGCTGCTGGACTCGGCGTGCGGGTGTGCCGTCCACAGCACGCTGCCGGCCGGGGTCCGGTACACCAGCGTGGACCTGAACGTGAAGTTCCTCGGCCGGATGACCACGGACACGGGGCTGGTGCGCTGCGAGGGCTGGATCGTGCACGGCGGCCGTTCGACCGTGCTGGCCAGGGCGGAGCTGCGGAACGAGGCGGGAAGGCTGCTCGGTGAGGCGACCTCGACCTGCCTGATCCTGCACTGATCGCCCGACCGGCACCGCCGGATCCCGGTGTTCCGGCCCGGAGGTCGATCTTCATTTCTGCACATGTGAACGATCGTGCAGACTAGGAAGTCGACCAGGGGAGGCTCATCGGTGGAACGGCACATAGTCCTCGTCGCCCGGCCCACGCCGTCGGGTGTGGACGAGCGGTCGTTGGCCGCGCTGGCGGCGGGGGTCGCCGAGCGGGCCGGCCGTCCGGCCCGGGTCGCGTACCTGGACCAGGCGGATCCGTCGGTCGCGGCGGTGCTCGACGAGATCGCGGCGATCGCGGGTCCCCGCGACGAGGTCGTCCTCGTGCCCCTGGCCCTGCCGGCGGATGCGTACCTGCGCAACTGGGCCGCCCGCGCCGTCGCCCACTGGCACGAGTCCCGCGGAGCGGACCTGCACGTCGTCCTGAGCCCACCGCCCACGGCCGCGCCCGGGATGGCGGATGTGCTGGCGGGCCTGGCACTCGGCGAGTCGACGCCCGTGGCGGTCAGCCCGGCTGCGTTCCGCAGTCCGGCCTGGTCGGTGCGCGAGGACCCCGCCCGGCACGTGCTGGTGTGCCGCGGGCCTCGGTGCACCGTCTACGGCGCGGGAGACACGCACCGTGCCCTCGCGGCCGCGGCACGGGACCAGGACGTGCTGGTCACCCCGGTGGGGTGCCTCGGCCCGTGCAACCTCGGCCCGCTGGTCGTCGACAACCCCGCGGGGGAGTGGCACGAGTCCGTCGACGCCGAGCGGGCCCGCGCGCTGCTGGGCTCGTGACCGACGCATCGCCCGCCGCTCGGGGGCCCGGATCCGCCGCGGCGCCGTCCGGTGACGGCCTGCCGCCGTCGCGGAGAGCCCCGACGTGGTCATCGTCGATCGGCTGCCGTGGCCTCCTCGCCCCCGGACGGCCCGCACCCGACGGGTGAGGGTTCGAGTTCCCGGAGGCAGCCGGAGCTCATGGTCAGGATCCGGTCCGCGTAACCCGCCAGGCGGGGTTCGTCGTGGCTGACGACGAGCAGCGCCGCGCCGGCGTCGGCGATCTCGCGCAGGAGCGAGGTGATGGTGGCGGCGCTGGAGACGTCGAGGCTCGCGGTGGGTTCGTCGGCGATCAGCAGCGCCGGTCGGGCGACGAGCGCGCGGGCCACGGCGACGCGTTGGGCCTGGCCGACCGAGAGGCTGCCCGGGAGCCGATCGACGTCGATGTCCGCGAGACCGACCCGCTCCAGGGCGCGGGCGGCGAGTTCCCGTCGAGCGCGGCGGGAATGGCGTTCGGCCCGCGCGCGGAGGGGTTCGGTGAGGGTGCGCCACAGTGCCCACCGGCGGTCCAGGCTCGCGACCGGGTCCTGGAAGACCGGCATGACGTACCCGGGGCGCAGTGGGCGTCGGCGGCCCAGTGCTGCCGTGGCCCAGAGGTCGTGGCCGTCGAGGACGACCGTGCCGCTGTCGGGCCGTTCCATTCCTCCGACCAGGCGGGCGAGCGTGGATTTGCCCGATCCGGACCGGCCGAGCACCCCGACGATCTCGCCGCGGCGGATCGTGAGGTCAGCGCCGTCGACGGCGGTCGTCATGCCCCCGCGGTGGCGGTAGGACCGCGACACCGCCCGCACCTCGGCGACCACGGGCTCGGCGGATCGCACGGACACGCGTCGGGGCCCGACGACGGCGGCGGCGACGAGATCGATCGTCTCCGGCGCGGTGGGTGCGCGCAGGAGCTCGGTCGCGGCGCCGCGCTCGACGCCACGCCCGTGGGCGAGGACGAGTACCGACGTGGCGTGACGGGCGACCAGGGCGAGGTCGTGGCTGATCAGCAGCAGTGCACCGCAGGTCCGCCGGACGAGGTCGAGGACGTCGTCGGCGAGCTCGGTGTCCAAGGCGCTGGTCGGCTCGTCGGCGAGGGTGAGGAGCGGGGTGTGGGCCGTGGCCGCGACGAGCGTGGCGCGCTGCAGCATGCCGCCGGACCACTGGTGCGGATGCTGTGCGGCCCGCGTGTCCGGATCGTCGATGCCCACCCCGGCCAGTGCGGAGGTCACCGCGCCGGCGGCTGGGCGCCGTCGGTGCACCGACCAGGCCTCGGTGACGTGGTGGTGCACCGTGCGCAGGGGATCGCACGCGGCGAAGGGGTCCTGGGGGACGTAGCCGACGACCAGGCCGCGCAGCTCCCGGCGCACGTCCTCCGATGCGCCGAGGACCTCCCGCCCGCCCACCCGGATGCTCCCCGTCGTCCGGGTGCCGGCCGGTAGCAGGCCGAGGATCGCGCGGACGAGGGTGGTCTTGCCGCTGCCCGAACGGCCGACGACGGCGTAGGACTGCCCCTCCTCGATCCTGAGGTCGACCTGGTCGAGGGCGCGGTGGCCACCGGGGTAGGTGACGGTGAGGGACTCGACGACGAGGGGGGTCACGAGGGCCTGCCGGGGTCGGTGGCGTCGCGCAGCGCGTCGCTGATCAGGGCGGCTGCGGTGACCGAGAGGATGAGGCCCAGGCCGGGCCCGATCAGTTGCCAGGGTGCGTAGGCGAAGGTGTTGCGGCCGTCGGAGAGCATGTTGCCCCACTCCGCGGTCGGGGGCTGGGCGCCGAGCCCGAGGAACGAGAGCCCGCCGAGCGCGAGGACGGTCTCGCCGAGGCCGAGGGTGGCCGCGACCAGGACCTGCGAGGTCGCAGCGGGTACGACGTGGCCGATCGTGGTGCGGATCGGGCCGATGCCGGCCATCCGGGCGGCGACGACGTCCGGTCGGCGGGCGCTGCCGCGGGCGACGCTGCGGGCCAGCCGGGCCAGGCCGGCCCAGCTCGTCGCGGACATCGCGAGCACGAGGTTCCAGAAGCCGGGGCCGAGGACCCCGACGACGGCGAGGGTCAGGACCAGCGCGGGGAGCCCGAGCAGGACGTCGGTGGCGCGGGTCAGGACGGTGTCGACGATCCCGCCGACGGCGCCGGCGAGGGTCCCGACGATCAGGCCGACGGCTGCCGCGATGGTCATGACGAGCAGCGCCGCGCCGAGGGAGGCCTGCGCGCCGACGACGCTCCGTGCGAGCAGGTCCCGGCCGGCCTGGTCGGTCCCGAACGGGTGCGACGCGCTGGGCGCGGCCAGCTGGTCGGTGTAGTCCGGCAGGTTCGGGTCCGGGACGAACCAGGGCCCGACCAGCGCCAGGAGGACGAGGACCATGGCGAGGGCCAACCCCACGCGGGCGGCCGGCCTGCGCAGCAGGGCACGCCACACACCGCGCCGGGCGTCCGGGAACGGTTCCGGCACGCCCGCTCTGGTGAGGATCCCGAGGGCGCTCACGATGACGTGCGCTGCCGCAGGCGCGGGTCGATCGCGGCGCAGACGAGGTCGACGAGCAGGCTCATGACGACGTAGACGACCACGGCGACGAGGGTGAACCCCACGACGACGGGCATGTCCCGGGCGTTGATCGCCTCGACGGTGTAGCGGCCGATACCGGGCCAGGTGAACACGCTCTCGACGATCGGCGCCCCGCCGATCAGCGCGGCCGAGCCCAGCCCGATCATGGTGAGGAACGGTGGGGCGGCGTTGGGGAGCTGGTGCACCCGTAGCCGCCGCCGGCGGCTCGCGCCCCGGGCCGCGCTGACCTGCAGGTAGGGGGCGGACCGCGCTTCCAGGAGGCTGGTCCGCAACACCCGTGACCAGCCCGCCGCGGAGGCGAGTGCGAGGGTCAGGGCCGGGAGGAACACCGTCGCCCACGTCCCGTCGGCGATCACCCTGCCGAGCCCGGCGCGGACGACGAGCACGTCCAGGACCACCACCCCGAGCACGAAGCTGGGCACGACGAGCATCACCAGCGCGACCGCCCGCGCCGCGACGTCGGGCCAACGACCCGGAGCCGCGGCCGCGGCCGCGCCGAGCACCAGTGCGAGCGCGACGGCCAGGACGAGGGCGGCCCCGGTGAGGCGCAGGGTGGCAGGGAGACGGGTGACGAACTCCTGGATCACCGGGCTGCCCGTGCGCCAGGAGATGCCGAGGTCCCCGGTGAGCACGCCGCCGGCCCAGCGGGCGAACCGGACCACGAGTGGATCGTCGAGCCGCAGTTCCTCGCGGACGGCGGCGATCGCGGGCGGGCTCGGTTCGGTGATCCCGCGTGCCTCCAGCACCCGGCGGGCCGGATCACCCGGGGTGACCGCGAGCATCCCGAAGACCAGCACCCCCGCCCCGGCCAGGGTGACGAACGCCTGGCCGAGGCGGCGGAGGACGACCGCCAACGTCAGCCGGCCGCGGAGGCGGCAGGGCCGGTGCGGGCGTCGACCCACAGGTTGGAGATCGGGACCTGGTAGTCCTTCCAGGCCGGCCCGGTGACGACCGCCGGAAGGCGGGTGCCGAGGTAGCCGAGGTAGCCGTTGTCGGCGACCCGGCGCTGGATCCGGCGGAGGAGATCGTCCCTGGACGACGCGTTCAGCTCCACTGCGACCTCGTCGATGAGCGAGTCGAGGACCGGGTCGGCGGTGCCGGTGGCATTGCTGGGGCCGTCGGAACGCAGATAGTTGATCAGCGGGGTGACGTGGTCACCGCCGAAGGACACGAACCCGTTGCCCGCCACCGCGGCGTGCCAGCCCGTCTTCTCCTCCAGCGCCGAGGTGATGTCGGGAACCTGCTCGATCTCCACGCCGACCCCGAGCTCGGCCAGCTGGGCCTGCACGGCCAGGGCCAGGGCGCCGGAGTCCGGCTGCTGCGGGTAGGTCAGCAGCGAGAAGCGGAGCGGCGTGCCCGCCCGGCTGCGGGGACCGGTTCCCGCGCGGGTCCAGCCCGCCTGATCCAGCAGGGCACCGGCTGCGGCGACGTCGGTCGACTGGGTCTTCTCCGCCCACGGACGGGAATCGGTGTACAGCCCGGTGGCCGGCACGTAGAGCTTGTTCATCACCTGGTCGGCGAGCTGGTCGTAGTCGATTCCCGCGTACACGGCCCGCCGGACGAGCGGGTCGTCGAAGGGAGCCTCGCGCTGGTTGAGTTCCAGCATGAAGGTCGGACCGAGCGGCTGCCCGGTCACGTAGAACGAGTCCGTGCGGTCCTTCAGGGTCGGCGCCGAGGCGGTGGGCGGATACAGCGCGATGTCCGCCTCGCCGGCCTGAACCGCCTGGATACGGGCGGAGACCTCGGGCACGAACCGCACGGTCAGGTCCTGCAGACCGGGCGGGCCGCCCCAGTAGTCGGGACGGGGGGAGAGCTGCATCGACTCGGTGTCGAGGCTGTCCACGACATAGGGAGCGGTGAACAGGCCCGCCTTCAGCAGATCCGCCGCGGGGGCGCCGGACGCGACGTGTCGCTGGTAGGCGGCGACGTCGTAGACCGGGACCATCGACTCGTCCGCGAGCAGCGACGGCACGTTCGGGGCCGGGCGCGTGGTCGTGAGCGTGGCTTCGAGCGGCCCGGTCGCCGTGGCCGACGCACCGGGTAGCGCTGCTGTGAGATCGGGGTTGTCGGCCAGTTGAGCGGCCAGCAGCGCTGCGAGCGCGGTGCCGTCGAGGGCCGAGGTGTTCTGGAACGTGATGCCCGGCCGCAGGGTCAGGACCCAGGACAGCGGCTGCGGGTTGGTCAGCGAGTCGAGGACCCAGGGGCTCGGGGCGCCTCCGCGCTCGGGCCGCATCAGGAGCTCGATGTAGCCGAACTCCGGGCCCCAGTACCCGTTCTCCAACGGGTCGAGATCGTCGATCGCGAAACCGGTGGCCAGGGTGAGGGTGGTCGGCCGTGGGGCCGACTCCGGCGGCGCTCCCGTCGTCGCACAACCGGCGAGGACCGCGGCGGCGAGGGCCAGCACGACGACGGCGCGCCGTCGTCGGGACAGGGGCCGTCGGGGCAGGGGGTAGCGCAACTTCATCGGGCGTCGCCTCTCCAGCACTTCGTGGATGACTGCGTACGTCGTGGCCGGTCTCCTGGCTGACGGGCGACGTCCGGGGGACGTCGGTCCGCTCCGCCTTCCCGGGGGTGAACCCAGTGGCTGCCGGCACCCTCTCCCGGCGTGGAACGGACGAACCCGATCACAGTGGCGAAGGCCGCGTCGGTGTCACACCGACTTCCCGATCACCACGACCAGCTGAAGCTAGCAGTCGGACATGCTGCCGAGAAGTGACGAACCTCGCGAACGTCACGGGTGCCCGGCATGTCGCGACCTGCCGCGCGGCGCGTAGGCCCTGGTCAGGGCACTGGACCGCGGAGACCTCGCCCCCGATGGTCATTGCACGATCATTGCATTTGCAGATGATCCCCAGTAGTGCGGGGATACGGGCCCGCTCGGGTCAGCTCTCCGCGTCGGGGCGATGGTCGGAGGCGGGCGTGTCCGCGCTCCCGCGGAGCGGGGTCGACCACCGCTCCTCCACGTGTCCGAACCGCCACACGGCCAGGGCGACGAGCCAGGACAGGGCGAACAGCGCCACGATGCCGTAGCCGGCGTAGTCGAGGGGGATCGACGCGATCGCCGCCAGCGGGCCCGTCTCGATCCCGGCCTCGTCGACGATCACCGAGACGAGCTCGATGGTGCCGATGACCAGGGCGACCGCCACGGAGATGGCGGTGATGGTGATGTTGTAGAAGACCTTGCGGACCGGCTTGGCGAAGGCCCAGCCGTAGGCGAAGTTCATGAAGACGCCGTCGAGGGTGTCCATCAGGCACATGCCGGCGGCGAACAGGATCGGCAGCACCAGGATCGCGTAGAACGGCAGGTCGAAGGCGGCGGTCCCGCCGGCCAGGACGAGGAGGCCGACCTCGGTGGCCGTGTCGAAGCCCAGGCCGAACAGGACGCCGACCGGGTAGATCTGCCAGGGCCTGGTGATCGACCTGGTGAGCCCGCCGAGGAAGCGGTTCATGAAGCCTCGGTTGTCGAGCCGGTCCTCGAGCTCGCGCTCGTCGAAGTCGCCGCGGCGCATCCGACGGAAGATCGCGACGATGCCGACGAGGACGATCAGGTTGAGGATCCCGATGACCCAGAGGAACACCCCGGAGACCGAGGCGCCGATGATCCCGGTGACGGAGTGCAGCGGGGACGAGTCGTCCTCGACCTCGCCGGCGAGGGCGCGCACGCCGACGGAGAGCAGGAACACGAGCAGGAACACGATCGTCGAGTGGCCGAGGGAGAACCAGAACCCGACGGACAGCGGGCGGCGTCGGCCCTCGCCGCGGTCGGCGAGAAGCGTGCGGGTGGTGTTGTCCACGGCGGCGATGTGGTCGGCGTCGAAGGCGTGCCGCAGTCCGAAGGTGTAGGCGAGGATGCCGACACCCACGGTGTAGGCGCCGGACTGGCCCAGGTCGTAGTGCTCCGGAATCACGACGGTGATGAGGACGCCGAATCCGACAATGTGGAGAAGGGCGATGAAGGAAACCATTCCGGCGATCGACCGCCGGTCCTGACGGCTCAGCGATCGTCGAATGCCGGACCAGCGACTCGTGCGGGAAGACAGCGCGGAAGTAGTCATGAGGGCCTCACCGGAACACCGATCGCCGCTGCTCACAGGGTGAACCCTGATGTGCACGTTCGACCGGAAACCTACTCAGCGTGCTTTGGCTTTTGCAAGACGCTGGCGTAAGGATGCCGGGTAATGCGCATGATCGACCGGTTGCGGGAAATAGGCGCTATGCCGTCTTCGGCTGTTCTCCGGGTCACGTCGCAATGGAGTGCGGGCGGCATTTCGTGCAGTGACCGTGGAGCGCGACGCCCACCCGGCAGCGAAACGGGGCCGGCTCCGCCGTCGGGCCGCCCCGTTCCTCGTCCGCTCGATCCGCTCCGACCTGCGTGCCCTGACGCCGGACACACGCGTGACGCCGACCACGGCCGCCGTCATGACCACATTCGGACTCGGCGTCCACGCGTCAAGAACCCGCTCGGAGGGCTGCGCGAGGTGAAGGTGAGGGCGCATACCTGGGTCGTGGCGCCGGAGCGGCGCCCCACCCGATGCCCGAAACGGAGTCCCGGTGACCCTCGCCGATCTCATCCCGACACTGCGCCCCACCCTCGCTGCCCGGCTGGAGCCCGGCCTGTGGCCGGTCACCGCCGCCGCGACCTGTGACGGCCGGATCTCGGTCGGCGGCTGCGACCTCGGCGAGCTGGCCGAGCGTCACGGAACGCCGCTGCAGGTCCTCGATGTCGTCGACGTGCGGGATCGGTGCCGGGCTTACACACGCGCCCTGCCCGACGCCGAGATCACCTATGCGGGAAAGGCGCTCCTCACCCCGGCGGTGGCGCGGCTGGTGGCCGCGGAGGGCCTGTCGATCGACACGTGCTCCGGGGGCGAGGTGAGGATCGCCGCCGCCGCGGGGGTGCCCGGAGAACGGATCCTGCTGCACGGCAACGTGAAGACCGACGCAGACCTGCGTGCGGCCGGCGACGCCGGAGTAGGCCGGATCGTGATCGACTCCTTCGACGAGATCGCGCGGATCGCCGAACACGCTCGCGGCGTCCAGGACGTGATGATCCGGGTGACCCCCGGCGTCGACGCCCATACTCTGCCCGGGCTCACGACCGGCACCGTGAACCAGCAGTTCGGGCTGCCCTTCCCCGACGCGGCGATCGCGGCGAAGGAGATCGGCACGCACCCGCAGCTGCGGCTGGTCGGGCTGCACTGCCATCTCGGTTCACAGATCACCTCGACCGCGCCCTACGTCGACGCCCTCCACCGCGTCGTCGGGTTCGCCGCCGAGCAGGACATCGACCTGCGGGTGCTGGACATGGGTGGCGGTCACGCCGTGGACATCCGCGGGGACGCCCATGACGGGCCGGCCACGCTGGACCCGAAGAACCTCGCCCGGGACGTGCTCCGGGCACTGCATGGTGCGTGCGCGTATCACCGGATCCCGGTGCCTCGCCTCGTCGTGGAGCCGGGCCGGGCGATCGTCGCCCGTGCCGGTGTGACCCTGTACCGGGTATGGGCCGTCAAGCACATCGGCGACACGACCTTCGTCGCGGTGGACGGTGGGATGAGCGACAACCCCCGTCCTGCCCTCTACGGTGCCCGGTATCCCGTGCGGCGCATCGGGAAGCCGGTGCGGGCGCCGCTCTCGCCCATGACGGTGGTCGGACGGCACTGCGAGTCCACCGACCGAATCGCCGAGGGCGTGCCACTGCCCGCGGACATCGCGGCCGGAGACCTGGTCGCGGTGCCCTGCACCGGCGCCTACACCCGCTCCATGGCGTCGACCTACAACGCCGTCGCCCCCACACCGATGCTCGGCGTCGGTGCCGGTGCGGCCCTGCCGATCTGAGGGGACAGCCATGATCGGCGCCGTTGTGCTGTCCGTGGTCCTCGTCCTCAGCCTGGCCCTGGTCGCCGTGCTCGACCGAGGACGGACGAGGCAGGAACACCGTCCGAACCCGGACGGTGAGATCGTCACCTGGCCCGCCGCACACGAGTGGATCACCGCTCGTCTGCGGCGTCACCACCTGACCCGCGCGAACCCGCCGCGCTGACGGCCGGCATGCGGACCCGACGCCCACCTCGCGACCGCGAGGTGGGCGTCGTCGTTGCCCCGGTCGGGTGGTGCTCGTCAAGGGCACGTCAACATGGGTTGCCGACCCCACGGGCCGGGTGTTCCCTCAGACGTGTGACCAGGCATTCTCGAGCATCGGCCCTCGGCTGGGCGTTCGCCGCACCGCTTGCCGCGGCCGCGGCGATGAGCCTCCTGCGCGACTGGGTCGCGAACACCAGCATGGCGCTCGTGCTGGTGCTGGTGGTGCTCGCCGTCGCGCTGCGCGGCGACCGCTGGGCGGGGCTGCTCGCCGCGGCCACCGCCGCGGCGGCGTTCGACTTCCTCCTGACCGCACCCTTCTACGACTTCGCCATCCACGGCGCGAGGGACGTCGAAACCGCGGCACTGCTGCTCCTCGTCGGAGGTGCGGTGACCGAGTTGGCGCAATGGGCTCGCCGCGAGCTCGCCCGGGCGGCGCAGCAGGAGGGCTACGTCGACGGCCTGGTCAGGGCGGCGCGAATGGCGGCCGACGGCGTCGGGACGGACGAGGCGGCCGAGGTGGTGGCGACGATGATCGCGGAGGTGCTCGACCTCGACGGCTGCCGCTACACCACGCAGCCCGCCGACCCACAGCGGCCGCGGCTGCACCCTGACGGCACGGTGTCCTGGCGCGGCTATCCGGCGGACGTCTACCTGCACGGTCTGCCGACCATGGATCTCGTGGAGCTCCCCGCGCCGCACACCGGCGGGATGTTCCTGCTGAGCGCCGCGACCAGGGTGCGTAAGCCGTCGGCCGAGCAGCTTCGGATCGCGGTCTCGCTCGCCGCTCAGGTGAGTGCCGGGAGCCCACTGCAGCCGCGGTGAGCAGCAGCAGGCGGTGACCCAGGTCGCAGGGCCGTCAAGATCGCATCAAGATCGCCCCCATCGGCGTCAAGCCCTCGTAGTCCCTCTTCTCGCCGCGGCCCCGCCGGGCACACACTCGCCTCCGGCTCCGCCAGAAGTCCTGGCGGAGAGTGATGAGGGAGTTGTCCGGTGGCCGATGTGCTCTACGCACTGCTGCTGGTCGGCGGGTTCGCCGTCCTGGTGCTGTGCCTTCGTGGCCTGGAGCGCCTGTGAGTACCGCAGACGTCGTGACGAACGTGGTGGGCGGGATCGTGGCGCTCGCGCTGCTGGTCTACCTCGTGGTGGCGCTGCTGCGGCCGGAGAGGTTCTGACGTGAGCGACACTCTCGCGGGCCTGCTCCAGGTCGTGCTGCTGCTGGTCCTGCTCGCGGCCTGCTACGCGCCGCTGGGCGACTACATGGCCAAGGTCTTCTCGTCCGAGAAGGACTGGAAGGTCGAGGCCGCCCTGTACCGCCTGGTGCGGGTCGACGCGCGCTCCGGGCAGCGCTGGCCCACCTACGCGATGGGCGTGCTGGGCTTCTCGTTCGTCTCGATCGTGCTGCTCTACCTGCTGCAACGCCTTCAGCCGCTGCTGCCGATGTCGTTCGGCCGTGGTGCCGTCGCCCCGTCGACGGCGTTCAACACGGCGATCTCGTTCGTGACCAACACGAACTGGCAGTCCTACGTCCCGGAGACCACGCTCGGCAACACGGTGCAGATGGCGGGTCTGACGGTGCAGAACATCCTCTCCGCCGCGGTCGGTCTCGCGGTGGCCGCGGCGCTGATCCGCGGGTTCGTCCGCGCGGGCACCGACCGGATCGGCAACTTCTGGGTCGACCTGACCCGCGCCACGGTCCGGATCATGCTGCCGCTGTCGATCGTCGCGGCGATCGGACTGCTGATCATGGGGGTGACGATGTCGCTGCACTCGGGTGTCGACGTCACCGGCGTCGACGACGCGACGCACACCCTTCCGCTCGCGCCGACCGCCTCCCAGGAGGCCGTCAAGATGCTGGGCACCAACGGCGGCGGCATCTTCAACGCCAACTCCGCGCACCCGTTCGAGAACCCGAACGGGCTGTCCGACCTGTTCGAGATCTTCCTGATGCTCGTCATCCCCGTCGCGATGACCCGCACGTTCGGCACCATGGTGGGTAACCGCCGTCAGGGCACTGTGCTGCTCGCGGTGATGGGCGCGCTGTGGGGCGCGCTGCTCGCCGTCGCGTGGTTCGCCGAGACCCACCCCAACGGGGCAGCGGGGATCGCCGCCGGGTCGATGGAGGGCAAGGAGACCCGCTTCGGCATCCCGACCTCGATCCTGTTCGGGGTCTCGACGACCGGGACGTCGACCGGCGCGGTGAACTCGCTGCACGACAGCTACACCGGTGGCGCGGGCGGGGTGACCCTGCTGAACATGCTGCTCGGCGAGGTCGCACCCGGCGGCGTCGGCGCCGGCCTGATCGGCATCCTGGTGATCGCGATCATCGCGATGTTCCTCGCCGGGCTGATGGTCGGACGCACACCGGAGTACCTGGGCAAGAAGCTCGGACAGCGCGAGGTCAAGTTCGCCGCCGTGTACATCCTGGTGATGCCGGCGATCGTGCTGATCGGCGCCGGCCTGGCGATCGCGCTGCCGAGCACGCTCGACGCGCTGAACAACGACGGCGCGCACGGCTTCTCCGAGGTCCTCTACGCCTTCGCCAGCGCGGCGAACAACAACGGCAGCGCCTTCGCCGGCATCACCGTGACCAGCGACTTCTTCCAGAGCGCCCTCGGTCTGGCGATGCTGTTCGGCCGTTTCGTGCTCGTCCTGGCCGTGCTGGCGCTCGCCGGGTCCCTGGCGCAGCAGAAACGCGTCGAGGCGACAGCCGGGACGCTGGCCACGGACAAGCCGCTGTTCGGCGTCCTCGTCGGCGGCACCCTGATCCTCGTCGCCGCACTCACCTTCTTCCCGGCGCTCGCGCTCGGGCCGCTCGCGGAGGCACTCGCATGACCACCACCCCCACCCTGGAACGCCAGTCGGCGGAGAAGGTCTCCTCCGGAGGGCCCGTCAAGGCCGGCGCGTTCCGGCCCGCGCAGCTGTGGGCGTCGCTGCCCGACGCGCTGCGCAAGCTCGATCCGCGCACCCAGCTGCGTAACCCGGTCATGTTCGTCGTCTGGGTCGGGTCGGTGCTGGTCACGGTCGACGCGATCTGGCACCCGAGTGTGTTCGGGTGGTTGCTCGCGCTGTGGCTCTGGTTCACCGTCCTGTTCGCGAACCTCGCCGAGGCCGTCGCGGAGGGCCGCGGGAAGGCGCAGGCGGAGAGCCTGCGCAGGACCAAGCGGGACACCGTCGCCCGGCTCGAGGACGGCACCACCAAGGGGGCCACCGAGCTGCGGATCGGGGACCGCGTGGTCGTCGTGGCGGGGGAGACCATCCCCGGGGACGGCGACGTCGTCGAGGGCATCGCCACGGTCGACGAGTCGGCGATCACCGGCGAGTCCGCCCCCGTCGTCCGGGAGGCCGGCGGGGACCGCTCCAGCGTCACGGGTGGGACGACGGTGCTGTCCGACCGGATCGTCGTGGAGATCAGGACGAAGCCGGGGGAGTCCTTCGTGGACCGGATGATCGCCCTGGTCGAAGGGGCCTCCCGGCAGAAGACGCCGAACGAGATCGCCCTGACCATCCTGCTCTCCGCGCTGACGATCATCTTCCTGCTCGCCGTCGTGGCGCTGCAGCCGATGAGCGCCTACGCGGGCGGACCGCAGTCCGTCGTCGTGCTGGTCGCGTTGCTCGTCTGCCTGATCCCCACGACGATCGGGGCGCTGCTCTCGGCCATCGGGATCGCGGGCATGGACCGGCTCGTGCAGCGCAACGTGCTCGCGAAGTCCGGCCGGGCGGTCGAGGCGGCCGGGGACATCGACACCCTGCTCCTGGACAAGACGGGCACGATCACCTTCGGCAACCGGCGGGCCACCGAGCTGTTGCCGGTCGGTGGGGTGTGCGCGCAGGAGCTCGCGGTGGCGGCGCGGTTGTCCAGCCTCGCCGACCAGACCCCGGAGGGCCGCAGCGTCGTCGACCTGTGCGCGCGGGAGTTCGGGCTGCCGGCCGAGGCGTCCGCGGACGAGGCCCGGGCGGAGTTCGTCCCCTTCACCGCCCAGACGCGGATGTCCGGCCTGGACGTCGGGGACCGGCGGATCCGCAAGGGCGCCGCGTCGTCGGTGCTCGCGGCGACCGGGGTGCAGAGCGGGGAGGTGACGCGCCTGGTCGACATGATCTCCGACGAGGGCGGCACCCCGCTGGTGGTGTCCGACAACGACCGTGTCCTCGGTGTGATCCGGCTGTCCGATGTGGTCAAGCCCGGGATCGCCGAGCGTTTCGCCGAGCTGCGGGCCATGGGCATCCGGACGGTGATGGTGACCGGTGACAACCCGCGCACCGCCCGGGCGATCGCCGCCGAGGCGGGCGTCGACGACCACATCGCCGAGGCCACGCCCGAGGACAAGATGGCCTACATCAAGGCCGAGCAGGAGGGCGGGCGGCTCGTCGCGATGACCGGCGACGGGACGAACGACGCGCCCGCGCTGGCCCAGGCGGACGTGGGCGTCGCGATGAACACGGGGACGGCCGCGGCCAAGGAGGCCGGCAACATGGTCGACCTCGACTCGGACCCCACGAAGCTGATCGAGATCGTGGAGATCGGCAAGCAGCTGCTGATCACCCGGGGCGCGCTGACCACCTTCTCGGTGGCCAACGACCTGGCGAAGTACTTCGCGATCCTGCCCGCCATGTTCGCCGCGCTGTACCCGTCGCTGGGAGCGCTGAACATCATGGGGCTGCACTCGCCGCAGTCCGCGATCACCTCGGCGGTGATCTTCAACGCGCTCATCATCATCGCGCTGATCCCGCTCGCCCTGCGCGGCGTACGGTACCGGCCCAGCGCGGCATCGGCGCTGCTCCGGCGCAACCTGCTGGTCTACGGCCTCGGCGGCGTCATCACGCCCTTCGTGGGCATCTTCCTCATCGACCTTCTCGTCCGACTCATCCCGGGGATGTGACGTGCTCTCCACACTGCGCAGGCAGACCTCCACAGGGCTGCGCCTGCTGATCGTGTTCACCGTGCTGTGCGGGATCGTGTTCCCGCTCGTGGTCTGGGGCGTCTCCCGTATCCCCGGACTGTCGAACTCCGCCGAGGGCTCGACGATCACCCGCGACGGGACGGCCGTGGGGTCCTCGGTCATCGCCGTCGATCCCGTGCCCGCCGATCCGGCCGCGGACCCGTACTTCCACACCCGCCCCTCGGCGTCGTCGCAGGACGTGCTGGGACCGGCCGACACCTCCACCTCCGGGGGCTCGAACAAGGCGGGGGACTCCAGCGATCTGCTGGAGACCGTCTCGCAGCGCAGGGCGTTGATCGCCGAGCGCGAAGGCGTGACGCCCGAGCAGGTTCCCGCGGATGCGGTGGCCGCGAGCGCGTCGGGCCTCGATCCGGACATCAGCCCGGACTACGCTGCGCTGCAGGCAAACCGGGTTGCCCGGGTCACGGGCCTGTCGATGGCGGAGGTCGAGCGGCTCGTCGCCGACGCCACGAGCGGTCGGGTGCTCGGCTTCCTCGGGGAACCGACGGTGAACGTGACCGAGCTGAACCTCGCCGTCGCGGACGCACGGGGACGGTGACCGGCGCATGATCGGGTCCTCGCACAGCGAAGGCGATCCCGCGGCCGAACGCGGCGGTTCCGAGGAGGGCGAGCTGCGGATCCACCTCGGCGCTGCACCGGGGGTGGGCAAGACCTACGCCATGCTGTGCGAGGCCCGGCGCCGGCTCGACCGCGGTACGGACGTCGTCGTCGGCGTGGTGGAGACGCACGGCCGGGAGAAGACCGCCGCCCTGCTCGACGGGCTCGAGGTCTTGCCCCGCCGGTCCACCACGGTCGGGGACGAGCTGGACGTGCAGGCCGTGCTCGACCGCCGCCCCGAGGTCGTGCTCATCGACGAGCTCGCCCACACCAACGCGCCCGGCTCGCGTCACCAGAAACGCTGGGAAGACGTCGAGGAGATCCTCGCCGCCGGGATCGACGTCCTGACCACGGTCAACGTCCAGCACCTCGAGTCGCTCAACGACGTCGTGGAGCGGATCACCGGGGTGCGTCAACGTGAGACCGTCCCGGACGAGTTCGTGCGCAGCGCCGAGCAGATCGAATTGATCGACATCACCCCGGAGGCGCTGCGGCGGCGCCTCGCACACGGAAACGTCTACGGCGCGGAGAAGATCGACGCCGCGCTGGCCAACTACTTCCAGGTCGGCAACCTGATCGCGCTGCGCGAGCTCGCGTTGCTGTGGGTGGCCGACGAGGTCGACGTGGCCATGCGGCGGCACCGCAGTGAGAAGCACATCTCCGAGACCTGGGAGACCCGCGAGCGCGTCGTGGTCGCGCTCACCGGCGGCCCGGAATCCGAGACCGTGCTCCGCCGCGCCACCCGAATCGCCAAACGCGCCGGCCAGGCGGACCTGCTGGCGGTCCACGTGCTGCGTGGCGACGGGCTCACCGGGGCCCCCGTCGGTGCCACCACCGCCCTGCGGAAACTGGCCGACGACGTCGGCGCGACCTTCCACACCGTCGTCGGCGACAGCGGGGCGAGCGGGGTGACCGATGCGTTGCTGGAGTTCGCCCGCGGCGCCAACGCCACGCAGCTCGTCCTCGGCACCTCCCGGCGCTCCCGGTTCGCCCGGCTGTTCGACATCGGCATCGGTGCCCGGGTGGTCCAGGAGTCCGGGACGATCGACGTCCACATGGTCACCCACGCCGCCGCGGGTGCCAACGGGTTGAGGTTGCCTCCGCGGATCCACAGCGCCGTCCCGATGGACAGGCGGATCCTCGGGTGGGTCCTGGCCGTTGTCGGGCCCGGCATCGCGACGCTGGTCGGAGCCTCGCTCTACGAGGTCGTCGGCCTCTCCACCGACGTCGTGCTGTTCTTCCTGGCCACCGTGGTCGCGGCGCTGATCGGTGGCTTCGGTCCCGCGGTGTTCGCCGCGCTGCTGGGTGGGTTGCTGCTCAACTTCTTCCTCACCCCGCCGCTGTACTCGTTCACCATCGGCCAGCCCGAGAACGTCGTCACCGTTGCCGCGATGATCGTCGTCGCGGTGCTGGTCGCGCTCGTCGTCGACCGCGCCGCCCGCCGCGGCGAACAGGCGGCCCGGGCGCGGACGGAGGCAGCGCTGCTGGCCTCCTTCGCACGCACCGTGCTGACCAGGGCAGATCCACTACCGCGACTACTCGAGAAGGTGCGTGAGGCGTTCGCCCTCCGCTGCGTGGCGCTGTTGGAAGAACAGTCCGACGGCAAGTGGAGCCGGCTCGCGGTGTCCGGCCCACCGGAGTGCGGGCGGCCCGAGGACGCGGACGTCGACGTCGAGGTGGAGGACGGGCTGCACCTGATCGGCACCGGTCGCAACCTGCCCGCCCACGACCGGCGACTACTGGAGACCGTCGGAGGGCAGGCCCTGTTGGCACTGCGCGGGCAGCGTGCGGCCGAGGAAGCAGAGCAGGCCCGCCGCCGCGCCGAGGCCAACGAGACCCGCGGCGCGCTGCTGTCGGCCGTCGGCCATGACCTCCGCACCCCGCTGACCTCCATCAAGGCCTCGATCGGAAGCCTGCGCGACCCGCTGCTACGCCTGTCCGGCGCGGACCGGGCCGAGCTGCTGGAGACCGTCGAGCAGTCCACGGACCGGTTGAGCGGGCTGGTGGACAACCTGCTGGACTCCTCCCGCCTGGCGGCCGGCGCGGTGGAACCGCTGCTGGAGCGCGTCGGCTACGACGAGATCGGCGCACGGGCGCTCATCGGACTCCCGGACGCGGAACGCGTCCTCTTCGAGATCCCCGTCGACATCCCGGACGTGGTCGCCGACATCGGGCTACTGGAGCGTGTGGTGGCGAACCTCGTGGACAACGCCCTCCGACACGGCCGGGGCGCGCCGGTGGTGTTGCGCGCGAGCGCACACGAGGGACGCGTGGAACTCCGGGTCGTCGACTCGGGGCCCGGGGTGCCGAAGAAGCAGCGCGAGAAGCTGTTCGCGCCGTTCCAGAAGCTGGGGGACCGTCGCACGTCGGACATCGGGCTCGGCCTGTCGGTGGCGCGCGGGCTGACCGAGGTCATGAACGGCGCCCTTACCGCCGAGGACACCCCTGGTGGTGGGTTGACCACGGTGGTGTCCCTGCCGGTGGCGGTCGCCGCCGGTGGCCGGACGACCGTCGCTCAGGGCGCCGCGTCGTGACCGGTGTCAGTGACACACGACGGGCGACCGATACGGGCAAGGCGGGCGCGATACGTGTGCTGGTCGTCGACGACGACCCGCAGATCCTCCGTGCGCTGCAGATCAACCTGACCGCACACAGCTATCACGTCGTCACCGCCCGGGACGGCCGCTCGGCCCTGACGTCCGTCGGGGACGTGCACCCGGACATCGTGGTGCTCGACCTCGGCCTGCCCGATCTGGCCGGCACCGAAGTCATTGCGGGACTGAGGGCGTGGACACAGGTGCCGATCGTGGTGTTGTCCGCCCGCACCGACTCCGCCGACAAGGTCACCGCCCTCGATGCGGGCGCCGACGACTACATCACCAAGCCGTTCGGCATGGCGGAGCTGCTGGCTCGGCTGCGTGCCGCTGTGCGCCGCTCGGCCACCGCAACGGGTGGCGGGGAGAGGATCGTGACGTTCGCCGACGTCGAGATCGACCTCGCCCGCAAGCGAGTGCGCCGAAACGGACGAGACGTGCACCTGACCCCTACCGAGTGGGAGATGCTGGAGCTACTGGTGCAGCACCGGGGCAAGCTGGTGTCCCAGCGGGACCTGTTGCTCCACGTCTGGGGCCCGCGGCGGGAGGATCGCACCAACTACCTGCGGGTCTACCTGGCTCAGCTGCGCCGCAAGCTCGAGCCCAATCCCTCCCACCCACGCCACCTCATCACCGAACCCGGGATGGGGTACCGCTTCGAGACCGTCTCGGACACCGACGAGCCCGTCGTGGCGGTCGCCGGCGATGGCGAGCAGGCGCGGTGAGGCGGCGACCGCGCCCGTCGGCGCGCCATCCCGTCTGGTTCGTCGTGCGGAGTACGTAGCCGTGTCGTTCCTCGCCGGGAGCCCACAGGTCAGGATCATCTTTGTGGAAGCCGTTGTCTTCGCCTGAAGGGTCGGCGCTCACGTCGGAGCTGGCGCTCCGTCCCTGGTCGGAACGCCAGACCCCGCCGGATCACCTGTAGTTGGTGAACTGCAGCGCGATCCCGAAGTCCCTGCCCTTGAGCAGGGCGATGACGGACTGCAGATCGTCCTTCTTCTTGCCGGTGACGCGCAGCTGGTCGCCCTGGATCTGCGCCTGGACGCCCTTGAACTTCTCGTCCCGGATGGCCTTGCTGATCTCCTTGGCCTTGTCCTGCTCGATGCCCTGCAGGATCTTGCCGGCGATCTTGTAGGTCTTGCCGGAGATGGTGGGCTCGTCCGCCTCGAAGGCCTTCATGGAGATGTTGCGCTTGATCAGCTTCTCCTTGAAGACGTCGACGGCGGCCTTCGCGCGCTCCTCGGTCTCGGACTCGATCGTGATGGCCTCCTCGCCGGCCCACGAGATCGAGGTGTTCGTGCCCCGGAAGTCGAAGCGCTGCGAGAGCTCCTTCGCCGCCTGGTTCAGCGCGTTGTCGACCTCCTGGCGGTCGACCTTGCTCACCACGTCGAAAGACGGGTCGGCCATGGGGTCCTCCTCGTGCGGCGGGCACCCCTCTGCAGGGCCCGCGATCGGTCTGTCGTATCCTTCTCCACGCACGTCGGCACGCCGACAAGCACCCGGCAGGTTGCCCGAGTGGCCAAAGGGAGCGGACTGTAAATCCGTCGGCTTAGCCTACGAAGGTTCGAATCCTTCACCTGCCACACCCTGTGAGAACGGCCCCTCACCAGCGGAAACGCTGGCGGGGGGCCGTTCTTGTGTGTCCGGCGCTGTCCGGCTACGACCGGGCGTCCCCGGGTGGCCGTGGCAAATGCGTGGCAACGTCGACACGGAGCGAGCGCGTCGCTTCGGTGCCGACGTGCCGCCACGGCACGGCGAAGGTGCGTTGGGTCGGGGCGACCTGCTGTCGGCTCGACGTTGCTCCCGTCAGCAGGCGGCCGACCTCGTACGAGGGGCAGCTGCCTCGGCCTGTCCTACGCCCTACGACCGATCTCGCGGTCGTTAGGGCGGCGCGGCGACACGGTCCAGGAGGTTAACGGAGCGGGCTCCGCCCACACCCGGCACCACTTCGGAGATCGCCACCAGGTCCCGGGGTGCGAGGGCATGGAACAGCCGTCACGGACTATGCGCGGACGCAGACGCAGGGTCCGCGACTTCGCTGCAGGTCAGAGCCGGTATGACAGCTCTCTGCAAATTTGTCGGCGTAGCCTACGAATCCTTCACCTGTCGCACCCTGTGAGAACGGCCCCTGAACTGCGGAGACGCGGTCCAGGGGCCGTTTTCGTCCGTCCGGCGTCAGGAGGTGCTCGGCGGGCCGGTGTGGAACATGCGTGACACGCCGCCGGGCGGCTCGGTCGAGGCCGGAGCCGCCCCACGCGCTGCACAGATGCCGGGCGGCCTCAGCGGCTCTCCGCTGTCCGACCGCGCTTGACCGCGCCGACGATGACCTTGACGGCCAGGCCGAGAACCACCAGGTCGGCGATCATCTGCACGGTGACCAGCACGCGGGCGGGTTGGGTGCGTGCGGTGATGTCCCCGAAGCCGACGGTGCTGAACACGGTGACCGTGAAGTACAGGCCGTCGATGTGGCTCAGGGGCTCGCCGAAGCTGTCGGGGGACAGCCCCGCCAGCACGACGTAGGTGGCGGCGAACAGCAACAGGAAGAACGGCACACTCGTGGCCAGCGCCTCCACGGCCCGCAGCATCGGGAACGGCGATCGGATGATCCAGTGGACCTGAGCGGCGACCAGGGCGATGAATCCCGTCAGCCCGACCAGGAGCATGGCCAGGGCCGCCGGGACCGAGCAGTTGTCCAGAGGCAACACGTCGTAGAGGGTCACCAGCACGGCGACCGACGTGGCGACCCGCAGGACCGTCCAGGCGATCCGGCCCGTTGAGGGCCGGGCCTCCGCCGTCATCGGGAGGGCCGTGCCGTCGGGGGCGGTCATGATCTCCACCGCAGTGTCGTCGCCTGCATCTGGGTCTCCTCGCGGGATCACCCGAGTTCGCGATCAGCTCGTATACGCGACACGACCTCGTGGCGCGCGGCGCCTCGATGGTCGCCGGGCGACACGAGCCGGGTCAGGGCCGAAAGCCTCGAAAACGGGTGGCCTTCGGTGCGACGGACGGCATCGAGCACTCCCGTCTCGGAGCGCCGCCTCGACCTCTCCGGCAGGCCTCGGCATCCTGGCCGGCGATGCATCTCGGGCCTTCGGCCGGATAATCCTTCGGGACGACGCATACCAGGGGGCCACATGTCTGACCAGGACGAGGACGCGCCGGCGCCCTTGGAGCCACGCATCGCGGCAGCCGTCGTCGACATCCTCGTCTACGTGGTCGTCCTGAACCTCTTCGTGGAGTACCTCCCCCAGGTGATCACCGAGACCTTCACCCTCTCCCTGCTCACCGCTGCCTTGCTGAAGGGGATTCTCGAGGTCGTCGTGGCCGCGAAGAACAGGGTCAAGGCGCGGTGGCGCGCAGCGACGACGCCGATCGGCAAGGTGATCGCGGCGGTCATGCTCTGGGCGGTCCTCTTCGGGAGCAAGTTCCTCGTCCTGGAGGCCGTCGATCTCGTCTTCGGCGCGCGGGTCAGCCTCGGCGGCTTCTGGTCGGTGACGCTGCTGATCCTCGCCCTGCTGCTGTCCCGGGCCGCCGTCCAGCGGCTGCTCCAGAGCCATCGTGTCCGCGTTCGACCCGAGCGGCCCCGACGGGGGAGCGGGGAGTAGGGCCATGCCGTTGCCGAACCGGCGACTCCCGCACCGTCCCGCGGGCGGTCGACAGGCACTCATCGGACGAGGAGCATCAGGTGCTCGCCGTGCCGGTCGACAGTGCGTCGCGACCCGGTCGATCGGCCCTGGTCCGTCGTCGCGGGGGCACGGATAATTCTTCGCCGACGTTCCCGGCCGGGACCCTCGAGCACTCCGGTGCGCCACTCACGCAGGTCACGGTCTCGGAGGAGGGGTCTGCAATGGGGGCACGCGACGCGGTGCTCGGCGCCGAGAGCCGCTTCTTCATGGGCCGGGTCATGCCGCGCGATTTTCTCGGCTCCATCGACGAGTACCTCGTCCGGGCGGCGCCCGAGCAGAGGGCGGGGATGATCGACGCCATCCAGGCTCGCGCGAAGGAACTCGCCGAGGTCGACGCGGACCTGGCCGTCGACGCGGCGGGGACCGGGGCCGTGGCGCTCGGTGCGGTGGTGCTCGCCTCGTTCGAGACGCTCCTGCCGTTGTTCGACGGCGACGAGCGTCGCACGATCCTGCTGCTCCAGCACGCCATGGGCCCGGTCCTGCGACGTCCCTACGAGCTGGTGTTCGAGCGACTCGGCAGGAAGGACCACCCTCTCGACGCCATCCAGAAGGCGTGCAGCGGAAACAAGGGGATGTACGGCGCCGGCTTGGGACATCGACTACCGGCGGCCACGGTCCGACCTCTCGAGATGACGGTCCACCGCTGCCTCTGGCGGGACCTCTTCACCCGGCACGACGTCCCGCTCGTCAACACCGTCCTGTGTGCGTGGGACACCAACTGGATGCGCGCGATCGACCCGGCGGTCAGCGGGCTGCGCGCGGAACGCACCGAACTGCTCTCGCTCGGGGACGGCCGGTGCAGGTTCGCCGTCGAGGAGACCGACGATCCCCTGCACGGCTACACCGACGCGCTCGACAGGCGCTTCGTCGAGGCACCGGAGCGGGACGCACGACAGGACGCGTCGCAACCGTGACGTCCGAGCGACAGAGACACGCCCACCATCCCGGAACGGGATGATTGCGCAGGTGAATGCAGAGCAGCTATTCTGACGAGTGCATTCAGAAAATGAATTCGTGGCTCTGCACTCTCATTCTAACACGGGTGACGACGGCGTCGACAGTCCCCCTTTCGAGGACGAGATCGCCGCGGAGACCGGGCGGATCCGGCGGCTGCACGCGCTGCTCGCCGCGGAGATCGCGGCCGCCGCGGCCCAGGCGCGGGGCAACCTCGCCGCGGCGACGGGCGGGCAGCTCAGCGCACGCTGGGAACGCGACGTCTCCGTACACCGCTGGTCGGAGCGGTCGACCGCGCTGAGCGCCGCCCGCTCGGGCCTGTGTTTCGGACGGCTCGACCACAGCGACCGGACGACGAACTACATCGGCCGCGTCGGGCTCACCGATCCCGAGGACTCCGAGAGCGCGCTCACGGACTGGCGGGCGCCCGCCGCCCGGCCGTTCTACTGCGCGACGTTGGCCACGCCGCTCGGTGTGACCCGACGGCGGCATTTCCAGCTCGCCGGAACAGCGCCGGACGAGCGCGTCGAGGATTTCCACGACGACGTCCTGGATCGCGATGTCGATTCCGGATCCGCGTCCGATCCGGCGCTGCTCGCCGCGTTGAAGGCGCCGCGCGGGTCGACCATGCGCGACATCGTGACGACGATCCAGGCGGAGCAGGACGCGATCATCCGGCTGCCGCTCTCCGGTGCCGTCGTGATCGAGGGCGGTCCGGGGACCGGCAAGACCGCGGTGGCGCTGCACCGCGTCGCCTACCTGCTCTACACCCATCGCGAACGGCTGGCCCGCAGCGGCGTGCTGGTCGTCGGCCCCAGCGCCGGGTTCATCTCCTACGTCGGGGGTGTGCTCCCCGCGCTGGGCGAGTCGGCGGTCGTCTTCACTACCCCGGGCCGCCTCGCCCACGGCGTCGTCGCCACCGCCGTCGACACCGACGAGGTGGCCCGTACGAAGGGCGGGCTCGCGATGCTGGAGGTCCTGCGCCGCGCCGTCGCCGACCGGGAGGAGCTGCCCGACGAGCCGATCGCGATCGACCTCGACGACGTCACCGTCGAGGTCGACCGGGCGACGGCGGCGGAGGCCCGTCGACGGGCCCGCGCCACCGGCCTGGCGCACAACCCCGCCCGGACGACGTTCCGGGACGCGCTCGGGGGGTTGCTCGTGGGGCAGGGGCTGGAGAAGCTCGACCGGGGCCTGGCGGACCCGCCCGAGCTCGCCGAGCTGCTGAGGGACCTCGACATCCCCGAGATCGAGCCGGCGGGCGCGGACGAGGTGTCGGCCGGGATGCGCGCCGAACTGCGGGAGGACCTGCGCTCGAACCTCGACTTCCATGCCGCGGTCGAGGCGCTGTGGCCGGTGTTGACGCCGGAACGGGTGCTCGCGGACCTGTTCGCGTCCGCGGACCGGCTGTCCTCGGCGGGAGCCGGAGCGGAGCTCCACCGGCCGACGACCTCGGCCTGGACGGTGGCGGACGCGCCGCTGCTCGACGAACTGGCCGAGCTGCTCGGACCGCTGCCGACCCGGCCGGGAGGCGCCGAACGCGAGCCCGACAGCGCCTACGCCCGGGAGGTGCTGAGCATCCTGGAGTCGGCCGATCGGAACCTCGCCGGGGAGGATCCCGACGAGCTGCGCCCGACGGACTTCGTCACCGCGGACGTGCTGGCCTCCCGGCACGTCCCCGAGCATCTCGCGAGTGTCGCCGAGCGGGCGGCCGCGGACCGGGACTGGCGGTACGGGCACCTCGTCGTCGACGAGGCACAGGAGCTCTCGGCGATGGACTGGCACGTCCTGTTGCGGCGCTGCCCGTTCCGTTCGATCACCGCGGTGGGCGACCTCGCGCAACGCAGCGCCCCCGCGGGGGCGCGGGCGTGGGCGGACGTGCTCGCCCCGCACCTCGGTTCCCGGTGGACGTCTCGGTCGCTGACGGTCAACTACCGCACCCCGGCCGAGATCATGGAGCTGGCCGCCGAGGTGCTGGCCGAGTTCGCACCGGACCTGCAGCCGCCCGGGTCCGTGCGGGCGACCGGCGAGCAGCCGTGGCAGCGGACCGTGCCCACGAGCGGTCTCGCGGCCGAGGTGCGCGAGGCCGTCGCGGCCGAGGCCGCCCAGCTGGGCCGCGGGACGCTGGCGGTGATCGCCGCCGAGGTGGGCGATCTGGCCGGCCTCCCCGCCGAGGTGCACACGCCGCTGTCCGCGAAGGGCCTCGAGTTCGACGTCGTTGTGATCGTCGATCCGGAGCGGATCCGGGCGCACAACCCGGCCGATCTCTACGTCTCGGTCACCCGTGCGACGCGGCGGCTCGGGCTGCTGCACGTGCGGCGGTGAGGCGCGCCGGATCGCCGGGCGGGCCGATCGCCCGTGGCACCCTGCGGAGATGACCGTGCTGGAGGACCGGGCCGCCGACGATCCGGAGGTGCTCGCCGCCGTCGCCGCAGGCGGCGGTGGTGAGCGGGTGTTCCGCCGCTGCACGTTCGACGAGGCGGACCTGGCGAGCGTCGACCTCTCCGGCGCCACCTTCGAGCAGTGCTCGCTGGCCCGCGCGTCCCTGGGCGACGCGGACCTGGACGGGGTCCACGTGGTGGGCGGCAGCTTCGCGGGGGCGGACCTGACCGGTGCCGAGCTGAGCGAGGCGCGCTTCCGCGACGTCGACCTCTCCGGGGCCCGGTTCACCGGCGCGCTGCTCAGCGAGGCCCGGTTCGAGGGCTGCCGGCTCATCGGGGCGGACCTGACGTCGCTGCGCGGGGTCGTCCTAACCTTCCGTTTCGACGGCAGCGTCCTGCAGCTCGCGAACCTGCAGGACGCGCAGCTCAAGGGCCTGCGCCTGACCGGCGTCGACCTCACCGACGCGGACCTGCGCGGGGCGGACCTGCGGGACACCGTGTTCGTCGACTGCGCGCTGCGCGGCACGGACCTCTCCCACACCCGGTTGCAGGGGGCGGACCTGCGCGGCGCGGATCTCGGTGAGCTCACCGCGGACGCGCCCCGGCACCTCGCCGGCGCGATCATCTCTCCGGCCCAGGCGGCGGACGTGTGTGCCGCGCTGGGACTCACGGTCGCCGGCTGAGCACCTCACCCCGCCGCGGGCGTACGGACGTCCCGACGACGATCGTCGCGCCGAGGTCCTCGAAGCGCACGACGCGGGTGGCCAGCCCCGCGGCCTCGACCGCGGCCACGGTCAGCGGTGCCTGGCGCTCGCTCGTCTCGATCAGCAGGTGACCGCCCGGCGCCAACCACTCCGGGGAACCGGCCGCGACCCGGCGCTGGACGTCGAGGCCGTCCGCGCCGCCGTCGAGCGCGACGTGGTGTTCGTGATCGCGGGCCTCCGGCGGCATCAACCGGATCTCGCCGGTCGGGACGTACGGGGCGTTGACGGCCAGCACGTCCACCCGTCCGCGCAGGCCGGGCGGCAACGGGGCGTAGAGGTCGCCCTCGAGCACCCGCTCGGCCGGGAGGTTGCGGCGGGCGCACCGCACCGCGGCCGGGTCGACGTCCGCGGCGAACACCTCGATCCCGTCGACGGCGGCGATCAACGCGGCCGCCACCGCGCCCACCCCGCAGCACAGGTCGACGGCCACGCACCCGGGCGTCGCGAGTGCGATCGCGCGTTCGGCGAGGAACTCCGTACGCCGCCGCGGCACGAACACCCCGGGCTCGACGGCGAGGCGCAGCCCGCGGAACTCCGCCCAGCCCACGATCTGCTCCAGCGGCAGCCCGGCCACCCGGCGCTCCACCATGGCCTCCAGCTCCGCGACGGACGAGGCGGCGGCGGCGAGCAGCTCCGCCTCGTCCTCGGCGAAGACGCATCCGGCGGAGCGCAGCCGGGCGACGACGGGATCGAGGGAAGGGGTGGTCACGAGACCGGGGACGCTACACCGGCTAGAGGTACTCGCGGAGTGATCGGGACCGCGCGGGGTGGCGGAGCTTGGTCATCGTGCGGGACTCGATCTGCCGGATCCGCTCCCGGCTCACCCCGTAGATCCGGCTGATCTCGTCCAGGGTGTGCGGGCGACCGTCCGCGAAGCCGAAGCGGAGCCGGACGATGTGGGACTCCCGGTCCGTCAGCGTCGCGAGGACCGCGCCGAGCTCGTCCTGCATGAGCCCGAACCCGACGACGTCCGCCGCGACCGGCGCGAAGGAGTCCTCGAGCAGGTCCCCGAGCGCGCCCGTGCCGTCCTCGGACAGCGTGGCGTCGAGCGAGATCGGGGTGCGGGACTGGTCCAGGATCTCGACGACCTGCTCCTCGGTGACCCCGAGCCGCGTCGCCAGGGCTGCCGTGCCGGGCTCGTCGCCGGTCTCGCTGACCAGCTCGCGACGGGCGCGGCGCAGCTTGTTCAGCAGCTCCGCCTTGTGCGCGGGGATGCGGATGGTGCGGGACTGGTCGGACAGGGCGCGCCCCACGGCCTGCCGGATCCACCACGTGGCGTACGTGGAGAACTTGTAGCCGGTCCGGTGGTCGAACTTCTCCACGGCCCGCAGCAGGCCGAGGTTGCCCTCCTGGATCAGGTCCAGGAACGGCACGTTGTGGCCTGTGTAGCGCTTCGCCACGGACACGACCAGCCGCAGGTTCGCGGTGACCAGCCGGTCCCGGGCGCGTTCCCCGTCCCGCATCAGCCAGCGCAGGTCCCGCGCCTCGTCCGGGACGACACCGTTCGTCGTGGCGATCTGGAGCCGCTCACCGGCGAACAGCCCGGCCTCGATGCGCGTCGCGAGGTCCACCTCGTCCTGTGCGGTGAGCAGCGCGACGCGGCCGATCTCGCGCAGGTAGGCGCGGACGGAGTCCGCGGGCGCACCGCCGGTCTCCCGGCTCGCCACTCGTGGGGCGGTCGCGGTCGCTGCCATGAAACGTGCTCCTCGCGGTCGCGTCGTGGGGGTGATCCGGAGCCTTGCGGGAAGTCGGTCGCTATGGCGCTACGGTGTAGACGCTACGCTGTAGCGCAATCTTTCTCCACCGCACCCTCCACCAGGGAGAACGCAGTCCGTGACCGTCGAGCCCGTTGACCAGCGCACCGTTCGCCGCCGGCCCGCGCTCACCCGCCGTGAGGTGCTCACCGTCGCGCTCCGGCTGATCGACTCGGCCGGCGTGGAAGCCCTCTCGATGCGCCGCCTCGGCAAGGCGCTGGACCGGGACCCGATGCGCCTCTACCGTTTCGCCGCGAGCAAGGACGCCCTGCTCGACGACGTCGTGGAGCTGGTTCTGGAGGAGCTCGTGGTCCCCGGGGCCGTGGACGGGGACTGGCAGGGCGTCCTGCGCCGCACCGCGCACGACTTCCGGCGCCTCGCCCTGGCCCACCCCAACGTCGTCCCGCTGCTCGTCACGCGGCCGCTGTCCACCCCGCTCGGACTGCGCCCGGCCGGCACGCTGCGACCGCTGGAGAGCCTGCTCGGCCTGCTCGTCGACGCCGGCTTCGACGCCCGCGGCGCCCTGCACGGCTACCGCCTCTACATGGGTTTCCTGCACGGCTTCGTCCTCACCGAGCTGCAGGAACGGGTCAGCGTCCCCGAGGAGACGGACGCGCTGCTGCGGCTGGGCCTGCACCGGCTGCCGCCGCGCGAGTTCCCCCGGCTCCGCGGCCTGGCCGCCGAGCTCGCCTCGTTCGACGGCGAGCGGGAGCTGGACCAGGGACTGGACATCGTCGTGGGCGGGCTGGCCAGGCGGGTGCCCGCCACCCCCGGGTGACGCGGGCCGAGTAACCCGGGCCGGCCCCGGGTACTCCCTGCTCACGGGGCCGGCGACGAGCGTCGCCCCGGACCGGGAGGAGCGGACGACGGACACCCAGCCCGGCGGTTCCTTCGCCGTCTCCTTCGCCATTTCCTTCGACGACGCCACATGCCTGCCCGCCCTGCGCGCGCGGATCCGCGCGATGCTGCGCGGGGCCGGACCGGAGATGCTGGTCGACGCCGAGCTGGTCTGCACGGAGCTCGTGACGAACGCGGTCGAGCACGCGGCCGGGCCGCGGTCCGTACGGGTCGCGATGGCGGACGAGGACCTGCGGATCGAGGTCGACGACGCCAGCCCGGAGAAGCCGCTGACCCCCGGGGTCTCGCGTCTCGGCGGCATGCGGGGCCGCGGCCTCGTGATCGTCGACGCCGTCACGCGCTGGGGGATCGACCGGGGCCGGTCGACCAAGACGGTCTGGGCGGCGATCCCGCGCACCTGAGCCGAGCGGCTCGGTCCGCGAGATCGTCCACGGCGTGCTCGATGTCGTCGACCCGCCGGCGGAGGTCGTTCGGGGCCGGCATCGCAGGGGACGCCGGACCCGCCCGGGGATCCTCGACAAGGTCGCACCGACGACGCCCGGGCGCCGGGACGGCCGGCCCCGGGCCGTCACCGCGCATAGGTCGCCAGCTGATCGGCGAAGGCGTCGAGGGCGGTCAGTGCCGCGGCGCCGTCCCTGTCGACGAGCCAGGCCAGGGTCACCCCGTCCGTCACCACCACGAGCATCCGCGCGAGCTGGGGGACCGGGACGGACCAGGTCACCCCGCAGCCGTCCGCGATGATCTCCAGGGTGGTGCGGGCGGTCCGGTGGTAGGCCGCGTACTGCTGCTGGGCCACGCCGGCGAGCGTCGGCTCGTTGAGGGCGTGCTGGGTCAGCGCCATCAGGACGGGCTCGCGGTCCGGCTCCGCCTCGACCGTCGCCCAGTACTCGCGCAGCGTCGCGCGCAGTGAGCCCTGCACGCTGTCGCGGATGTGCACCTTGCTCGCCTGCGCCTCGACGAGCGCCGCGACGGTCTGCTCGGTGAGCTCGGTGAGGAGCTCCTGCTTGGACGCGAAGCAGTAGTGGAAGGAGGCGAGGGACGCGCCGGCCTCGGCGCAGACCCGCCGGGTGGTGACGGCGGCGAACCCCTCCTTCGCGATCACCCGGAACGCGGCCGCGACGAGCTGCCTGCGGCGTTCGGTGGCCGGTACCCGCGGCATTCGTGACCTCCTCGTCCCAGGACTGGGTCGATCGTCCAAGACGCTTGACACAGTGTGGCCCGCGTCCCAGTCTGTTCCGCAACCCCAGGGAGGGTCGACAGCTCGGGAGCGGAGATGGCGGAGCAGTTCGGGTACGCGGCGCAGTTCCCCAAGGTCCTGCGCCGGTTCGCCCTGTTCGCGATCGCCTTCTCCATCGTCTCGATCACCACCGGCATCATCGTGAACTACTCCTACGGTCTCACCGAACTGGGGCCCGCGACCGTCTGGCTGTGGCCGGTCGCGGCGGTGGGGCAGTTCCTGGTGGTGTTGGTCCTGGCCGAGCTCGCGGGGCACTTCCCGCTGGCCGGGGCCAACTACCAGTGGACGGCACGGCTGGTGGGCACGCGCTTCGGGTACGTCGTCGGCTCGCTGGGGGTGGTGTACGGCGCGGTCGGGCTCCCCGGGATCGCGCTGCTCGGCCTCGCCCCGCTGGCCGCGACCGTCTTCGGGCTGGATCCCGAGGACACCCGGCTCTGCGTGTTCATCGCCGTGCTGGCCCTGGTGCTCGCCTATCTGATCAACATCGTCCGGGTGCAGCTCGCGGCCCGGGTGAACAACGTCGCGGTGTTCGCCGAGATCATCGGGACCGTCGTGCTGAGCGTGATCGTGTTCGTCGCCTGGGTCCGCGGTGGGGGCGACGCCCCGGCCCCGCACGGGTTCGGCTTCCTGTCCACGACGAACGAGGGTGCGGCCTTCCCGGACGCGCTCGTCGGCGGGGCCCTGATCGGGATCTTCACGCTGGTGGGGTTCGAGGCGGCGGCGGACATGGCCGAGGAGGCCGTCGACGCCCGGCGCACCGTGCCGCGGGCGATGATCCTGTCCGTCGTGGTGTCGAGCCTGCTCGGGATGCTGGCGCTCGTCGGGTTCACGCTGGCGATCCCGGACCTCGGCGCGATCGAGGCGTCGTCCGTGCCGCTGGCGGACATCGCGGCCTACTGGCTCGGGCCGGTGCTGACGCGGGTCTTCCTGGCGGTCGTCGTGTTCTCGATGCTCGCGCTCGTCGTGGTGGCGGCCGCGTCGAACTCACGGCTGATCTTCGCGATGGCGCGCGACGGGCTGCTGCCGTTCTCCGGGGTGCTCAAGCGGGTCAACGCGGGCACGCGCACCCCGGTGCCGGCGCTCGTGGCGTCCCTGCTGGTGTGCCTGCTCCTGCTCGCGTACGGCACCCTCGACGGCGACGCGTTCGGCGTGCTCGTCGGGGCGACCGCGCTGGTGCCCTACCTCGTCTACCTGCTGACCCTCGGCGGCTATCTCGCCCGGCGACGCTCGATCGTCGACGCGGGGGAGGGCGGGTTCCGGCTGGGCGTGTTCGCCGTCCCGGTGGCCGCGCTGGCCCTGCTCTGGCTGGTCGCCGTCGTCGCGGCGCTGACGCTGCCCGAGGCGTTCCGCTCGGCGGACTACGTTGTCCTGGGCGCGCTCGCGCTGGCCGGGATCTGGTACGTCGCGGTGCTGCGGCGCAAGCTGAGGGACGGCACGGCGGGGCTGGACCTGGAGGAGCGGGTGGACGCATGACCTGGCAGAACTGGGCGGGGAACCAGCGCACCTACCCGGTGCGGTTCGTCGAGGCCAGGGACGCGGGCGAGGTCTCGGACGCGGTCAAGGCCGCCGCGCGGGACGGGCTGAGGGTCAAGGCGCTCGGGAGCGGGCACTCGTTCACCGGCATCGCCGTGGCGCAGGACGTGGCGCTGCTCGTGCCGTCCGATCCCGCCGCGGTGCGGGTGGACGGCCCGCTCGTGACCGTGCCCGCAGGGCTCACCCTGCACCGGCTGAACGAGCTGCTGTGGGAGCGCGGGCTCGCGCTGCCCAACCTCGGCGACATCGACGCCCAGACCGTCGCCGGCGCGATCTCCACCGGCACCCACGGCACCGGCGCCACCCACCAGGGCATCGCGGCGCAGGTCCGGGCGCTGGAGATCGTGCTGGCGGACGGGTCGGTGCTGGCGTGCTCGCCGGCGGAGCATCCGGAGCTGTTCTCCGCGGCGCGGGTCGGGCTCGGCGCGCTGGGGATCCTGACGAGTGTGACCCTGCAGGCCGTGCCCGCGTTCCGGTTGCACGCCGTCGAGAAGGCGCTGCCGCTCGAGCAGGTGCTCGCGGAGCTCGACGGGCTCGCCGCCGGGAACGACCACTTCGAGTTCTACTGGTTCCCGCACACGGAGATCGCCGCGACCAAGCGCAACAACCGGACCGAGGCCACCGGCCCGACTCGCGGCCGCGTCGCGGAGTGGGTGGGGGACGACCTGCTCGGCAACGGGGCGTTCGCGATGGCCTGCCGGGTCGGCGCGCGGATGCCGCGGCTCGTCCCGGGGCTGAACCGGCTCGCGGCGCGGCAGTTCGCGGACGCCGAGTACGTCGATCGCTCGTACCGGGTGTTCTGCTCGCCGCGGCGGGTGCGGTTCCTGGAGACGGAGTACGCGGTGCCGCGCGAGGCGTTGCCGGAAGCCCTTGCGGGGCTGCGGGTCGCGGCCCAGCGGCACGGGCAGGCCGTCACCTTCCCGGTGGAGGTGCGGGTCACCGCGGGGGACGACATCCCGCTCTCGACGGCGTCGGGCCGGGACACCGCGTACGTCGCCGTGCACGTCTACAAGGGACAGCCGCACGAGGCGTACTTCGGCGCCGTCGAGTCCGTGATGACCGCGCTCGACGGGCGTCCGCACTGGGGCAAGCTGCACACCCGCGCCGCGGACACGCTGCGGGACTCCTATCCGGGCTTCGACGCCTTCGTCGCCCTGCGGGATCGGCTCGACCCGGAGGGCCGGTTCACCAACCCCTACCTGGACCGGGTGCTGGGAGTGCCCACCGCATGAGGATCGCCGACCTGACCACGCCCGCCCTGCTCGTGGACGTCGACGCGCTGGAGGCCAACCTCGCGGACATGGCGGCGGCGCTGCCGGGTTCCCGGATGCGCCCGCACGTCAAGGCGCACAAGACGACCGCGCTCGCCGCCCGGCAGTCCGCGGTGGGTCACACCGGGTTCACCTGCGCGACGATCCGCGAGGTCGAGGGCATGGTGGCGGCCGGGCTGGGCCAGGACCTGTTGCTGGCCAACGAGGTCCTCGACGCCCGGCGGCTCGGCCCGCTCGTCGATGCCGGCGCGCGCGTCACCCTCGCGATCGACTCGGACCGGACCCTGGCAGCGGCGGTGGCGGGCGGGGTCCGCGAGGTGCTGATCGACGTCAACGTGGGGCTGCCGCGCTGCGGGATCGCGCCGTCGGGGGCCGGCCGGCTGGCGGACGCGGCCCGGGCCGCGGGACTCGGGGTCCGGGGCGTCATGGGCTACGAGGGTCACCTGATGATGCTGCCGGACGTCGCGGAGCGGGCGAAGCTGACCGAGGAGGCCATGATGCGCCTGCTGGCGGCGCACGCGGACGTCGGCGGGGACGTCGTGTCCGGCGGCGGGACCGGCACCTACGCGCTGAACACCTGGGCGAACGAGATCCAGGCGGGCTCGTACGCGCTGATGGACACGGCCTACTCGGCGGCGGGCGTGCCGTTCCGGCAGGCGCTGACCGTGCTGGCCACGGTCATCTCCGCCACCGCGCCGGCCGGGGAGATGCCGGGCTACGCGGTCGCGGACGTCGGACTCAAGTCCCTGGGGATGGACCACGGCAACCCGACGGTCCCCGGCGCGCAGGTGTGGTTCTGCTCGGACGAGCACACGACGTTCGGCGGGGACGCCCTGCCCGAGGTGGGGGACCGGGTGCGGGTCCTGCCCGCGCACGTCGACCCGACGGTCGCCCTGCACGAGCGGATGCACCTGGTCCGGGGAGAGGGCCCGGACGCGGAGGTGCTCGACAGCTGGGCGGTGGACCTGCGCGGCTGGTGAGCCCAGGTTCAGGAAAGCCACATTCATGTAAGCGCATTACATGAATGTGGCTTTCCTGAACATCAGGGGCGGCCGCGCGACACCGCCACGAACACCGCGGGCTCGGATCCCGGGTTGTGGACCGACCGCAGGTCCAGGCCCGTGAACCACAGGACGCTGCCCTCGGCGAACCGGCGTGCGCCCCCGTGCCGGCACCGGAGCTCGATCTCCCCCGCCGTCATCACCACGAGGATGCCGATCCACTCCTGCTCGACGTGCGGGCGGGACTCCCCGGGCTCGATCACGAATGTCCGGCGCACGAACGCGACGGGGCCGGGGCTGCCCCCGGGCTCACCCCGACCCGTGTCGGCCTCGCTCACGTCGACTCTCCACCCCTCGTCCGAAGAGCCGATGTGCGGCCCACACCGGTAGCGACCGGGACGGCACCGGAAAGTCATCGCCGCGATCACGCACCGGCCGAGTCCAACGCCTCCCTGGCCGCCTCGTAGCCGAGGGCGGACGCCCGCTCGACGCGCGGCACGTCGGTGGTGAGGCCGCGGACTCCGGCGCTGCTCAGCGGGGTGATCGGGTAGACGTGGACGCCGTCGCGGTGCGGATGGGCCGCGTCGGAGAGCAGGGTGAGGGTCTCCGCGTAGCGCCGGACGTCCTGGGTCATCGCGCCGAGGCCGGGCACCAGCACGTCCAGCGAACGCGCCCACCACGGTGCCCGGGCGGCGGCATGCGAGCGACGCAGCTCGGGCACCGTTCTCGTCAGCAGGGCGAGAACGTGTGTCGCGCCGTCCTGCAGCGCGCGCAGGACGGGCAGCGGATCGCCGATCGAGCCGTCGATCCAGCGGCGCCCGTGCAGCGTGACGGGAGGGCCGGTGAGCAGCGGGATGGCCGCCGTCGCGCGCATCGCGAGCTGCCACTCGGCGGCCGTCGCGAGCCCGGTGAGCACGTGCGGGCTCAGGTCCGCGGGATCGGTGACCATCACCCGCAGCGGGGCGGGGGAGTCCCGCAGCGCGTCCCAGTCCGTCGGCCGCGACCGCAGCAGGATCCCGTCGACGAGATGGTCGAGGGAGACCATGGGCCGGCGCGTGCCGAACCGGCGGCGGTCGATGAAAGCCCGGCACGCCATGTCGTCCGGGAAGATCCGCGCCGCCTCCGGGCCGTTCCCGAGCAGCAGCGCCGCCCCCACGAACGCCCCCGCCGACGCCCCGTAGACGACGTCGAACCCGCTGTTGAGGCCCGCGTCCTGCAACGCGTGCACCATGCCGCCGGCATAGGACCCCCGCATCCCGCCGCCCCCGACGACGAGCGCGACCCGATGCGGGTCCGAGCGGCCGAGCGGCGTGCTCCCGGCGTCCCGGCGACGCAGCAGGACCCGCAGCACGTCGCCGTCCCCAGGCAGCGGGGCGGGCTCCGGCATGCTTGCGTGGATCTCCGGCCGCATGCGGACCATCATCGCGCGGCGGCCGGGTGGGCGCTGACCGCGGGAGGAGCCGGGACGTGGACGGAGTGCAGGTGCGGGACGAGGGCCCGGTCCGGCGGATCACCCTGAACCGCCCCCGGACACGCAACGCGCTCACCCGTGAGGATCTGCGAGACCTCCGGGACGCGTTCGACCTCGGCCCGGCCGTCCGCGCGGTCGTCCTGGACGCCGCGGGGGACCGGGCGTTCTGCGCGGGGATGAACGTCGACGTCTTCCTCGCGCTCGGCTCGGAGGCGGAGGCACGCGCGTTCATCGACGGCCTGCGCGCGCTGCTGCGGACGGTCCGGACCGCACCGGTGACCACGATCTGCGCGATCGACGGCTACTGCCTCGGCGCCGCGTTCGAACTGGCGCTGGCCTGCGACCTGCGCGTCGCCACGACCCGTGCGTCGTTCGGGCTCCCGGAGATCAAGCTCGGCGTCCCGTCCGTCGTCGACGCCGCGCTGCTGCAGCAGTACGTCGGGCTGTCGCTGGCGAAGGAGATCATCCTGACCGGGGACACCTACCCGGTCGCCCGCCTCGCCGGGATCTGCACCGCGGTCGTGGAGCCGGGGGAGCTGGGCCCGCGGACCGAGGAGCTGGTCGGGAAGGTCGCCGGGCACACCCGCACCGTGCTGGCGTCGCAGAAGCGGCTCTTCGAGACCTGGCAGAACACCGGCCTCGCGGACGGTGCCCGCGCCAGCGTCGAGGAGTTCGCCACCACCTTCGCCGCCCGTGAGACCCGCGAACAGCTGGCGAGCTACCGCGCGGGGCTCGGCGGTCGCCGCTGACGGGCCGGGTTCTCGGGCTCCGAGGATCCGGCGATTTCTTCACCGGTCCCGGTCCCGGGCCCGGCCCGCACCGTGCCCGGAGCACGAAGAGCGGCCCGGCTTTCGTGTCCCGGACACGAACCGATTCGACGTGACCGGTGTCACGGTAGGGGGGACACCCGTAGAGCGATGGAGGCAACGTTGCCCGTCCACCCGGAAGCCCAGGCACTGCTCGGCGCACTGGCGGAGGCCGGTATGCCGCCCTTCCCCCAGATGACGGTCCCGATGGCCCGCGCCGCCACCAAGGGGTTCCTCGACCTCCAGGGTGAACCCGAGCCGATCGCCGTCGACAACCGGCGTATCGACGGGCCGGCCGGCCAGATCCCGGTCCGCATCTACACCCCGGACGGCGACGGCCCCAAGCCGTTGATCGTCTACTACCACGGCGGCGGCTGGGTCATCGGTGACCTGGAGATCGTCGACCGGCCGCTGCGCACCGTCGCGAACCGCACCGGCGCGGTGATCGTCTCGGTGGACTACCGGCTCGCGCCGGAGCACCGGGCCCCCGCCGCCTTCGACGACTGCTACGCCGCCACCGTCTGGGCCGCCGCCAACGCGGCCGAGCTGGGGGCGGACCCGGCGCAGCTGATCATCGCGGGCGACTCGGCCGGTGGGCACCTGGCCGCGTCCGTCGCCCAGGCCGCGAAGGACCGGGGCGGTCCCCCGATCGCGGCCCAGCTGCTGCTCTACCCCGTCACGGACTTCGACTTCTCCACGCCGTCCTACACGGACAACGCGGACGGGTACCTGCTCACCCGCGGTGCGATGGAGTGGTTCTGGGCCCACTACCTCGGTGCGCAGGACGTCGACGTGGAGTACCTGACCCCCGGCCGGCGCGAGGACCTCACGGGCCTGCCGCCCGCGTTCATCGCGACGTCCGAGTTCGACCCGCTGCGCGACGAGGGCGAGGCCTACGCCAAGAAGCTCGAGGCGGCGGGCGTCGCCGTCACGGCCAAGCGTTACGACGGGATGCTGCACGACTTCCTCTGGACCCTGGGGGCAACCCCGTCGGGTGCGGTGATCATCGACGACATCGCCGCGGCCGTGGACGCGGCGCTCGGAAGGACCCGATGAGCGCGCAGGAGGAGTTCGCCGTCGCGATCCTCGGCGCCGGCATCGGCGGGCTCGGGATGGGCATGAGGCTCACCCAGTCCGGCGAGCACTCGTTCGTCATCCTGGAGAAGGCGTCGGACGTCGGCGGCACGTGGCGGGACAACTCCTACCCGGGCGCGAGCTGTGACGTGCAGTCCCACCTGTACTGGTTCTCCTTCGACGAGCAGCCGGACTGGAGCCGGGTCTTCGCGTTCCAACCGGAGATCAAGGCGAACATCGACCGGCTCGTCGACCGGATGGGGCTGCGCCGCCACATCCGGCTGGACACCGAGGTGACCGGGGCGCACTGGGACGAGGCGGCCGGGGTCTGGCGGATCGCCGTGGCCGGAGGTGACGAGGTCCGGGCGAGAGCCCTCGTCACCGCGTGGGGCCAGCTCAACCGGCCGAGCTTCCGGGACATCCCGGGGCGGGAGGACTTCCGCGGGGACTCCTGGCACTCGGCCCGCTGGAACCACGACGTCGACCTCACCGGCAAGCGGGTGGCGTGCATCGGCAACGGCGCCAGCGCGGCCCAGCTCATCCCGGAGGTCGCGGCGGTCGCGGGTTCGCTGACGGTGTTCCAGCGGACCCCGAACTACGTCGTCCCGCGCGAGGACCGGCCCTACGAGCAGGACGAGCGCGCCGCGTTCCTCGAGCGGCCGGACACGCTGCAGGCCAGCCGGGACGGCTTCTACTGGGAGCACGAGGGCTGGATGGGGGCGATGAAGCAGGGCACCGAGGTCGCCGCGGAGTTCACCCAGGCCGCCCGCGACCACCTCGAGGCGCAGGTGCCGGACGAGGCCCTGCGCGAGGTGCTCTGGCCGGACTACCCGATCGGCTGCAAGCGGATCATCATCGCGGACACGTTCTACCCCGCGCTGATGCGGGAGAACGTCTCGCTGGTGACGGACAAGATCGAGGGCGTCGAGGAGGCGGGCGTCCGCACCTCGGACGGCACGCTCCACGAGTTCGACGTGATCATCTACTCGACCGGCTTCGAGACGCTGTCGTTCAACAGCGCCCTCGACGTGACCGGCCGGGACGGGACGACGCTGTCCGAGGCGTGGCGGGACGGACCGCAGGCCTACCTCGGCGTGACGGTCTCCGGTTTCCCCAACCTGTTCATGCTCTACGGCCCGAACACGAACCTCGGCCACAACTCGATCATCGCGATGCTCGAGTGCCAGTTCGACTACGTGCTGCAGGGCCTGGAGGTCTCCCGGCAGAAGGAGGCGGCGATCGACGTCCGCGCGGACGTGCAGCGGCAGTTCAACGACGAGCTGCAGGCGGAGCTGAGGGACAGCTCCTTCGCCGGAAGCTGCAACAGCTGGTACAAGACGCCGGCCGGACGGATCACCAACAACTGGATGGGCAGTGTCGAGGACTACCGGGCGGCCACCCGGGAGCTCGACCCCGACGCGTACGACCTGGTACCCACCGGCGCGTGAGGTTCCGGCCGGGCCCTACGGGGCCCGGCCGGATTTCCCTCGCCAGGCCTTGCCGAACGTTCGGCAGTCCCTAGTCTGAACCCGTGCCGCCACCGTCGACGGATCTCCTCGGCGCACCTTCGCGCGTCGCGGAGTGCGTCGTGTCCATCGCCGCGCGGCTCGGCGAGCAGGTCGTCGAGGTGACGAGGGACCTGCGGGACGTCCTGTCGGGTGAGATCGCCGAGCTGGACGGGGACCCGCGGATCGTCGAGCTGCTCGGCGCGAGCATCGAGGGCAACGTCGCCACGATCCTGCACATGCTCCAGCACGACATCCCCGCGGAGCACGTCGAACCGCCGTCGGCGGCCTTCGAGTACGCGCGCCGGCTGGCCCAGCGCGGCGTCCCCGTCAACGCGCTGCTGCGCGCCTACCGGCTCGGTCACGACCGGCTGCTGGCCTGGACGTTCGAGGAGCTGGACCGTCGCGACGAGGACCCGGCGGTGGCGCTGGGCGTCGTGCGGCGGATGGTCGCGGACACCTTCGGCTACGTCGACTGGATCTCCCAGCAGGTCGCCGAGGTCTACGAGGAGGAGCGCGAGCGCTGGCTCGCCAACCGCAACACGCTGCGCGCGGGCCGGATCCGGGCGCTGCTCGACGGCACCCTGGGCGGGACCGATCCGCTGGACGTCGACGCGCTGGAGGCGGTCCTCGGCTACGCGTTGCGCGGACGGCACCTCGCCCTGGTGCTGTGGTCGACGGGTGGCGAGCTCGCCGGACCGGAACGCCTGGTCGGCGCCCTGGGCGAGCACCTCGGCTGCCGGAGCAGGCCTCTGTTCGTCGCCTACGACCACGCGACGGCGTGGGCCTGGCTGCCCCTCGGGCGCGCCCCGACGCCCGATCCCGCCGCCGTCGGCGCGTTCGTCCGGGAGCTCGACCCCGGCGTCCGGCTGGCCTTCGGCGATCCCGGCGCCGGGATCGCGGGATTCCGGACGAGCCATCGCCAGGCCGTGCGGGCCCAGTCCGTCGCGCTCGTCGCGGGGGCGGAGGCGGACATCGCGACCTCGTTCGCGGACGTCGGGGCCGTGTCCCTGCTGTGCGGGGACCTCGAGGCCGCCCGGGCCTGGGTCGCGGAGGCGCTCGGCGGGCTCGCCCTGGACGACCCGCCGCACGCCCGGCTCCGCGAGACGCTGCGGGTCTTCCTCGCCTGCGGCGGCAGCTACACCACCGCCGCGGACCGGCTGACCATGCACAAGAACTCGGTGAAGTACCGGGTGAACCGCGCCGAACAGGAGCGCGGCCGCCCGATCACCGAGGCCAGGCTGGACGTGGAACTGGCGCTGCTGGCCACGAGGTGGCTGGGGCGCACGGTCCTCACCCCACCCTGAGCGGGCTCCCGCCCCGGACACCGCGCCGTGGCTCCACGACGCGCTCTCCGGCCCTGAACTCTCGCGTCGTGGCTCCATGACGCGGGTCCGAGTCCCGTTGTCGGGACGCGACGGCCCGTGTCCTGGCTCCGGTTCCGAGATCGTCACGATTGACGACGCGAGCCCACCGCCGGCCACCCGGCCGCGGGTAAGGTCGGCCGGGTGACCTCTCTGAAGATCGAGGCGGAGGCCGCCGAGGTCGGCATGGACGCCGCCCGGCTCGGCCGGATCGACCCCCATTTCCAGCGCTACGTGGACGACGGGAAGCTCGCCGGCTACTCCCTCGCGATCGCCCGCCGCGGCAAGATCGTCCACCTGGGTCAGTACGGGCTACGGGACGTCGAGGCCGACCTCCCCGTCACCGACGACACGATCTGGCGCATCTACTCGATGACCAAGCCGATCACGTCGGTCGCGGCGCTGATGCTCTGGGAGGAGGGCGCGCTCGAGCTGACGGACCCGATCTCCCGCTACATCCCGGCGTTCGCGGACATGCGGGTCTACCGGTCGGGCTCCGCGCTCAACCCCGGCACCGAGGCGGCCACCGAGCCGATCCGCGTGTGGCACCTGCTCACCCACACCTCGGGCCTCACCTACGGCTTCCATCACGCCCACCCCGTGGACGAGATGTACCGCGGCAAGGGCTACGAGTTCGGGGTGCCCCGCGGCCAGGACCTCGCGACCGCCTGCGAGGGCTACGCGAGCATCCCGCTGCTGTTCCAGCCGGGCACCGAATGGAACTACTCCGTCGCGACGGACGTGCTCGGCCGCGTCGTCGAGGTCGCCTCCGGGCAGACCCTGGACGCGTTCTTCGCGGACCGGATCCTCGACCCGCTGGGGATGACGGACACGACGTTCCACGTGAGCACACCGGAGGACCTCTCCCGGCTCGCGAGCCTGTACGCGCCGAAACCCGGTGGCGGCCTCGTCCGCAGCGGGGCGATGGGGGACGCGATCACGCGGGAGCCCACGTTCCTCTCCGGCGGCGGCGGCCTCGCCTCGACGCTGCACGACTACCACCGCTTCACCCAGATGCTCGCGGGCGGCGGTGAGCTCGACGGCGTCCGGATCCTCGGACCGCGCACCCTGGACTACGCGACCAGCAACCACCTGCCCGGCAACGCGGACCTGGACTCGTTCGGGCGGCCGATCTTCGCCGAGTCCGCGTTCCAGGGTGTCGGGTTCGGGCTCGGGTTCTCGGTGATGATCGACCCGGCGGCGGGCAAGCAGCTCGGCAGCGTCGGCGAGTTCGCCTGGGGCGGCCTGGCCAGCACCGCCTTCTACGTCGATCCGGTCGAGGACATCACGGGGGTCTTCATGACGCAGCTGATGCCGTCGAGCACCTATCCGATCCGTCCGCAGCTGCGGACGCTCGTCACCCAGGCGGTGGTGGACCGATGACGTACACGGAGCGCCCGGGATCGCCCGTGCTGGCCTTCGCGATCCGGGTGGTCGTGGTGGCGATCGCCCTGTGGATCGCCACGATCCTGGTCGACGGCATCTCCCTCGGCGGCTCGACGACCGCTGCCCGGGTGGGCACGCTCGTCGTCGTCGCGCTGATCTTCGGCATCGTCAACGCGGTGATCAAACCGGTGATCAAGGTGCTGAGCTGCCCGCTCTACGTGCTGACCCTCGGGCTCTTCGGGCTGATCGTGAACGCCCTGCTGTTCTGGCTGGTCGGGACGCTGAGCAGCAACCTCGGCCTCCGGTTCACCGTCGACGGGTTCTGGCCCGGCTTCTGGGGTGCGGTGATCGTGGCGGTGGTCGGGTTCGTGCTGCACCTGCTCATCCCGGACAGCCTCGACCGGCGCTGACCCCGGACCCGGCGCCGCTCAGACGGGCCAGCGCTCCTGGCGGTAGCCGGCGTCCCAGAACATCCACTCGTAGCGCGACGTCGTCGTGAAGTGCTCCCGCACCCGCGTGAGCTCCCCCTCGGAGAGGCCGTCGCCGATCCGGTCCGTCACCGCGAGGACGGCGTCGACGACGGCCTGGAAGTCCCCGCCGCCGTAGGTGCTGATCCAGCGTGCGTAGAGCGGGTCCGGTGAGCCCTTCGCCAACAGGTGCTCGCCGACCCGCGCGTAGATCCAGTAGCAGGGGAGCACGGCCGCGACGGCCTCCGCGTACGAGCCCGCGTAGGCCGTCGCCAGCAGGTAGCTGACGTACGCGCGGGTCGCGGGGGCGACCGGCTCGGCCGCGGCCTGCTCCGCGGTGAGCCCGAGCCCGCCGAGCAGGTCCGCGTGCAACTCCTGCTCGGCCGCGACCGCCCCGCCCGCATGCTCGGCGAACATCGCCAGCTGGTGCTCGTCGGGCGCCTTCGCCGCGCAGATCGCCAGCGCCTTCGCGTAACCGCGCAGGTAGTGGGCGTCCTGGACGATGTAGTGCCGGAACGCGGCGTGCGGCAGGGTCCCGTCGGTGAGTCCGGTGACGAACGGGTGGTCCAGGACCGCGGCGTAGATGTCCGCGATGTCCGCCCACAGGACGTCGGTGGTGCGGGTCGTCGGTGTAGTCGGTGTCGTGCTCATGGCGCCAAACCTAGGTGGCTGCTCCGCGCGGAAGCCCGGTCGGGTCAGCGCACGGCCCGCGGCCCGGCGAGCGGCGCCCGGTAGCGGATCACGCACGGAGTGTTCTCCCAGAGTGAGAGACTCGTCACTCTCGGGTATCCTGAAACCGGGTGGACAACGTGGTGCGTCACGATGGACGCCTCGGATGGCGACTCAACGGCGAGCGCGCGCCGACCGTAGTTCCACGCCACGGAGGTAGCGGAATGAGTCCCGTACCCATGGACCACCACGAGAAGATGCGCCTGCGCGCAGCGGCGTTCCGCGTGACCCGGCTGTACCCGGGTCCCGTGGGCGAGATGCTGTCGCGGGAGCTGCTCACCTGGGAGGAGTTCGGCTACCGCCTCGGCGGCGGCCAACTGGTCATGCGCCTGGTGGACCACGTCCTCAAGACGCCCCTGAACCAGGCCGAGGTCGCGGCCTGACCCGGTCGATCTGACCCGGTCGATCTGACCAGGTCGCCCTGACCCGGGCGATCCCCGACCCGGGCGATCCCGCCCCCGACGCCCTGACCGGCTGTACGGCCCGGCTCCCCGTGTTCCCCGGAGCGGCCCCGGATGCCGGATCAGTGCGCGGGATCGGTGATGCTCGACGCGGGTTCGGCCCCGCCCGGGCGGATCCCGCTCAGGCCACTCCCGTTCACGGCCGTGCTCACGGCGGCGGCGAGGACGAGCATGGCCAGGAGCGTCACGACGCTGCCCAGGCGGCCGACCACGGCCCAGGCCGTGGCCGGCGGCCTGCGACGGCTCGGGACGCGCTGCTCCGGCAGGCCCGCGGGCGGGACGGCTCGCAGAGCGTGTCGCGGACCCGGGATCACCGGTGCGTCCGCCGCGGCGTGCTGCGGCGACGTCGTCGGCACCGTCATCTCGGATCCCCGTCTCCTCGCGAGCAGTGACCGCCGCTCCGGCGATCGGTGTAGAGGATCCCTGGACCGTTCGGCGGAGTCCCTACGCTCGGGTCATCGCTCGACTACCCGCTGTCGTTAGCCGGTTGTCACCCGATCGGGTTCCGAGAGAGGTCCGGTGACCTCACCGCACGGCCTCCCCGCACGGCCTCACCGCGCGCCACCGGGTGTGAAGGCGACCGGCAGGTGCTTGATGCCGTTGATGAACATCGACCGCAGCCGCTCCGGCTCACCCGTCACGTGGATGTCCGGGATCCGGGTGAGCAGCTCGCGGAACATCACCGACATCTCGCGGCGGGCGAGGTGCGCGCCGAGGCAGTAGTGCGGGCCGGCACCGCCGAACCCGACGTGCGGGTTCGGGGAGCGCCGGACGTCGAAACCGTCCGGGTTCGTGAAGTGCTCGGGATCGCGGTTCGCGGCCCAGTAGAGCAGCAGCACCTTCTCCCCGGCGCCGAGCTCCTTGCCGCCGAGCACCGCATCCGTCTCCAGCGTGCGCCGCATGAAGATCACCGGTGACGCCCAGCGGACGATCTCGTCGACCGCGGTGGGGGTGACGCCGTCGATGTCCGCCAACCAGATGTCGCGCTGCTCGGGGTGCTCGGTGAGCAGGTTGATGCCCCAGCTGATGGCGTTGCGGGTGGTCTCGTTCCCCGCGACGACGAGCAGCACGAAGAAGCTCGCCAGCTCCTCCGGGGTGAGCCGCTCGCCGTCGATCTCGGCGTTGACCAGTGCGGACGTGACGTCGTCCGTCGGGTTCTTCGTGCGCTCCTCGCCGAGCTCCTTCATCAGGCCGGCGAGGTCCGCACCGGCGCCGAGCAGCGCGGCGAGGATGTTGTCCGCATCCGGCACGTACTCCGGGTCCGCGGCACCGAGGATGACGTTGGAGCGGTCGAAGACGAAGTCGTACTGGCTCGCCGGGACGCCCATCATGTCGCAGACGATCTTCAGCGGGAGCCTGGCGGAGATCTGGGTGACCGCGTCGCACTCGCCCGCGTCGATCACGTCGTCCACGATCTGCCGGGCGGACCGCTCGACGTCCTCGGTGAGCTGCGCGAGGCGGCGCGGGGTGAAACCCCGGGAGACGATGCGACGGAGCCGGGCATGCCGGGGGTCGTCCATGTTGATCATCGAGCCGAAGAACTCGTTGAACTCCGGCGGCAGGTCCACCACGGAGGTCGAACCGCTGCCCGAGCGGAAGATCTGCGGGTTCCGGCTGGCCTCGACGACGTCGTCGAGCCTGGTCAGGGCGTGGTAACCGGGCCCCTGGGGGGCGTAGGTGAGCTGCGGCTCGGGGTAGAAGGGGATCGGCTCGTCTCTCCGCAGCCGGGCGAACGCGGCCGCCCGCTCCGGGATCGGCACGGTCCAGAAACCCTCGACATCGGACAGGTCCGGTCGCGGCGCGGCGGCGGCGTCGGGCGGTCGTTCGGTCGTCGACATCGGTGTCGTCCCTCCCGCCGGCCGAGGGCGACCGGCCCGCTCCGAGCATAGTTACCGAACGGTCACTCAGGGAACGTCCGCGCCCGGTCCCGCGGCGAGGAGGCCACGTTCGTGGGCGAGCGAGACGGCCTCCGTGCGGCTGGCCGCGCCGAGCTTCGCCATCACCCGGGACAGGTGCACGCTGACCGTCTTCTCGCTGATGAAGAGCTCCTCGCCGACCTGGCGGTTCGTCCGGCCACCGGCCACCAGCGCGAGGACGGCCCGCTCCCGCGGGGTGAACGGGCCGTCCGAGGCGGGCGCGGCCGGGGCGAGCCGCAACCCCGAGCGGGCGGCGAACCCCCGGACCGCGGTGGCCAGCGGAGCGGCGCCGAGCCTCTCCGCCGCCTCGAGTGCCGCCCGGAGATCCGCCGTCGCGTCCTCGCGCAACGCGGTGGCCCCGGCCCGCCCGTCCGCACGGTCGCGGCCGGTGTCGACCGCGGCGTCGACCAGCGCCTCCGCCCGGCGGAGGCGAGCGATCGCCTGCCGGTGGGCATCGAACGCGAACGCCTCCACGACCACGGCCCAGGCCTGCGGGTCCGATCGGCCGTGTACCCGGCCGAGCTCCGCGCGGACCTGGGCGAGCCACGCCCGGCCCTCGGGCCCGAGCGTCCCGGCCCGGGGCATCCCGTTCGCCGCGACGTTCTCGGCCGCGGCCGCCAGCGCGTCCGCCGCGGCCAGGTTCTCCGCGGACCGGTCCAGCTCGGCCCGCCCGGCGAGGCCCAGCCCGCAGAGCATGATCTCGGCGAGGTCCAGGGTGAAGACGCGGCGCAGCCGGGTCAGCGTCCGGTCGATCCGCCGGGCGGCCTCCGCCGGCTCGCCGCGCCAGAGCGCGGACTCGGCGCCCGCGCGCCCGATCAGCAGGAGCACCTGGTCGTCGTGGGTGTCCATCGCGACGAGCTCGGCCCACCGCGCCTCGACGTCACGGCCGCGGGCGATCTCCACGAGCAGGCCCGCGGCGGCGAGCCGGCCCGCGACCGTCGCGGACACCGAGGCCCCGCCGAGCCGGGCGGTGCGCTCCGCGGCGTCCCACTCGCCCGCCATGAAGAGGGTGATCACGTGGGCCACCCGGAGGTCCATCCCGTACGCGCTCCAGGTGGAGCCGGTCTCCGCGGTCCGCTGCTCCGCCGCGGCGAACTCGGCCGCGGCCTCGGCCAACCGCGTCTCGTCCAGGAACGAGATGCCGCGGTTGTAGAAGATCCGCAGCTCGACGCCGACGTTCCCGGAACCCCGGGCCAGCGGCAGGGCCTCGGACAGCAGGGCCCGCGAGTGCTCGGTGCGCCCCGCGTGCTCCTCCGAGACCGCGAGTGTGATCAGCGCATCCGTCTCCGCCGCCGCGATGTCGTGCGGATCGTCGTGCGGCCCGGGTTCCTCCGGGTCCCCGGAACGGGCCCGGAACAGGGCTGCCGCGGCGCGGGCGATCTGCAGGGCCTCCTCGGCCTCGGCCCGCATCTCGTCCACCTCGTCCGCCCGCCAGCACGCCCGCGCCAGCACGGCGTGTGCCCAGGCCCGGTCCGCGGACGCCGGCTCGCGCGCCAGCAGGGCGACCGCCTCGCGGGCGACGGCGAGCGGCTCGTCCCCGTAGTCGTTGCGGTCCAGCAGTCGCATCGCCAGCCGCACCCGGACGTCCGCGGCGCGGTGCGGGTCCTCCTCCGGATCCACCAGCTGCACCGCCCGCCGCGCCAGGGCGACCCCCCGGTCCGGGTCCCCGGTGGCGCTCGCGGACCAGGCCGCGGCCAGCGTCACCTGGACCTCGTCCGTGCCGGTGACCTGCTCGGGGTCCGGCACCGCGGGCCAGAGCCCGACGGCCCGTTCGGCGTGCACCAGCACCTCCGCCGGCGCACCCTGGCGATCGGCCTCCCGTGCAGCCCGCACCGACGCGTCGAGGGCCCGCGGCAGGTCGTGCGCGGCGAGGGCGTGCCGGGCCAGCTCGGCGGCGGCGCCCGGCTCGTCCGGTGCCGAGGACAGCAGCGCGGCATAGCGGCCGTGCAGGCGGCTCCGCTCCCCGGGGAGCAGGTCGTGGTAGACGGCCTCGCGGAGCAGTGCGTGCCGGAACGAGTAGCCCTCGGCGTACCCCGGTCCGGACTCGGCGACCAGCACGTGCCGGGTGATCGCCTCGCGCAGCGCGGCCTCCAGCGCGTCGACGTCCAGCCCGTCCGTCCCCTGGGCGCAGATCGCGCCCAGCCGGTCGTGCCGCACCCGTCGCCCGGCCACGGACGCCGCGCGTATCACCTGCTGGACCTGCGCCGGGAGGCGTTCGATGCGCGCGAGCAGCACGTCCGACAGCGCGCCGGAGAGCTCGCCGGGGGAGCCCGAGTCGTCCCACGCGGTGACGAGTTCCTCGGCGAAGAACGCGTTCCCCTCGCTGCGCCGGGCCAGCTCGAAGGCGTCGGTCTCGCCGAGCAGGTCCCCGCCCAGCCGCTCGACGAGCTCGACGGCGTCCGCCGGGGGCAGCGGGCCCAGCTCGAGCCGCTCGACCGCGGGCAGCCGGACGAGCTCCGACAGCGCCGGCCGCAGCGGATGGCGCCGGTGCAGGTCGTCCGTGCGGTAGGTGGCCAGGACCATCAGCCGCTGGTCGTCCAGCCTGGAGAGCAGGAAGGTCAGCAGGTCCCGGGTGGACCGGTCCGCCCAGTGCAGGTCCTCCAGCAGCAGGAGCACGGGCAGCCGCTCGGCCGCCGCCTCCAACCCGGAGAGCACGGCGTCGAAGATCCGGAGCTGTCCGAGCTCCCGCTCCTCCCGGGCGCGGGCGTCCGGATGTCCGGTGGGGCTCAGCCGCAGGAGCTCGGGGCTGTTCTCGGCCAGCTCCGGGCGGGCCGCCAGGAGGCTGCCGACCACCTCGGTGAACGGCAGGTAGGGCAGTGCGGACTCGGCGGCGTCGATGCAGCGGCCGACGAGCACCAGCGTCGCCGGCCGGGCCTCGTCGAGGAGCTCACCGGCCAGCCGGGACTTGCCCACGCCGGCGTCCCCGCCGAGCAGCACCCCGCACGCCGTACCGGACCGGGAACGGGCCAGCGCAGCGGTCAGCGCGGCCCGCTCGGCGCGACGGCCGACCAGGCCGATCCCGACCCCCGGTCTCGGCACGGTGGTCATGTTTGCACGGCACCCCGACGATTCCGCGCGAGTTGCGGGGCGATGGGCGCCGGGGGCTGCGGGCGCCGGGTGGCCGCCCGCGCGGCACGGGCCAGGGCGACCAGGCGGGAGCGTGCGGCGTCCGCGAGCATGGCCCGGCGGCGGTCGGCGATCTCGGACTGGAGGAAGTACTCGGTCGTCATGTCGTCGAGACTCGCGCTGAGGCCCTCCTCCCGGCATCGGGCGATCACGTCGTCCGCGGACCCCGGCCGTCGGGAGTGGGGTAAGGGGTCCCCGCTCAGGGCCTCAGGAGGCCGCGCGCAGGCCTTCACCAGCCGTCGCGGCACCAGGTGTCGCCGCCCGTCCACCGCGACGGGGACCGGGTCCGGGCGCTCGGCCTTCCGGTTCGCCCGCCGGCTGCGGGTGTTCGAGGGGGACGTGCGGCCCTTCGGGACGGCCATCAGGGTGTCTCCCCGGCGCGGTGCCCGGGCAGGTGGTCGGGCAGGTGGTCGGTCGTCGCCGAGAGATCGGCCGTCGGCTCGCAGGGATCGGTGTGCCACCAGCCGAAGGGGTCGGGCAGGACCCGCCAGGCGGCCGGGCCGCCGGCCAGCTCGTCGTCGGTCAGGAGAGCGCCGTGCAGGGCGGTGTCGAGGACGTCGATCCCGTCCGCGTCGAGGTCGTGGGCCAGGACGACCAGGTCCTGGGCGCGGTCGCCGAAGTCCGGGTGCCAGCCGAGGGCGGCCAGCGCGCGCCGTTCCCGGGGGACGTGCTCCCACGCGTCGGCCTCCTGCGCCGCGAGCCATTCGCCGACATGCCCGACGCGCAGCCCGCCGCCCGCGGACTCGACCCACAACACGTCGTCCGGGCGGGTGGCGAGCCAGATCCGTCCACGGGTGCGCACCACCCCGTCCAGGAGCAGGTCGATCGCGTCGTGGAGCCGCCCCGGGTGGAAGGGGCGACGTGCGGAGAACACGTGCAGCCGGACACCGCAGTCCGGCGTCAGCGGAGGTGCGCCGCGGAGCAGGGGGCCGTGGACGTCGTCCGGGACGCCGCGCCGTGCGGCCGCGGGCAGGTCGTCGAGGTCGAGGACGGCCGCGTCCAGCTCGGCGAGCGGGATCCGCGCCGCGGCGGGCGCCAGCCTGGCCAGGACGGCGTCGAGGCGGGCGAGCTCCCAGGCCTCGGCGCTGCCGGTCCGCACGATCAGGTCCGCGAACTCCGCCTGGCCGACGGCCACCTGGGCGAGCGTGCGCTCGTCGTCCGGCAGCTCGGCGAGCCCCCGGTCCCGGACGGGGCCGTCGCCGGCCGCGTCGTCGAGCCAGGTCCGGGCGTCGACGACGGTGAGGACGCCGCGCAGGTCCACGAGGTCGGTGAGCACGACGCCGTCGACGAGGACGTGCCGCAGCGCCCAGCAGACCTGCTCGGGCTCCAGCGCCGGATCGAGGTGCAGCACGACCCGGCGCACCGTTCCGGCCAGCGCCCTGAGCTGCGGCAACAGGTCCTCCCGCAGCGTGCAGGAGACGCAGCCGTGGGTGAGGTGCAGGTCCGTCCAGGTGTCCGTTCCGGGGCCTCGGACACGACGGTGGACGGTGCCCGAGGCGACGTCGCGCAGGTCGTGGTGCAGCACGACGGCCTCGGGGTCCGCCGCGAGGATGCGGAGGATCGTCCGCTCGACGCCGGTGGGCGGCAGCCCGGCCAGGACGAGCAGCTCGGTGGGAGGGGGCACGGGGTTCTCCTTCTGCGGGGACGGGAACACGGGGGTTCAGCCTGCTGTTACTGTAAATGAAAATCAATGTCGTTTGACGAGGAGGGTGGCATGGCCCGCAACCAGCTCCGGCCGATCGTGCGGTTGCGCTCGACGGAGGGCACCGGCACGACCTACGTGACCCGCAAGAACCGGCGCAGCGACCCGGACCGGATGGTCCTGCGCAAGTACGATCCGGCGGTCCGCCGGCACGTCGACTTCCGCGAGGAGCGCTGACGTGGCACCTCGCCCGGAGCGCACCGGTCGTCCGCTGCGCAGGAAGGTCAACCCGCTGCACCAGCGGCGGATCACCGAGGTGGACTGGAAGGATGCCGCGCTGCTGCGCACCTTCATCTCCGACCGCGGCAAGATCCGCGCCCGCCGGGTGACGGGGCTGACGCCGCAGCAGCAGCGGCAGGTGGCCGTCGCGATCCGGAACGCGCGCGAGATGGCGCTGCTGCCCTACCCGCACGCCGGGCGGGGGTGACGGCCGTGTCCCGCAGATGCCGGCTGACCGGCCGCGAGCCGGGCTTCGGGCGGACCGTGTCCCACTCGAACCGGCGTACCGCACGCCGGTTCGACCCGAACGTGCAGTCCCGCCGCTACTGGCTGGCGTCGGAGCGTCGGTTCGTCCGGCTCCGGCTCTCGGTGAAGGGGATCAGGACGGTGGACCGGATCGGCGTCGAGGCCGCCGTGGCCCGGATCCGTGCCACGGGGGAGAAGGTCTGACGCCCGGGATCGCAGGGGAGGTCCCGGCCCGGCCCGGCGCGCCCACGGGGGTGCCGGGCCCGGGACGGGGCCGCGACCCGTGGCGGGGCGCTGCACGTCCCGGCACCCCCCGTGACCAGCCCGAACGGGAAGGTCCACCCCCGGATTTCGGTACCGTGTGCGAGGTTGTGTAGTCTTGTCGAGGCCCACCGGGGAGAAGCAGTCGAACTCGTCGGGAAGGCCATGCCGCCCCTTTAGCTCAGTCGGCAGAGCGTCTCCATGGTAAGGAGAAGGTCTACGGTTCGATTCCGTAAAGGGGCTCCAGCGAAGCGGCAGTGACGGGCTTCGCATGGCGGCGTAGCTCAGTCGGTAGAGCAAGCGGCTCATAATCGCTGTGTCGCCGGTTCAAGTCCGGCCGCCGCTACCACACCGATCTGACTTTTGAAGTACCTGCTGGGAGGCACCTCCGATGGGCAAGGCCACCGACGTTAGGCCCAAGATCACGCTGGCCTGCGAGGAGTGCAAGCACCGGAACTACATCACCAAGAAGAACCGGCGCAACGACCCCGACCGCCTCGAGGTCAAGAAGTTCTGCCCGAACTGCAAGACGCACCGGGCGCACCGCGAGACCCGCTGACGCGTGCCCGACGAGTCCTACGTCGGCCGCTCGCTCCCGACCGCCGGCCCGTTCCAGGTCGGCCGGGAGAAGATCCGCGAGTTCGCCACCGCCATCGGTGACGACGCGCGGATCTTTCACGATGTCGAGGCCGCCCGAGCAGCCGGACACCCCGATCTGGTCGCTCCGCCGACCTTCTCGGTGTCCTTCACCATGCCGCTGCTCGAGGCGTTCCTCCGTGATCCCGCCTTCGGGTGGGACTACACGCGCATGGTCCACGGTGACCAGCGCATCACGTTCCACCGGCCGATCCACGCCGGGGACGAACTCTTCACCACGGTCGTCGTCGACGATCTCCGGAGCCGCGCCGGCAGTCACATGCTGACGGTCCGCTGCGAGATCGTGGACTCCGCGGACACCCCGGTCGCCACCACGACCGCGCTCCTCGTCACCCAGGCGCAGTCATGAGCGACATCGCCAAGGGGGACGAGCTCCCCGCGCTGCAGGTGCATCTCACCCGGGCGGACCTGGTCCGCTACGCCGGTGCCTCCGGGGACTTCAACCCGATCCACTGGAGCGAGCGCATCGCCACCGGCGCGGGGCTGCCCGGCGTCATCGCCCACGGGATGCTGACCATGGCCACCGCGGGCCGGCTCGTCACGAACTGGATCGGGGACCCCACCGCGATCCGGACGTTCGGCGTCCGCTTCACCCGCCCGGTTCTCGTCCCGGACGACGACGAGGGCGCCCTGGTGGACATCACCGGCGTGGTCGGTGAGGTCACCGAATCGGACGGCGCGCGCATCGCCCGGGTGGACATCACCGCGAAGTTCGACGGCAAGACCGTGCTCGGCCGAGCCTCGGCCGAGGTCCGCCTGCCTTCCTGAGCCGTCGGGCGCGCGGGTCACCCGTCCGGCGTGCCTCGGTTGCCGCAATCCCCCGATGTCGAGATGCTGCAGATCACACCGCACATCTCGACTCCGGGAGGTTCAGCGTGAAGTTCGGCAAGCTCGTGGACAAGGCGTGGGAGGACAAGACGGCCGCGGAGATCCTGGCCGCTCCACCATCGGCTCTCGAGGGACTCACCGAGAAGCACGACGAGCAGCTCGCGGCCCTCGGGATCAAGACGATCGGCGATCTCGGCAAGTGGAAGTACGCGAGGCGTGCGGCCGCCCTGGCGGATCTGGCCGACACCGACAAGTAGGCAGGAACGACGGGGCGGGCACCGATCCGGTGCCCGCCCCTCGTCCGCGCGTCGGGGCTACTTCGCCTCGGCCAGCAGGGCGCCCATGCGGGTGACGCCGGTGCGCAGGTCCTCGTCCCCCAGGGCGTAGGACAGGCGGAAGAAGCCCGGGGTGCCGAAGGCCTCGCCCGGGACGACCGCGACCTCGGCGTGCTCCAGCACCGCCGCGGCCAGGTCCAGGCTGGTCTCGATCTTCTGCCCGCGGATCTCCTTGCCGAACAGCCCGTGCACGTCCGGGTAGGCGTAGAACGCCCCCTTCGGCGTCGGGCACTCGACGCCCGGGATCGCCGAGAGCAGCTCGACGATCAGGCGCCGGCGCCGGTCGAACGCGGTCTTCATCTCCGCCACCTCGTCCAGGGAGCCGGTGAGCGCCTCCACCGCCGCGCGCTGGGACACGTTCGCGACGTTCGACGACAGGTGGCTCTGCAGGTTCGTCGCCGCCTTGATGACGTCCGTCGGGCCGATCATCCAGCCCACCCGCCACCCGGTCATCGCGTAGGTCTTGGCGACGCCATTGAGGACGACGCACTGCTCGGCCAGCTCGGGCACGGCCACCGGCATGGAGACGACCTCGGCGCCGTCGTAGACGAGGTGCTCGTAGATCTCGTCCGTCACGACCCAGATCCCGTGCTCGACGGCCCAGCGGCCGACGGCCTCGGTGAGCTCACGGGAGGCGACGGCGCCGGTGGGGTTCGACGGCGAGCACCACAGCAGCACCTTGGTGTTCTCGGTGCGCGCGGCCTCGAGCTGCTCGACGCTCGGCATGTAGTCCTGGTCCGGCCCGGTCACGACGACCTTGGACACGCCGCCGGCGAGGGCGATCGCCTCCGGATAGGTCGTCCAGTACGGGGCGGGGAGGATGACCTCGTCGCCCGGGTCCAGCAGCGTCGCGAAGGTCTGGTACACGGCCTGCTTGCCGCCGTTGGTGACGAGCACCTGGTTCGCGGCGATCTCGTAGCCGGAGTCCCGCTTCGTCTTCGCCACGATCGCGGCCTTGAGCTCGGGGAGCCCCCCGGCGGGGGAGTAGCGGTGGTTCTTCGGGTCCGCCGCCGCGGCCTGAGCGGCCTCGACGATCGCCGGCGGCGTCGGGAAGTCCGGCTCGCCGGCGCCGAACCCGATGACCGGGCGGCCCTCCGCCTTGAGTGCCTTGGCCTTGGCGTCGACCGCGAGCGTGGCGGACTCGGCGATGCCGCCGATCCGGGCCGAGATCCTGGGCTTCGTTGCGTGGGCAGTCCCTGCCGTCGTAGCTGTGGCCATGTCCTCAGTCTCGCGCACCCGGCGTACGCTCCCGCCAGCGGGTTTCGCACCGCGGGCACCCGGCCGGGTCCCGCGTCCGGCCCCGTCCGGCGTGAGGGTAGACTGCTCCTAGCCGGGCACGCCGGTAGTTCAGGTGTGCCTGTTCCGCATACGTCCCCGGGCGTCGCGGGACGCGTAGGGGTGTAGCTCAATTGGCAGAGCAGCGGTCTCCAAAACCGCAGGTTGCAGGTTCAAGTCCTGTCACCCCTGCAACATTCGCGGTAGGTGCCTCCGTGGACGGCATGACGGACGAGGACGAGTACGGAACAGTTCGGACGAGTGGGCGCGCCCCAGGCGCACCCGCAGCTGGAGGACTCAGAACGTGAGCGAGGAGCCGGAGCAGCCCGGGCGGGAACGTCCGAGCACCGCCGCGGACCGACGGGGCAAGCGCGTGTCCCCGGCGTCCACCGGCGCTGGCGCGGTGGCCACGCCTCGCAAGGGTCGTCCGACGCCGTCGCGGGACGGTCGTACCGAGGGCAAGGCCTCGGTCTTCAGCCGGTTGGTGCGGTTCATCCGCGAGGTCGTCGCGGAGTTGCGCAAGGTCATCTGGCCCACGCGCAAGCAGGTCGTGACCTACACGATCGTCGTGCTCGTCTTCGTGTCGTTCATGGTGGCTCTGGTGTCGTTGCTGGACTGGGTGTTCGGGCAGGGCGTGCTGTTCCTGTTCGGCACCTGAGCCCGCTCACCCGGAGAAGACCCACCACACAGAGCACGACGTGACGAAGGAAGCGAGACGCACGTGACCTCCCCAGACGGCGGCCAGCGGCTGACCGAGAGCGAGATCGAGGCGAACGACGCCCTGATCGACGCCACCCCGGACACCGACGACGCCGCAGAGGACACCACCCCCGTCCAGGAGGCCGACGTGGAGGCCGCGCACGGCGCGGACGCCGCCTCGGACTCCTACACGGAGGACGAGGACGTCGAGACCCCCGGTGCCGCGGCCGAGACGGTCGAGGCCACCGACGAGGAGGCCGGGACCGAGGACGCCGAGGCGGAGCCCGTCGCCGAGGTCGCCGACGAGGAGCCGGCCGAGGAGCTCGACCCCGTCGAGGAGATGCGTCAGGCCCTGCGCCGCGCCCCCGGCGACTGGTACGTCGTGCACTCCTACGCCGGCTACGAGAACAAGGTGAAGACCAACCTCGAGACCCGGGTGCAGACCCTGGACGTCGAGGACTACATCTTCCAGGTCGAGGTGCCCACCGAAGAGGTCACCGAGATCAAGAACGGCCAGCGCAAGCAGGTGCAGCGCAAGGTGCTGCCCGGCTACATCCTGGTGCGCATGGAGCTCAACGACCAGTCGTGGGGCGCCGTCCGCAACACGCCGGGTGTCACGGGCTTCGTCGGCGCGACCTCGCGTCCGTCGCCGTTGACCGTCGACGAGGTGCTGAAGTTCCTGCTGCCCAAGGAGGAGCCCGCCAAGGACAAGGCCGCCGCGGCCGGGTCCGGTGGTGGCTCCGCCGGCCGGGGCGGCGGCACCGTCGAGGTCGACTTCGAGGTCGGCGAGTCGGTCACCGTCATGGACGGTCCGTTCGCGACGCTCCCGGCCACGATCAACGAGGTCAACGTCGACGCGCAGAAGCTGAAGGTGCTCGTGTCCATCTTCGGCCGTGAGACGCCCGTCGAGCTGGCCTTCAGTCAGGTCTCCAAGATCTGACCTCCACGAACCTCCGCCGCGGAGGCAGGTCCGCGGCGCGCGCAGTAGCCATGCTGCGCACCGACGAACGAGGAAAATGAGATGCCCCCCAAGAAGCGGAAGCTCTCCGCGATCATCAAGCTCCAGATCAAGGCCGGCGCGGCCACTCCCGCGCCGCCGGTCGGGCCGGCCCTGGGCCAGCACGGCGTGAACATCATGGAGTTCTGCAAGGCCTACAACGCGGCCACCGAGTCGCAGCGTGGCGACGTGGTGCCGGTCGAGATCTCGGTGTACGAGGACCGCTCGTTCACCTTCGAGCTCAAGACCCCGCCCGCCGCCCGGCTGCTGCTCAAGGCCGCCGGTGTCGAGAAGGGCTCGGGCGAGCCGCACGTCAAGAAGGTCGCGTCGGTCACCATGGACCAGGTTCGCGAGATCGCGCAGACCAAGCTGCGGGACCTCAACGCGAACGACCTGGACCAGGCCGCGAAGATCATCGCCGGCACCGCCCGGTCCATGGGGATCACCGTCAAGGGCTGAGCCCTCGACACCCGATCCACCGCGGTACCGATACACCCAGAGAGCGTGGGAGAGCCGAGCGCGGTTCGCACCACGACCTGACCTTCCGGACGGTCCTGTCGTCCGGGGAATCATGAGGACAGCAATGGCAAAGCGCAGCAAGGTCTACCGCCTGGCGGCGGAGAAGATCGACGCGGACCGGCTCTACACGCCGCTCGAGGCCGCGACCCTGGCCAAGGAGATCGCGAGCACCAAGACGGATGCGACCGTCGAGGTCGCGATGCGGCTGGGCGTCGACCCGCGCAAGGCGGACCAGATGGTCCGCGGGACCGTGAACCTGCCTCACGGGACCGGTAAGACCGCCCGCGTCATCGTGTTCGCCATCGGGGACAAGGCCGCCGAGGCCGAGGCCGCCGGTGCGGACGTCGTCGGCGCCGAGGACCTGATCGAGCGGATCCAGGGCGGCTGGCTGGACTTCGACGCCGCGATCGCGACGCCGGACCAGATGGCCAAGGTCGGCCGCATCGCCCGCATCCTCGGCCCGCGTGGCCTGATGCCGAACCCGAAGACGGGCACCGTGACGCCGGACGTCACCAAGGCCGTCAACGAGATCAAGGGCGGAAAGATCAACTTCCGCGTGGACAAGCAGGCCAACCTGCACCTGGTGATCGGCAAGTCGTCCTTCGACGCCGAGAAGCTGGTGGAGAACTACGGCGCGGCGCTGGACGAGATCCTGCGCGCCAAGCCGTCGGCCGCCAAGGGCCGCTACATCAAGAAGATCACCGTCTCCACCACCACGAGCCCGGGCATCCAGATCGACCCGAACCGGACCCGCAACCTCCTGGTGGACGAGCCGTCGGCCTGATCCGCCGGGTCTGATCTCCACAGCACGTCAGAACGCCCCCGTCGCAGCGCGACGGGGGCGTTCTGCTGCGCGCGGGTGGGTCAGGCCCAGGCCGCGAGGACGGAGTCCACGTCCTCCGCGGCCTTCGCCTGGGCGGGGACCTCGGTGGCGGTGCGGGAGAAGCGCGGGGCGGGGGCAGCCTGTGCGACGCCGTCCGGGCTGACGATCGTGGAACGGGCCGCCATGTGCGGATGCGCGGCGACCTCGCCGAACGCGAGAACCGGGGTGGTGCAGGCGTCCGTGTCCGCGAAGATCGCGGTCCACTCGTCCCGGCTCTTGGTGGCGAACACCTCGGTGAACCGGGCCTTGATCGTGGGCCAGGACGCGATCTCCATCTGCGGGGGGAGGTCCGCGGCGTCGATCCCGAGCCCGTTGAGCAGGGCCGCGTAGAACTGCGGCTCGATCGCGCCGACGGCCATGTACCTGCCGTCCGCGCAGGTGTAGGTGTCGTAGAACGGGGCGTTGCCGTCGAGCATGTTGCTCTCCGGGGCGTCCGTCCAGACCTTGGCCTCGAGCATCGACCAGACCATCTGGAGCAGCACGCTCGCGCCGTCGACCATCGCGGTGTCCACGACCTGGCCCTCGCCGGAGCCCCTCGCCTCGAACAGCGCCGCGAGCACGCCGATGACCAGCAGCATCGACCCGCCGCCGAAGTCCCCGACCAGGTTGAGCGGGGGCACCGGGCGTTCCCCGGACCGGCCGATCGCGTGCAGCGCACCGGTGAGGGAGATGTAGTTGATGTCGTGCCCGGCGCGCTCGGCCATCGGGCCGTCCTGGCCCCAGCCCGTCATCCGGCCGTAGACCAGCTTGGGGTTGCGGGCATGGCAGTCCGCGGGCCCGACACCGAGCCGCTCGGTGACGCCCGGCCGGTAGCCCTCGAGCAGCACGTCCGCCTTCTCCACCAGGCGCAGCACCGCCTCGCGGCCCTCGGGGGACTTGAGGTCCGCGGCCACCCGGCGCCGCCCGCGCAGGGTCGGGTCGATCGCGCTGTCCGGGCCGATCCGCAGGCCACCGGGGCGATCGATCCGCACCACGTCGGCTCCGAGGTCGGCCAGGATCATCGCGGCGTGGGGCCCGGGGCCGATGCCCGCGAGCTCGACGACCCGCACTCCGCTGAGCGGTCCGCTGCGTGTGGTCACCAGTCCTCCTTGTTTATCGATCGTTCGGTTGGACTCTAGAGGGCGGGCGGGCCCCCGGGCGATGGTCTGCACCACTCACGGGCCGCGGTCTCCCGCTCCGGTTCTCCCGTCACGCTCTCACGCGACGGCTCACGCCACGGCGATCCGGTCGCTCTCGCCACCGTGGGGGGCGCTGCCGAGCGTGCGCCAGGCGAGTGCCAGCCGCTCGACCGCGGATGCGACGCGGTCCGGGCGCAGGGTGTAGGGCAGCCGCAGCCGGCGTTCGAAGGCCCCGTCCACGCCGAACCGCGGGCCGGCCGCGAGCAGCACGTCCTGGCGGCGGGCGGCCCCGGCCAGCAGGCTGGACACCGGGGACCCGAGGTCCACCCACAGGCTCATCCCGCCCACGGGACACGGGACCTGCCATTCGGGGAAGGTCTCGGCGAGGCGGGCCCGCAGGTCGTCCCGCTGGGTCCGCAGGGTCTCGCGGCGCTCCGCGGCCGCCGCCTCGACCTCGCCGACGAGCCGGGCCGCGACGAGCTGGTCCAGGACGGCCCCGCCCAGGTCCAGCGAGGGCCGCAGCGCCGCCAGCCTGCGTACGACCGTCGGCGACGACCTGATCCAGCCGATCCGCAGACCGCCCCAGAAGACCTTGCTGGCGGAGCCGACCGTGATCACCGAGGAGCCGTCCTGCGCCCCGTGCGCGGCCACCGGCAGCGCCGCCTCGACGTCCAGGGGCAGCTCCGCCAGGGTCTCGTCGACGATCAGCGGGGTCCGGGTCCGCCGGGCCAGGTCGACCACCCCGGCCCGGGCGTCGGTGCCCATGACGGCGCCGGTGGGGTTCTGGAACTCCGGGATCAGGTAGGCGAGCGCCGGTGCGGTGTCCCGGACGGTCGCGGTCAGCTGGTCGAGGTCCCACGCCCGCCCGGGGTCCGGCCCGAGCGCCACCGGGACGGGCCGGCAGCCACGGCCGCGGATCGCGTCGAGGGCGTTGGGATACGTCGGGTGCTCGACGACGACCCGCTCTCCCGGCCCGGTGAACAGGGCGAGGAGCAGGGCGATCGCATGTTGTGCCCCCGAGGTGACGAGGATCTGCTCCGGGGCCGTCGGCAGGCCGCGGTCGGTGAAGCGGCGGGCGATCGCGGCCCGTAGCACCGGCAGGCCGGTGAGGGTGTAGCCGTGGCCCCCGAGGTGGGCGTCGAGGTCCGTGAGGGCGCCCGCCGCGGCACGGCGCAGGACGTCGCTGGGAGAGGGCATGGCGGCGGTCGCCAGGTCGAAGAGGCTCTCGTCCGTCACCGGGGAGAAGGGGGTCGGGGTGTCGGCTCCGCCGGGCGGACCGGAGGGGATCCTCGTCCAGCTGCCCGCGCCGCGCCGGCTGTGCAGGAAGCCGGCGGCCCGGAGCGTGTCGTAGGCGGCGGCGACGGTCGTGCGGCTGACGTCCAGCGCGGTCGCCAGCTCGCGTTCGGCCGGCACCCGGGTGTCCAGTGGCAGCCGGCCGTCGAGGACGAGCAGGCGTACCCGTTCGGTCAGCGCGGCCGCCAGGCCGCGTCCGCCGACGGGGCGCCAGGAGCCGAGCAGTCGCGCGAAGCTGCGCGGGCCGATCCGGCGTTCGAGTGTGTCGCGATCCACCTGGTCCACTCTTCCGGGATTGGCCATGTAAGGAAAGGCCAATCGAGAGGAGAATCGTTCATATGGACCCCATGCTGATCGTCATCCCCGCCCTGCTGATCCTCATCGCCCTGGCGGCGCCGCGCTACGGCGTGGACAGCCGCGATCCCTCGGGACGCCACCGGAGGGGCGCGACGATCGCGGGCGATGTGCGTGCCCTGGCCCGGCTCATCACCGGACGAGGCGGGGGTCAGGTCCGCCACTCCCACTGACCCCGGGTGAAGACCTGGGCCGTGTGCCCGCCGTCGTCCCGCAGCTCGGCCGTGTAGTGGTAGCGGCCGGGCTGCCAGTCGTCCTTCTGCGCCACGATCTCGAGATAGGCGGTGGCCCAGGCCTGCCAGTCCGCGGTGGTGCGCGGTGCGGGCTCGGGCGCGTCGCACGTCACCGTCGTGAGCGGGTGCATGCGGCCGCGCATCGGGGTCCACATCTGCACGTCCAGCCACACCATGTCCATGGGGCCACCCTCCGGCTCGCCGATGATCATGAGATCACCGTTCGGGAGTATCCGCCGACCGGGTGGCCCTGGGCCGAACGGAGGCGCCGGGACGACCCGATCGGATGTACCGGACGTCCTAGGTGTGATGTCCAGGGAGGTTGGTCAGCCTGGTGAACGGTGGGCGGCCGC
>JAOZVV010000174.1 GCA_025869365.1 Pseudonocardia sp.
GTCGGAGGGCGCGCGTGGGGCCGGGCGGCGCGCGGGGACGGACCGCGGCGGGCGTGCGGAGCGTCACCGATCGTCACGCTACGCTTCGGGAATGTCCGTTTCACGCGCACTCGGTGCCGCCGCCGTCCTCGCGTCGTTCGCACTCGCGGGGTGCACCGCGCCCTCGGTGTCGCCGTCCACCATGACCGGGACCGTCCCCCCGCCGACGACGGTGCCGGCCGCCACGTCGGCCGCACCCGCGCCGACCGACGTGCGCGTGAGCTTCGCCGAGGAGGGCCCCGCGCTCACCTACGACGTCGCGCTCGTGCCCGTCGGGGCCGGGGTGCACGTCACCACCACCTCGGCGGCCGGCCGGTCGACCGTCACCCTGGAGCTCACGGGCCTGGTCCCGAACCGGCAGTACGGCGCGCACGCCCACGCGAAGACCTGCGGCCCCGCGCCCGCGGACTCGGGCCCGCACGTGCAGCACGAGAAGGACCCGGTGAGCCCGAGCGTCGACCCGGCGTTCGCGAACCCGCGCAACGAGGTGTGGCTGGACGTCACCACCGACGCGCAGGGCGACGCCACGGCGACGTCCACGGTGGACTGGGAGTTCACCGGCGACGCGCGCCCGAACGCCGTGGTGGTGCACGCCAAGCCCACCAGCACCGAGCCGGGCAAGGCCGGGACCGCGGGGGACCGGGTCGCCTGCGTGTCCCTTCCCACCACGTAGCCCGCGGGAGAGGATCGTCGGCGTGGCCGACACCTATGCGCCGATGCCGACGGACTGGAGCCGCGCCCTCGCCGTCGTGGCGCACCCGGACGATCTCGAGTACGGCGGTGCCGCCGCGATCGCCCGCTGGACGGCCGAGGGGCGCGAGGTGTCCTACCTGCTGGTGACCCGCGGCGAGGCGGGCATCGACACGCTCCCGCCGGCGGAGTGCGGGCCGCTGCGGGCGGCCGAGCAACGGGCCGCCGCGGCGGAGGTCGGTGTGGTGTCGGTGGAGTTCCTGGACCATCCGGACGGCCTGATCGAGTACGGGACACCGCTGCGCCGCGACCTCGCGGGTGCGATCCGCCGGCACCGCCCGGAGCTGCTGGTCACCGGCAACTTCCGGGATACCTGGCCGGGTGGATCGCTCAACATGGCGGACCACGTCGCCGTCGGGCGCGCCGTGCTCGACGCGGCGCGGGACGCCGGGAACCGGTGGTTGTTCCCGGAGCTGGGCGAGCCGTGGGCCGGGGTCCGCTGGGTCGCGGCCGCCGCCTCGCCGCGCGCGTCGCACGCCGTGGACGTGGGGGAGCACTTCGCCCGTGGCGTCGCCTCCCTCGCCGCCCACCGGGCGTACCTCGCGGCCCTGGCCGGAGACATGGCCGAGCCGGAGGCGCACCTGCGGCCCATGGCCGAGGCCGCCGCCGAGCGCCTCCCGGGGGCGACGCTGGCGACGGCGTTCGAGCTGATCACGCTCAGCTGACGGTGTTCGTCCAGGCCGCACGGGCCGCGGAGAAGCTGGTGATCGGCTCGTAGAGCACCACGAACTGCCCGGTCATGCTCTTGTCGTCGGCGACGCAGACGTCCCCGCTGGTCCGGCCGCGCGGGGCGAGATCCCCCGCGCTCAGGATCGTGTCGCTGCCGAACGGCGTCGGGGTGACCGAGGCGCCGTACGGGTCCTGCAGGCTCCAGTCGAACAGGCCGTTGTGGTTCGCGGAGTCCGCCGGGCCGTTCACGTAGGTGACGGTCGTGCACACGGTCCGGCCGAACGTCGAGTCCCCGGTCCGCAGCGGCGTGCTCGTCAGCAGGAGCCCGTCCACCCCCGGCCCTCCCGGCCGGGTCGGACGACGACGAGCCCTGGAACGTGGGTGGGCCCTGGAACGTGGGTGGGCCCTGGAACGTGGGTGGGCCCTGGAACGTGGGCGGCGCGGCGGACGGGCCCCGGCGGGCTCACGCGTTGCGGATCGTCAGCCCCCCGTCGACCACGAGGGTGGCCCCGGTGATGTAGGAGGACGCCGGCAGCAGCAGGGACACGGTGGCCTGCGCGACCTCCTCCGGGTCCCCGTAGCGGCGCAGGGCCGTCCGGCGCCGGGCGAAGATCGCCTTGTCGCCCTCCGGGATCCGGGCGGTCATGCCGGTGTTGATGGGCCCCGGGCAGATGCAGTTGACGGTCACGCCGCTCTTCCCGAGCTCGACGGCCAGCGAGCGGGTCAGTCCGATCACGCCGTGCTTGGAGCTGGTGTACGGGGCGATGCCGGGCGTCGCGCCGAGGCCCTCGGTCGAGGCGATGTTGACGATCCGGCCGTCGCCGTTGCGCTGCAGGTCCGCCAGCGCGGCGCGGATGAAGCGGGTGTGTGCGGTCAGGTTGACCGCGAGGGTCGTCGCCCAGGCGTCCTCGAAGCCGTCGTCGGTGAAGGGGATGTGGATGCTGACGCCCGCGTTGTTCACCAGGGCGTCGATCGGCCCGAGCGCGTCGCGGATCTCGGCGACGGCCGCGGCGGGGGCCTCCCGGTCCGCCACGTCCGCGACCACGGCGTGGACCCGCGCGCCGGCCCCCCGGAGCTCGGCGGCGACCTTCTCCAGGCCCTCGGGTTCCCGGTCCACGATGCCGACGAGGGCCCCCTCGTCGGCGAGGACGTGGGCGGTGGCCCGCCCCATGCCGCTCGCGGCGCCGGTCACGATGACGACCCGGTCGCTGACCGAGCGGCTGAGCTTCGAGAGTCGCGTCATACTGGATGACTACCACGCTGAACGATCGTTAAGAAGGGGTCCGCGGTCAGCTGATGGCTCCGGCGCGGAGTGCCAGCATGACGATGCTCGCGCGGTCGCCGGTGCCGAGGCGGCGGCCGATCCGGCCGAGGTGGCTCTTCACGGTCAGCGGTGACACCCCGAGGCGGCGGCCGATCTCGATGTTCGTCTCGCCGTCCGCCGCGTAGCGGATGATCTCGACCTCGCGGCGGGTGAGCAGGCGCTCCCTCCCGTCCACGTCCTGGACCCGCAGCATGCGTTCCGCCGCGTCCGGGTCCGGCCGGCCCTCGGGCTCGCGCGGCGCCGGTTCGGGTGCCCGGCCGAACAGGTACCCCCGCGCACCCGAGCGGAGCAGCAGCTGGATCGACTCCCTGTCGTCCGCCTCGCCGCACACCACGATGCGGGCGGTCTGCACCAGTCCGGCCAGGGCGGAGCCGGCCGGGCAGCCCTGCGGGGAAGAGCCCGGCGCCACGGTGTCGGCGACGCCGGCGTCGACGAGGACGAGGTCCAGCGGAGGTGTCTCCAGGGCACGGGCCCGGGCGTCGGTGAGCGTGCACGCCTCCTCGACGGATCGGGCGAGGCCGTGGAGGCCGCGCTTCCACGTCGTGCGCTGCGGACCGTTCGCGGACACCAGCAGGACCCGCTGCAGGGGGAGGACCCGCGGCCGGTGGTGCTCGGGCCCCGTGCGGGGGCGGGGAAGCAGGGAAACCGTCGCCAGGCCTTCGTCGTCCACGACAACCCCCGGTGATGAGCGCTGCGAACACTGTCGTTCGCGGGTCACCGGGGTCCAGGGCCACGCCGCGTGCGCGATCAAAGTACTCCGCCGGGGAGGCGGACGCGAGCGATGCGACGGGACGGCGTCATCGGCTCCCGAGCAGTGCTCCGAGCTCCTCGGCGACCGCCGCCGGCGTCGGCAGCGCGGCGATCTCCTGCCGCACCTCCGCGGCCGCCGTGGCGAGCTCCCCGGACACGGCCCGACGGACGGCGGCGCGCAGCTCCTCCGGCTCCGTCCCCCGCACGGCGCACCCGCGGCGCACCAGGGCGTCCGCGTTGAGGAACTGGTCCGCGCCCTGCGGCACGGCGACCTGCGGGACGCCGGCGGCCAGCGCGGCCAGGGAGGTCCCGGCCCCGCAGTGGTGCACGACCGCGGCGCAGAGCGGCAGCGCGGCGGACAGCGGGACCCAGCGGTGCGCGCGGACGGACGGCGGCAGCGGGCCGAGCTCGCCCGGGTCCGAACCCAGCGCGACGAGCACCTCGACGGGCTCCTCGGCGACCGCCTCGACCAGTGCCCGGATCGTGTCCGTCCCGCCGACCCGCGGCGCGACGGTCCCCATCGTGACCAGCACGCGGGGCCGTTCCGGGGCCACCAGCACCGACGGCGGGACCAGCGCGCCGCCGCTGTACGGCACGGTCCGGACCGTCCATCCCGGCTCGCGGTCCGGCGCCATGCTCGGCGGCGCGATCCCGATCGCCGCGACGGCCGGCGGGGGTGCCGAACCGGTGAGCCCCCGCACGATCAGCGCGCTGATGACCCCGGGCGCCGACGCGGGACTGATCGCGTGCTCGACGCGCGGGATGCCCCGTTCCGCCGCGACCACGGCGCCGGCACCGTCCAGCCCCTCGTGCAGGACGAGGTCCGGGCGCCAGAGGTCCGCGGTCCGCCGCACGCCGTCCAGCAGCACCCGGCTGATCTCGGTGAACAGCACGGCGGCCTGCTCCTGCGCCGCGACGCCGGCGGTCCCGCCGAACCCGCCCGTCCGTGCCCCGACGGTCCGGAAGACCTCGCCCAGGTCGATCCCGGGTGCCGCGTCGACCGTCGACAGGCCGGCGGCGGGCCCCAGCTCGAGGCCGCCCCCGGTCGTCGCGAGGAGGAGGTCGTGCCCGGCCGACCGCAGCGCCCAGGCCAGGGGGACCAGCGGGAACAGATGTCCCGCGCCGGGAGAGGTCGTGATCAGCACCCGCACAGCCGGCCTCCTCGCGTCGCCCCGGCGGGGGCCGGGGGCATGCGGCAGCGTAGGCGGGTGGCGGTGGCCGGAGGGCGGGGAGTAGGCATGGTCGGGTGCGCGGTTCCGCTGTCGCGCACCGGAATCAGACAGAGCGGATCGAACAGGAGGGACAGCCGTGCGTCATGACGCCGTGCTCGCCGAGACCATCGGCATCCGGGGTGCGAACGACGACCAGATCGAGGCGTACACCGCCCGGCCGCTCGACGGCGGCAGCCGCGGTGGCGTGATCGTCGTCCACCACATGCCCGGCTACGACCGGGAGAGCAAGGAGACCGTCCGGCGCCTCGCCACGGAGGGCTACAACGCGATCTGCCCGAACCTCTACAGCCGCGAGGCCCCCGGCGCGGACCCGTCGGACGCCGCGGCCACCGCCCGGGCCAACGGCGGGGTACCGGACGCCCGGTTCGTCGGCGACGCCGCGGGGGCGGCCCGCTGGCTGCGATCGCTGCCGACGGCGAACGGCAAGGTCGGGGTCATCGGCTTCTGCTCCGGCGGCCGGCAGTCCTTCCTCGCAGCGCTGGAGGTGGACGTCCAGGCCGCCGTCGACTGCTACGGCGCGTTCGTCGTGGGTGAGCCGCCGGACGGGTTCCCGCTGCAGGTCGTGCCGCTGGCGGACCGCGTCGGAGAGCTGCGCGCCCCGCTGCTCGGCCTGTTCGGCAATGAGGACTCCCACCCGTCGCCCGCGCAGGTCGACGAGCTGGAGAAGCTTCTGCGGGAGGAGGGCAAGACCTACGAGATCCACCGCTACGACGACGCCGGGCACTCCTTCTTCTCGGTGGACCGGCCCGCGTACCGCCCTGCCGCCGCGGTCGACGGCTGGGAACGCATCGCCGCCTTCTACGCGACCCACCTGGGGGACTGAGACCGTGTGCACCTACAGCACCGAGAAGATCGACACGGCCGGGAGCAGCGGCAAGGGCGCCGACGGCTGGTTCCCGCTGCGGACGGCGACGGTGTACTACGACCATCCGGTGCACGCCCCGGACGACCACACGGTGAACATCGACTTCCTCAACCCGGAGCGGGGTCCCGGCGCGCGGGTCGCCGTGGAGCTGTCCCTGGACACGGCGAAGGCGTTGCTGAAGGCGCTCGAGATCACGGTGGAGCGGGCCGCCCACCACTGACCGCGGACGGGCCGGCGCGGATGAACGGCGGGTGACGTCCGGCCGGGCACGCCGGGGTGCTCCACGGACCCGGCTAGGGTCGGTGAGGTGCGCAGACTCCGAGCCCGCATCGCGTCCTGGTTCGTACGCAGGCAACTGGCCAAGCTCAGCGAAGGCGGTCTGGACCTCTCCTCCATCTCGGCGCTGCCCGACGCCACCCTCATGCCGTTGCGGCGTACCGCGCTCGATCCCGTCCCGGAGCTGGGGCGGGTGCGGGACACCGAGCCGGTGTCGAGGCTGGACTTCCCGCTGGGCATCACCGTCTGGCTGGTCTCCGGGAAGGAGGAGGTCCGCTCGGTGCTGGCCTCCGCGGACGACTACTCGACGGACTTCTCCCACGTCGCCCGCCAGGCCGGGCTGGACGCGACGAACAGCCCCGGCGGCCTGGGCTTCGCGGATCCGCCGGACCACACGCGGCTGCGCAAGCTGCTGACCCCGGAGTTCACGATGCGCCGCCTCGCGCGGCTCTCCCCGCGGATCACCGAGGTCGTGGACGAGCGGCTGGCCCGGATCGCCGCGGCGGAGGGGCCGGTGGACCTCGTCGAGGAGTTCGCGCTGCCGATCCCGTCGCTGGTGATCTGCGAGCTGCTCGGCGTCCCCTACGAGGACCGCGCGGCCTTCCAGGAGCTGGCCACCGCCCGGTTCGACCTGATCTCCGGCGCCAGCGCGTCGCTCGGGGCGATCTCGGACTCGCTGGTCTACCTGCGCGAACAGGTCAAGAAGCAGCGGGACAACCCGTCGGACGGCCTGATGGGGATGCTCATCCGCGAACACCGCGACCAGATCGACGACGAGGAGCTCGCCGGCCTCGCGGACGGCGTGCTGACCGGCGGCTTCGAGACGACGGCGAGCATGCTCTCGCTGGGCGCGCTGGCCCTGCTGGAGGACCCGGAGGCCGCGCGGATGGTCCGGGAGGACGACGCGGCGATCGGCCCGATCGTCGAGGAGCTGCTGCGCTACCTGACCGTCGTGCAGGTCGCGTTCCCCCGCTTCGCCCGCCGGAACCTGGAGCTGGGCGGCGTCACGATCGCCGAGGGGGACGCGATCATCTGCTCGCTCAGCGGCGCGGACCGGGACCGGGGCGGGGACCCGACGATCGACCTCGAGGTCTTCGACCCGCACCGCGCCCCCGTCCCGCACTACGCCTTCGGTCACGGGATCCACCGCTGCATCGGCGCGGAGCTGGCCCGGATGGAGCTGCGCGCGGCCTACCCCGCGCTCTTCCGCCGCTTCCCGCACCTGCGCCTCGCGGTCCCGTCGGACCAGCTCGAGTTCCGGGACACCTCGATCGTCTACGGGGTGGAGAGCCTCCCCGTCCTCGTCCGCCCCTGACCGGCAGGGGCCACGGCTCAGCCCAGGGTGTGGGGCGTTCCCCAGGGGTTGACGACGAGCGGCGCGGCCAGGGCCAGCTCGCCCTGGCGCAGGAGCCTCGCGAGCGCGTCCACCCGCCCGGTCGACTCGCCCCAGGCCTTGGCGGTGGCGGCGGACTCCGGGTTCTCCAGCACGGCGCGGCGGTCGGCGAGGAAGGCGTTCAGCCAGGAGACCTCGTCGATCCCGTCCGCGGGGGTGCCGCCCATCTCGTCGTCCGTGCGCGCCACGATGCTGCGCACGCTGTCGTGGTCCGTGCCCGTGCCGTGCTGGATCGCGGTGTCGTAGACGACGGCGACGCCCAGGGCGGTGCGCAGGCCGTGGCTCCGGGAGAGCTCCGCCGCGGGGCCGAAGTAGAACTTCTCGACCGCCGCGTCCTGCACCTCCCGGAACCGGGCGTCGGTCGCGGCCTCGCGCCAGGCGTCGTCGAGCCCGTCGAGGTCCGCGTCGTCCCCGGCGGCGGCCGCCCGGAGCGCGGGGAGGAAGCCGACCAGGTCGGACTCCGGGGCCACCTCGGCGTAGCGCCGGACGACCTCCAGCATGTCCCCGCAGCCCGAGCAGAACCCGGCCCGGCCCGCGGTGATGCCGCGGCCGTCGCCCAGGACCTCGACGTAGCCGTACTGGATCTCGGGGGTGTCGTTCTCGAAGACGCTCACCAGCTGGTCCGCGACCCGCCGCTGCGCGGGCTCGAGCTCCCCCGGCACTGCCAGCAGCGCGCCCCGGTCCGGTGCGGGGGTGGCAGGCACGGGGGTGGCTGGCACGGAGGGCTCGGCCGCCGGTGTGACCCGGACGCTCCCGGCGGGCTCGTCCCCGCCGCCCGTCGCGAGCCCGCCGATGACGATCGCGGCCACGACGACCACCCCGGCCGCGGCGAGTCCGAGTGCCCGCCGCCGGGCCCGCACGCCCTGCCCGCCGGGCGGGGTGCGACGCGCCCGGGAGCGTGGTGGTGCGAAGTTCATGACCGTCCTGACGGTGCCGGGGGAAGCCGTCCACGTCGTCGGCGGGGAGCAGCCTATCCACACCCGTCCGCGGCCGCGTCCTCCGGACGTCCGGGGACGGGGCCGGTGACCGAACGGTGCAGCTGCAGCACGATCTGCATCTCCAGGGCCCCGGCGGGCTCCCGCCAGGTACGGCCGCCGAGGACGGCGTCGACCCGGTCCAGCCGCTGGTAGACCGTGTTCACGTGCACCCCGAGCTCCCGCGCGGTCGCGGGCGGGTTCTGGCCGGTGTCGAAGTAGCGCTCGACGGTCTCCACCAGCGGCGAGTCGTGGACCCGGTCGTAGCGCAGCAGCGGGCCGAGGGTGCGCTCGAGCAGGCGGTGCACCTCCTCCGGGGTGGTCCCCTCCAGCACCATCCCGAGCACCCCCAGCTCCGCCAGCGACGCGCCGTGCCCGGCCCTGCCCAGGGCCAGCAGCAGCCGGTGACACCGCGCGGCACCGCGGTGCAGGGCCCTGATCCCGCGCGCCGAGGTGGCGGGACCGGCCGTCCCCGCTGTGACCTCGGTCCGCAGCGCGCGGCCGAGCTCGTCCGGGACGAGCGTCGCGGCCGTGGACGCCTCGATCCCCGGCAGCAACAGGACCGCGGTCCCCGCGTGCTCCCCGGCGATTCCGCCGTACCGCGCCGCCAGCTCGGCCGCCGCGGCCAGGACCCGCCGTCGCGAGACGGTGGCGTCCTCGCCCACGGACGCCACGACCGCGGTGTGCGGCCGGTGGAAGTCCACGACGCCGGACCGTTCGGCGCGGCGCTGCAACGCGGCCCAGTCCGGTGCGCGTTCGGCCAGGAGGTCCGCCACCAGCTCCGCCCGCAGCTCCTGCTCGACGAGGGCGGTCTGGCGGCCCATGAGCAACAGCAGGGCCGCCGTCTGGGCGGAACGTTCCAGCGTCCGCTCGTCGGTCTCGGTCAGGGCCGCCCGCCGGGCGAACAGCAGCCAGCCGAAGTTCTCGTCGCCGGCGCGGACGGGCAGGGCCCTCGCCCCGGGGGGCAGCGGGCTCGACCGCAGGTCCGCGACGGCGGGCGAGGTGGGCGTCCGGGCCTCGGCGAGCGCCCGGCCGGACTCGTCGAGGACGACGGCGGTGCCGTCCAGGATCCGGGAGAGCGTGCGGGCGAAGTGGCCGACGTCCGCGCGGTGCAGCACGAGCGGCATGAGCTGCTCGTGGGCGAAGGCGGCCCGCTCCAGCGCGTGCCGCTGGGTGGCCAGCCGCGTCCCGGCCCGGCGGAGGTCGTCGGTGTCGGCCTGCAGGCGTTCGTAGAGCCGGGCGTTCTCGATCACCACGGACGCGTGCGCGGCCAGCGAGGTGAGCAGGGCGATCTCGGCCTGGTCGAACGTGCGTTCCGTGCGGTCCGCGGCGAACAGCACGCCGATCACCGCGCCGGCGACCCTGATCGGCACCCCGACGATGCTGACGATCGCGTCCGCACCGACCGCCGACGCGACGCTCGGGTCCCGCCGGATCGCCGGGTCCGTGCGGTAGTTCGAGGTCGCCATCGGCTGCCCGGTGGCGAGGACGTGGCCGCCCACGCCGTAACCCGGCCGCTGGCGCACCGACCGGATCGCGGTGGTCCGGGTCCCCGACGTGACCCGCATGAACGCGTCGCCGGAGGCCTCGTCGACCAGTGCGATGTAGGCCGAGTCCGAGCCCAGCAGCCGGCGCACCCGGTCCACGATGGCCCGCAGCACGTCGTCCGTGCCGCGCAGGGACGTCAGGTCCCGGGCCGTCTCGTAGAGGGCCTGGGCCTCGCGTTCGCGCTGTTCGTGCAGGTCGAGCATGTTCCGGACGCGGGCGGCGTCCGCCGCGGCCCGGGTGAGCGTCCCCCGCCGCGGTCCGTCCGCGAGGTCCGCCAGCTCCGCGGCCAGCGCGGACACCTCCGTGGCGGGTGCGTCCTCCGCGAGCAGGGCGAGGAGGCGGCCCAGCACGTCCGTGGCGGGCGGGGCCGGTCGGGACGTCGTCACGGTCACGGTGTCGGATGTCCTCTCCACTGAAACGAGTACGTCGGCGGTCACGCTGCCGCCTCCGCGGGAACGAGCACGTCGGCGGTCACGACGCCACCAGCTCCTCGACGGGGATGTGCTCAAGGATGCGGTGCAGCTGCAGGGCGACCTGCACGGTCAGCGCGCCCGGTGGCTCGCGCCAGCGCCGGTGGCCCAGTACCCGGTCGATCCGGTCCAGCCGCTGGTAGACGGTGTTCGGGTGGACCTGCAGGGCGCGCGCGGCGGCGCGCGGGTTCTGCCCCGCGGCGAAGTACCCGTCGAGGGTGTGCAGGAGCTCGGAGCCGTGCTCGGCGTCGTACTGCTGCAGCGGCCCGACGGTCAGCGCGAGCAGGCCCCGGACCTGGGCGCGGGAGGTGCCCTCGAGGATCAGCCCGAGCGCCCCGAGCTGTTCGCGGGTCGCCCCCTCGCCGTCCCGGCCCAGCGCGAGGAGCAGCCGCAGGCAGCGGTCCGCCTCGCGGTGCCGCGACCGCAGGTCCCGGGCGGAGGTCGACGGCCCGGCCGCCCCGACGGTCACCGTCCCCCCGGTCACCCGGCCCAGGTCGACGGGCACGGCGAGCGCCGCTGCCGAGGGATCGACGTCCGGCAGCACCAGCACGACGTGCGCCGCGTGTTCCAGGGCGATGCCGCGCCGCCGGGCGGCGTGGTCCGTCGCGGCCTGCAGCAGCGCCCGCCGGCTGGCCCCGGTGGCGGTGAGCACGAGGACGGTGTGTGGGCGGGTCAGGTCGATCGCGGCAGAACGCCTGGACCGCCGCTCGAACGCGGGCCAGTCCGGCTCCCGCGCGCCCAGCAGCTCCTCGACGAGCTCGCCGCGCACCTGCTGCTCCGCCGTCGACACCTGGCGCTCCATGAGCAGCAGCAACGCGGCCGTCTGCGCCGCCCGTTCGAGGGTCCGGACGTCCGCGCCGGGCAGCGGGGTCTGCGCCGTCAGGACCAGGTGGCCGAACTCGTCCGAGCCCGCGCGGACCGGGACGACCCAGGTCGAGGCGTCGACCCGGTGCGCGCCGACGGTGTCCGGCGCGGGTGCGGGGACCGGCTCGGGTGCCGCCCCGCCGGCGGACGCGAGGATCGCGCCGTCGACCCCGACCGCCGCCACGCTCCCGCCCAGCATCCCCGCCACCACGTCCACGAGCTCACCGAGGTCCGCCCGGCGCAACGCCATCGGCATCAGCCGCTCGTGCGCGGCCCCGGCGCGTTCGAGCGCCTGGCCCTGCTCGGCGAGCTCGCTGTTCGTCTCGCGCAGCCGCCGGGCGGTGGCCTCGGCGTCGGCGAACAGGCGCGCGTTCTCGATCACGACCGACGCGTGGTCGGCCAGCGCGGAGAGCAGCGCGATCTCGTCCGGGTCGAAGGTCCGTTCGTGCCGGTTGGCCGCGAAGAGGACCCCGATGACCTCCGGGCCGCGACGCATGGGCACGCCCGCGATGCTGACGATCCCGTCCTCGACCACGGCGTCCGCGACGTCCGGGTTGCGCCGCAGGCGGGGATCGGCCAGGTAGTTGGCCGTCGCGAACGGTTCCCCGGTCGCGACGATCCGGCCGCCGACGCCGCTGCCCGGCGGCTGGCGCACGGTCTCGATCGTCCGGGTGACGGTCCCGAGGGTGATCCGCATGTAGACGTCGCCGGACTCCTGGTCGACGAGTGCCATGTAGGTGGCGTCGGTGCCGAGGAGCTGGCGGGTGCGCGCGACGATGGCCTCCAGGGCGTCGTCGACGTCCCGGATCGCCGCGAGCCCGCGCGCGGTCTCCAGCAGCGCCTGGGTCTCCTTCTCGCGGCGCTTGCGCCGGGCGAGCTGGGCGCGGATCCGTTCGGAGCGGCGCAGGGCCAGGAGCAGGGTGTCCCGGTCCGGACCCGGCGGACTCGCCTCGCACGCCTCGGCGAGGCGCTGGAACGCCTCGTCCGGTGCCTCGCCGGCCAGCAGCCGGAGCAGGACCGGCAGGGCATCCGTCCCGGTCGCGATCATTCGCCGCCTCCCGCCGGGGACAACGATGTCCCGTCCCGGACCGCTCAATTAAGCGATCGTTCGTTCAGCGGTGTCAGCGTAGGCCACGAACCACCCTTACGGGAACACGCGAACAGCCCAACACGGATCGGCCGGTCCGGTGACGTCGTCGTCACCGGACCGGCCGCAGACCATCCGTCGGGCCCGCGTGCGAACGGGACTCAGATGGTCGCACCGAACTTCGCGGCGACCCGCTCCTGGCTCACCTTCGGCGTCCAGCGGTCCTCCTCGTCCGCCCAGATGTCACGGAGCTTCGGGATGACCTGGGTGCCGAAGAGGTGGTTGTTCTTCGCCGCGATGTCCTCGGGCAGGTTCCCGACGTGCATGCAGGTGATGAGCTGGCCGATCCGCAGGTCCGTCACCAGCTCGCGGACGCGCTGCTCCACCCGCTCCGGCGTGCCGGCGATGATGTAGCCCAGCTCGTCGTACTCCCAGAAGCTCAGCTCGCCGCGCGACGCCTTGAGCCGCTCCTCGGCCGAGATCGTCTTCCCCCGCGCCAGGTTCTCCCGGATCGACGCCTGCGAGGTGTAGCCGGGTGGCGTGGCCTGCCAGATCGCCGTCGGGTTCTGCCGGTAGAAGTACTTCACCGCGTCCGAGTACTGGCGCTCCGCCTCCTCGTCGGTGTCCGCGCAGCAGATGACCTGCGTGAACGCCATCCGGTTCGGGTTCATGTTCCCGCCGGTGGCCTCGGTGTGGTCCCAGAAGCCCTTCACGATCGGCTCGGCGCTCTGCTTGCCGGAGAACGAGAGGTAGCCGTAGCAGTAGTCGAACGCGTTGACGACGTCCCAGGTCTCGACGCTGCCGCTGCCCGGGATCCACACCGGGATCTCGTCCTGCACCGGCCGCGGCCACGGGTTGACGTAGCGAAGCTGGGTGTACTTCCCGTTGAACGCGAACGGCTCCTCGGCCTTCCACGCCCGGGTGATCAGGTCCCGCGCCTCGTGGAAGCGCTCGCGCAGCTCGATCGGCGGGATCCCGTAGGAGAACGCGCTGTCCATCGGGGTGCCGAAGACGATGCCGGCGATGATGCGGCCACCGGAGAGGCAGTCCAGCATCGCGATCTCCTCCGCCACCCTGATCGGCGGGTTGTAGAGCGCCAGCGAGTTCCCGCAGAGCGCGATCGCGGCGTTCTCGGTGGTCGCGGCCAGGATCGAGGCGATCAGGTTGGGCGACGGCGTCATCGCCAGTGACGTCTGGTGGTGCTCGTTGAGCAGCAGCGAGTCCCAGCCGAGGCCGTCCGCCTGCTGCATCAGCCGGATGTAGGTGTGGTAGTCCTCGCCGACCTTCGTGGGATCGGCCACCGACGCGGGTGGGGTCACCCATGAGCTCTCGACGGTGTCCCCGTACTCCTGCGGGAGCCGGGTGTAGTACTGCTGTGCGAACCAGTGGAACTTCACGTCGGTCCTCTTCTCCTCCGGCGGATGGGCCGGGTCAGCTCTCGTCCACCGTGCCGACGAGGGTGGTGGCCGTGGTGCCGCCCAGGTTGGCGACGTCGGCCCCGAGGTCCTTGCCCTCGGGGGAGCCGAGGCCGGCGGCCATGGTCTCGGCGTCGCGGAAGTACAGCTCGGCCAGCAGGTGGAACTTCGGTGCGCCGCCGGGCCCGGGACCGAAGCGGGTGACCTCCACCCGCTCGATGCCGGGCACCTTGTGGCAGAGCGGGACATGCGTGCCGAGGTAGTGGGCGTCGAACGCCTCCACGTCGGCGGGGTGGTCGTAGAGCACGACGAGCTTGATCATGTGGTGTGTCTCTCCGGCTCGGTGTGGGTCAGTCCCGGCTCGCGGGCGAGGTCGCCATCGCGCCGCCGTCGACCCGGTAGGTCTCGCCGTTGACGAACGCGGACTCGTCCGAGGCGAGGAACAGCACCATGTTGGCGATGTCCTCGGGCTCACCGACCCGCGGCGACGCCACCCCCACGAGCGCGGCCTCCGGCAGCTGCGGGACGGCGTCGAGCAGCTGCTGCGTGCGGATCACGCCGGGGGCGATCGCGTTGCACCGCACGCCCTGCTTGCCGTGCTGGGCCGCGACGTAGCGGGTCAGCCCGACGACGGCGGCCTTGGTGGTGCCGTAGGCGGTGAGCGCGGGGCTGCCCCGCAGCCCGCCGACGGACGCCATGTTGATGATCGACCCGCCCCCGCCCGAGACCAGGTGCGGCAGGGCGAACTTGCACATGAGGAAGATGCTGCGGACGTTCGTGGCGAACGCCCGGTCCCACATCTCGATGCTCGTGTCGATCACCGAGCCGTCGGTGAACCAGGCGTCCGGCCCGACCAGCGCCGCGTTGTTGTGGACGATGTCGATGCGGCCGTGCTGCTCGATCACCGCGCCGACCAGGGACTCGATGGACTCCGCACTCGTCGCGTCGAAGTGCAGCGCGCTCGCCGCGCCGGAGATGCCGGCGGCGGTCTTCTCGGCGCCCTCGATGTTGATGTCCGCGATGACGACCGTGGCGCCCTCGCGGGCCAGCGTGGCGGCGGTGGCCGCGCCGATCCCGGCGGCACCCCCGGTGATCAAGGCGACCTTGCCCTCTACTCGTCCCATGACGGTTCTCTCCCCTTGCTCAGACGTCGGATACGGCGAGGAACTCGGACACCACGGCCACGAACTCGTCCTCCTGCTCGACCATCGGGTAGTGCCCCGCGGCGTCGATCCGGGCCAGCCGGGCGTCCGGGATCAGCCGCACGAACTCCTCGGCGTAGGACACCGGCAGCAGCCCGTCGGAGGTCCCGTGGACGACGAGCGTGGGCGCGTCGATCAGCGGGAGCCGGCGGCGCAGGCCGCGCTCGGCGATCGGCCACATGAACTTGGTGGCCGAACCCAGGTTCTGCGCGGAGAACAGGATCGGCGCGTGCGGGTCCGCGGGGTCCGGCACGAAGTTGCTGGGCTCCGGGACGGGCGGGTCGGAGTGCCACTTGGCCGCCTTGACCGCGTCCGCGGGACCGAACGGGTCCCGGGACGGCTCGTCGTCGAGCCAGAGGCCGAACGCGTTGACCAGCACGAGCCGGCGCACCAGCTGCGGTGCGATCGCGGCGAGCTCCGCGGCGAACATGCCGCCGAGGGAGTGCCCCACGACGTCGATGCTCTCGATGCCCCAGGACTCGACGAGCTCGCGGTAGTAGAGCGCGACGTCACCGACGTCGGTGAAATGCTCGAAGCCGGTCGAGCGGCCGTACCCGGGCTGCTCGGGCGCGAGCACCCTCCTGTCCGCGGCGAGGCGCTTGAGGAAGCCCGCCCCGCCGGGGTGCCGCTCGTAGCCGTGCAGGTAGAGCAGCGGGGATCCGGTGCCCTCCTCCCACAGCTCGACGTCGAACGTCCCGATGTTCGGGATCTCCAGCGTGGTCATGCGTCGTGTTCCCTTCTCAGAAGGCGTGGTCGGTGGTTCGGGCGCTAGAAGTCGGGCCCGAGGCCGCCGATGGGCGGCATGCCCGAGTGCGCGTGGAGCCCGCCGTCCGCGACGACGTGGCTGCCGGTGACGAACGAGGACTCGTCCGAGGCCAGGAACAGCACCACGTTCGCGATCTCCTGGGCGAGTCCGTAGCGGCCCATCGGGATGGCCTCGCGGATGTCGGTCCAGATCTGCGGAGCGGCGTCGTGCAGCCGCTCGATCGGCGGGGTGCCGATGGGGCCGGGGCAGACCGCGTTGCACCGGACGCCCTTGCGCGCGTACTCGATCCCGGTCACCCGCGAGAGGTTCACGATCCCGGCCTTGAGCACGTTGTAGGCGCCGAGCCCGTAGTCACCGGCCAGCCCGGAGACCGACGCGGTGTTCACGATCGAGCCGCGGCCCTGCGCGACCATCGGTACCAGCGCGCACTTGATCGCGTACCAGTAGGCCGTGAGGCTCGCGTCGAGCGAGCGGCGGAAACCGTCGAGGCTCAGGTCCCCGACGCGGCCGGACTCGAACGAGACGTGGTTGTTGTGCAGCACGTCGAGCGTTCCGTGGGTGTCCACGGCGAACGCGATCAGCGCCTCGATCTCCTCGGGCCGCGAGGCGTCGCAGGGCCGGAAGTCGACCGTCCCGCCCGCCGCCGCGATCTCCTCGGCGACCGCGTCGCCGGACTTCTCGTCGATGTCCGCGATCACGACCCGGGCGCCCTCGCGGGCGAAGGTGCGAGCCGTGGCCGCTCCGATCCCTGATCCACCGCCGGTGATCACGGCGACCTTGCCGTCGAGACGCATGCGTTCTCCTGTGCTTGCCCGTCGGGCGGAGGACGTCCGCCGCCTCCGTCGAGTCTGCGAGCCGGGCGTGAGTCCGGACAACGGACGGACGCCCATGCCTGAAACGGGTTGTGTGTGCGGACCTCCAGCCGCCCCGGGACGCGGGAAGGCCCGGTACCCGGGGATGTTTCCCCAGGTACCGGGCCGATCGGACGAATCGTCCCCGCGTCTACTCCGCGGTGACGCCGACGCCGTAGAACGTCGGTGCGTAGGCGGGCTTGTAGCCCTCCGGGAACACCGCACGGGCCGTCCAGGCACTCGGCGGGAAGTGGGCGTGCAGCGGGAAGTTCTTGAGGATCTTCTTCTCCTCCTCGATCATCCGGTGCATCGCCGGGAGCCTGGCCTCCCGCGTGGCCCCGGCGAGCGCGTCGGTCCAGGCCTGCTGGAACTCGGGCGTCGTCGTGTTCCACGGGTTGGCGTACTGACCGGGCAGGCTCGACTGGTAGACGGTCGTCGGGTCCTGGAACGGCGCGCCCATCCCGGGGAACGCGTTGCCCTCCTGGCGGCCGAAGAACGTCACCGCGGCGGTCGGGGACTCGATGACCCGGGTCTTCGCGCGCATCCCGACCTGGGCCAGCATCGGCACGATGGCCTCGGCGACGGCGCGGTGGTCGTCCAGGCTGGGGACGAGCATCTCGAAGTCGACGCCGTTCGGGTAGCCGGCCTCGGCGAGCAGCTGCTTCGCCTTCGCCTGGTCGTAGTTGTAGTCCGGGTTCTCGGCCGTGACGGCCTTGTCGTAGGCCCAGTAGTCCGGCGGCATGTACTGCGCCACGGGCTTGCCGATCCCGAAGAACACGCCGTCGACGATCGCCTGCCGGTCCACCGCGTGCTGGAACGCCTGGCGGACCCGGATGTCGTCGAAGGGCGCCTTGCCGGTGTTCATGTACATCGACATGATCGACAGGCTCTTGGACTCGGCGGTGTTCAGGCCCGCGGCCTTGGCCTGCTCGGCCTGCGACGGGTCGAGGTAGGTCAGCTCGGCCTGACCGGTCTGCAGCATGTTCATCCGGGTCGGCGCCGAGGTCTGCACGTAGACCTCGTAGTGCGCGGCCTTCGCGGCCGCCGGGTCCCAGTAGCCCGGGTTGCGGTCGTACCGGCTGACCTGTCCGGGGATGTACTCGGCGAGTGTCGCCATACCGGAACCGACGGGCTTCTGGTCGAGGTCCGGGTTCTTCATGGCGGCGGGGCTGACCATCGTCCCGGTCGTGCCGCTGAACAGGGCGGGCAGGTTACCGCCGGGGCCGCTCAGGTTGACCCGCGCGGTCGTCGCGTCCACGACGTCCACCCCGGAGACGCGGGCGAGCGCGCCCTTCTGGGTGCTCCCGTCGAGCGTCTTCATGCGCTCGATGTTGGCCTTCACCGCGGCCGCGTCGAACTTCGTGCCGTCGGTGAACGTGACGTCGTCGCGGAGCTTGAGCACCAGCGCGGTCTCGTTGTTCTCGAACTCCCAGGAGGTGGCGAGCTGCGGGACCAGCTCGCCCTTCTCGTCCTCCCGGATCAGCTGGTCGTAGACCAGCCGGAAGAAGATCATGTCCCACGGGTTCGCGGACTTGTGCGGGTCGAACGTCGAGGGGTTCTGCACGAAGACGTAGCGGAACGTCCCGTTCGGGTCTATCTCGCCGCTGCTCGTCTGCGCTCCTCCGCCTCCGCCGCCACCACAGGCGGCCAGCGCCAGGGCGAGGACGGCGAGCAGGCTGACCAGCCAACGGCTGGCGCGTGCGGGCCGCAGCGTCGTTGCTGTCGGTCTCACGGATGACCTCCGGGGTCTTCGGGACGGGGACGAAGGGGGCGATCGGGGATCGACCGGTGACGGGGGACGACCGGGACGACACGGCCGTGGGTTCACTGTGACCGCGGTCGCATCGGTGGACAACGTGAGTCCGACCAGCGTCCGGGGCGTCGGCGTGGGCAGGTGTCCATCGGCCCGGGCGTTCGGTCGCGGCGGGGCCTGCGGTCGGGGGTGGGATACTCCGCCCATGTCGACAGGCCCCACGGGCGGCTCCGAGCCGGTCGACGGCCGCCCCGGTCGCGCCGGCCCGGGCCGCCCGCGCGATCCCGAGGTGGACCGCAAGGTGCTCGAGGCGGCGCTGGAGGTCTACGCGGACCTCGGGTGGGCCGGCTTCAACTTCGAGGCCGTCGCACGGCGTGCGGGGGTGGGCCGGCCCGCGCTCTACCGGCGCTGGCTCTCCGGCCGCGCCCTGCTGGTCGACGCGATCGAGCGCTCCGGGACGGTCCTCGCGATGGCGGACACGGGGACGGCCCGCGACCAGCTCGTGGACCTCGCCCGGCAGCTGCTGGCGGAGTACCTGGGCGTGCGGGGGACGGCCGGGATGCGCATGCTGGTCGACGCCCGCACCCATCCCGAGGTGTTCGCGGACCTGGTCGCCCGGCGCAACGAGGCGCGGGTGATGGCCGCGCGCGCGATCGTGCGGCGGGGCGTCTCCCGGGGAGAGCTCGCCCCCGGCACGTCCGCCACGCTGGTCCTCGACGCCGTGTGCGGGGCGATGCTGAACCACGCGCTGGCCACGCCCGAGCACCTGCGCAAGGTGGTCGCGGCGCGCGGGGACCGCTATGCCGCGGAGCTGGTCGATCTGGTGCTGACCGGCACCCCCGGGATCACCGCCACCGTCACGGCCGAGCCGTCCTGACCTCCAGCACACCGCGGTCGACGAGCTCGCCGATCCGCTGTGCGGGGATGCCGAGGATCCGGCCCACGACCTGCTCGGTGTGCTCGCCCTGGAGCGGGGCCGGGCGCAGGACCGGCTCCGGGGTGTTGCGGAAGACCGCCGGCCCGTTCTCGGTCGGCAACAGCTCGTCGAGCTGGGGCTGGTGCAGCAGCCGGAAGTAGCCGCGGGCGCGCAGGTGCGGATCGTCCGCGTGGTCGGTGAGCCGGTGCATCATCGCCGCCGGGACCCCGGCGCGCTGCAGCGTGGTCATCACCTCGCGGGCCGGACGGGCCCCGGTCCAGGGGGACACGATCGCCTCGATCGCCTCGCGGTTCCCCCGGCGCGCGGCGGCCGTGGCGAAGGCCGGGTCGTCGGCCAGTTCGGGGCGGCCGAGCACCCGGCACAGCCGGCCCCAGTCCGTGTCGTCCCGGACGGCGACGACACACCACTCGTCGTCACCGGCACAGGCGAACGGGCCGCGGGGGGCGTCCGGTCCGGACCGCACCCAGGCAACCCCGGAGCCCGGGGCGCGGGACTCCAGCGCGACGACGTCCGCGAGCTGGCCGAGGATGGCCTCCGCCTGGGAGACCCCGACCTGCCCGCCGCGGCCCCGGCGGCGCCGGGCCAGCAGGGTCGCGAGCGCCCCGACGGCGCCCAGCCGGGCGGCGACGTGGTCCGGGTAGACCGTCGCCCCGTCCCCGAAAGCCCCGTCCCCGAAAGCCCCGTCCCCGCCAGCACCGGCGGGGTAGCGCCACAGCTCGGAGAGGCCCGTCGAGGCCCGGACCAGCGGCCCGTAGCCCATCCGCCTGCTCCACGGCCCGCTCGAGCCGAACGCGCTGGAGTCCACCACCACGACGTCGGGGTTGACGGCGGCGAGCTCGGCGTACCCGAGCCCGAGCGACTCCATCGTCCCCGGCTTGAAGTTCGTCAGCACCACGTCGGACTCGGCGACCAGCGCCCGGAACAGCACCGCACCCTCGGGATCGCGCAGGTTCAGCCCGAGCCCCAGCTTCCCGCGGTGCCCCCAGACGAACGACGGCGTGATGGGCACGTCCGTGACGGTCTGCCGGCTGCCGTCCGGGAAGCCCCGGGTCTCGATCTTGATGACCTCGGCGCCCTGGTCCGCGAACAGCCTGCCCATCTCCGCGCCGACGACGATCACCCCGAGGTCCAGCACGCGGAGCCCGGCGAGGGGCTGAGCCCGATCCGCTGCGGGTGCACGCACGGGTCCGGCGGCCTCGAGTTCGGCGGCCTCGAGTTCGGCGAGGAGCTCGACGGTGTGCTCGCCGAGCCCGGGCGCCCGTCGCCGGATCCCGGCCCGGACGCCGTCCAGCTCGACAGCGCCGGCGGGGATCCGCGCGGTCTGCCCGGGTGCCACGTCGACGTCCGTCCACGCCCCGCGCGCGGCGAAGTGCTCGTTGTCCAGGGCCTCGCCGGGGGTGAGGACGCCGGCGACGGGCACCCCGAGCTTCTGCCCCTCCTCGACGATCTCGTCCCGCGTCCGGTCCGCGAACAGGGCCGTGATCAGGGGGTACAGCCGATCGCGGGCCTCGAACCGGACACCGATCAGGTCGTACGCCGGAGCGGTGAACTCCTCGGGCTCCCCGAGCCAGGCCCTCATCCCGTGCCACTGCCGCGGGCTCAGCACGCAGATCCGCACGTCGCCGTCGGCACACGGGAAGATCGGATAGAGGTGCGCGACGTCCGGCCGATCCCGGGAGGCGATCACCCGGGCGCCGCCGGTGGCGCTGCCGGAGATGCCGAAGCTCGGGTCGATCGCGTGCGCGGTGGCCTCGTGCAGGGAGACGTCGACCAGGTCCCCGACACCGGTGCGCTGTGCGTTCGCGTAGGCGACGAGCGTGGCCCACGCGGCCTGGACGGCGGCCGAGTGACCGGCGATCGGGGCGGGTGGCGGCAGCGGTGGCAGGCCCGGGCGGCCGGAGCGGGACAGCGCACCGCTCATGGCGTGCAGGACCTCGTCGGTGACCGCCCAGTCCCGGTACGGCCCGTCCTGCCCGAACGCGGTGACGGCCACGACCACCAGGCGCGGGTTGAGCGCGAGCAGGGCGTCCGCCGTCAGGCCGGTGTCCCGGCCCGGGGACCGGTCGTGGACGAGGATCTGCGCGCTGGCCACCAGGCGCCGGAACGTCTCGTGGTCCGGGCCGCCGGGCAGCGCACGGCCGGCTGCCAGGACCAGCGAGCGTTTGTTGGCGTTGTGCACCACGTGGTGCACGCCGACCCCGGCGACGAGGGGCTCACGGTGCCGCGCGGGCGAGCCGCAGGGCGGTTCCACCCGAACGACGTCCGCGCCGAGATCGGCCAGGAGGCGGGTGGTGACGGCGGCCGGACCGTCCGTCAGGTCCACGATCCGGATGCCGTCCAGAGGCAGGTCCGCGCCGGTGGCGAGGTCGGTGTCCGGGCCCGTGTCCGTGCCGATGTCCAAGGTCGCCCCCACGCGTCGTTGCGATCAGTGGCTGCGTCCGGAACGTAATCCGTACTGTGACTGTCTGCAATAGCCTGCTTGCCGGTCGTCACCACCCCCGGGTCGGGTCCCCACCACGGTCCGGCCTTGCGTCGGCCCCGTCCCGGCGCCTAGCGTCGAGGGAAATCGGATGATCATCGTCCGTATCCGTCCCCGGATCGCCGAGGAGCGCCGATGCCGGCCTTCGCCGTCACGACCGAGCAGCAGGACCTGCGCGCCTCCGTGCGCCGCTTCCTCGCGGACCTCTCGCCCGAGGCCGAGGTCCGCCGGCTGATGGACACCGAGCGGGGCTACGACCCGGACGTCTGGAAGCGGATGGCCCGCCGGCTGGGGCTGCAGGGGCTGGGCATCCCGGAGGAGTTCGGGGGCTCCGGGGCGGGGCACGTCGAGCTCGGGATCGTGTTCGAGGAGATGGGCCGCGCGCTGCTGTGCGCGCCGTTCCTCTCCACGGTCGGGCTCGCCGCGAACCTGCTGCTCGCCTCCGGGGACCGCGACGCCCGGCAGCGGTACCTGCCCGGGATCGCGGAGGGCGGTGTGGTCGCGACGGTCGCCGTGTCGGTCGCCGGGCCACCGGGCGCCGGCGTCACCGCCCGACGCACGGACGACGGCTGGAGGCTGAGCGGGGTCGAGCCGTACGTGCTCGACGGGCACGTGGCGGACGTCGTGTTCGTCCCGGCCCGCAGCACCTCGGGGGTCGAGCTGTTCGCCGTCGAGGGGAGCGCGGCGGGGCTCGGGCGCACGCTCCTGACCACGGTGGACCGCACCCGCAAGCAGGCCCGGCTGACCTTCGTCGACACCCCGGGCGCACCGCTCGGCGGTGGCCTGGCGGCGCTGGGACGGATGCTCGACCTGGCCGCGGTCGCGCTCGCGTCGGAGCAGGCCGGCGGCGCGGCCCGGGCGCTGGAGATGAGCGTCGGGTACGCGAGGACCCGCGTGCAGTTCGGCCGGGCGATCGGCAGCTTCCAGGCGATCAAGCACCTGTGCGCGGACCTGCTGCTGGAGTCCGAGTCCGCGACGTCCGCGGCCCGGTACGCGGCGTCCGCGGCCGACGAGGACGCCGCGGACCTGCCGGCCCTCGCGAGCCTCACCCGTTCCGCCTGCTCGGACTCGTTCTCGAAGGTCGCCGCGGACACCATCCAGATCCACGGCGGCATCGGCTTCACCTGGGAGCACCCCGCGCACCTGTACCTCCGCCGGGCCCGCACGAGCGCGCAGCTGCTCGGCGATCCGGCGTACCACCGCGAGCAGTACCTCCGCCGCGCCGCCGCTCACGAGTCGGGCTCCCCGGCCACGCGAGTCGCGACCCGGGCCCCCGCGAGTCGCGACGAGAAGCCGGGCGAGTCGGGCTCTGAGGCCGCGCGAGTCGGGGTCTCCGGCCGTGCGGGTCGCGGTCCCGGGCCGGGCTCCGCAGACCTCCGCCGAGAGGTCGCCGCCTGGCTCGCCGCCGAGTGGGATCCGGCCCGGCCGAAGCAGGAGTGGCTCGCCGCCGTCGTCGAGGCGGGGTGGGCGGCGCCGCGCTGGCCGCGCGAGTGGTTCGGTCGCGGCCTCACCGACGACGACGGCCACGTCGTCGAGGAGGAGTTCCGCAGGGCCGGGGCGCCCGGCACCGGCCAGGACCGGCACAACCTCTACGCCGCCACCGTCCTCGCCTTCGGCGGCGACGAGCTGAAGCACCGGTTCATCGGCCCGATGCTCCGGGACGAGGTGACGATGTGCCTGCTCTACAGCGAGCCGAACGCGGGCTCGGACCTCGCCGCCGTCCGGACCAGGGCGGACCGGGACGGCGAGCGCTGGATCGTCAACGGGCAGAAGGTCTGGACGTCGTCCGCGGCGAAGGCGGACCACGGCATGCTCGTCGCCCGCACGAACTGGGACGTCCCGAAGCACCGCGGGATCACCTTCTTCCTGTTCCCGATGAAGCAGGACGGGGTCGAGGTCCGGCCGCTGCGCCAGATCACGGGCGAGTCCCACTTCAACGAGGTCTTCCTGACCGACGCCGCTGTCCCGGACACACATCGCCTCGGCGAGGTGGACCGCGGCTGGGGCGTGCTGCAGACCGCGCTGGCCTACGAGAGATCGGTGATGGGCGACCGCGCCCGCACCGGCCGGGTCACGACCGGCATGGCCGAGATGGGGGACGAACTGGTGGCGCTCGCGCGGGAGACGGGCCGGATCGACGATCCGGTGATCCGCCAGGACCTCGCCCGGGTGGCCGGGCTGCGGCTGGTCAACGGCTGGAACAACCAGCGGGCGAAGGCCGAGGTGGAGCAGGGCTCGTCGTCGTCGGTGATGTCGCTGGGCAAGCTCGCGATGTCCCGGCTGCTGCACGAGAGTGCCCGGGTCCGCACCGCGCTGGCCGGGCCGCGCGCGATGCTGGAGGGCCCGGACGAGCCGGTCGGGGACGAGGCGAACTTCCTCGCCTTCAACGCCTACTTCACCTCGATCGGCGGTGGGACGGACCAGATCCAGCGCACGATCATCGGCGAGCGGATCCTCGGCCTCCCGAAGGAACCCGAGATCGACCGGGACCTGCCGTTCTCGGAGGTGCGCCGTGGCTGAGCGGGGCGCGGCCTCGGAGGAGCGACGCGCGATCTCCCGCTCGACGCACGCCGTCGACCGCGCGCGTGGCACCAGAACCCGCGCGTGGCACCCCCGCCGGGACCCGCACGTCGCCGCACCGAAGGCGGCAGGAGCGGCTGCGCCTCAGAGGGTGTTGTAGAACCTCGGTGATCAGTCTTTGAGGTCTTCTGCTA
>JAOZVV010000175.1:0-13757 GCA_025869365.1 Pseudonocardia sp.
CCGCTGGGCGTTCCGACGCTTCTACCCCAGCGAGACACAGCGCCGGAAAGCCCTGCCGGCGTTCCTGCACGAGTACAACCACCACAGGCCCCACACCGCACTAGGCGGTCAACCACCCATCACCCGGTTGACCAACCTGTCCGGGCAACACAGCTAGCGGGATCACCACGCCCGAACTGCAGGTGAACCATCGCAGCTCGTGTAGCTGGACTGAGAGCGTGTTTGAGAAGGCCCAGCAGGAAGGGTGTACGTTCTTTGCGGCGATGGTCTCCCACCATGAGGAGCGAACTCAACGAATGTCATTTTTTAAGCGCTGCGGCCTTTACGACCTAGTTCCTAATGAACCGGAGGACATCGTAGGCGCCCCGATCGATGACGCCCTGCACGCAATCGCACGCTCAAACAATAAGTGACAGTACAACTACGTCTAGGTAGACGAGCTGAGAGAATTTTGGATCCGCTCCTCACGGCCATCAAGAATCCTAAGCATAAGATCAGCAACCAGAACAATCTCTGATGCCTGTGTTGGATCCTCGTAGTCCACCTGTCGGTGACTAACAGGATTCTTGAAAACCCCAATCGCCCCAGCGAAGAACGCTGACATAGCCTCCCTCTCACCTCGCTCTACGCGGGGATCAGCAAGAAGGCCACCATCGACCTTGAACGCTTGACGCATAAGCGCCACCCCGATGTCGCCTGCTCCAGCACCACTCAGCTCCCGGACACGGATCTCGACTTGCCGCATCGCCGCAAGCGCGGCGAGCTCATACTCGCCCAGCAAAAACTGCGAACGGACCCGCTCTGCAATTGCAGAGTGCAGGTCCACACCGAGACGCGCCTCTGCCCTCAAGCCTCGACGCCGTCTTCACGATCGAGAACAGCTTTTCCGCGTCGGGTGATAAAGAGCCAGTCACCTTGCCCAGGGGTTCCAGAGAGCAAGCCATTCAGAATGAGCCAGTCGTATGCCTCGGCGAGTACCCGAGTCACTTCCTGAATCTTCGCCGGATGGACATTGTTATGTCCGTATGCCTGCATCGCTCCATTCAGGAAGTTGTGCCGATGTTGCTCGCCTCCACGACTGAACCCTCGAAGGATTTCCAGAGCTACCTGATTGAGCGGAAGAGACAAGGCCCGATCCACTTCAATTGGGACCCCCCAGGTCATAGTCATGCGACAACTTCCCCTCAGCGCCTCTTGGCGCGGCATCAGTGCCTAGGACTCGTGGCGACGGACCCTCAAGACCTTAGCCTGCTCCTCAAGGTTCCCTAGCTCGGCAATTTCCGTACGCGTTACGGCATGAGCATATACAGCTCGAGCGAGCGATAAGACATCGAGCGCTGCGTAAACAAATACCGTGACACTGACAGTAAAGAAGACCGCCTCCCATGGCGATGGGATCGCCTTTGCCGACAGCCGATACCCGACCGCCAGCAGCAGACTCAACAATTGAATACCGATTCCTACCATGAAGGGACCGAGGAAGGCGGGAAGGCCGCCCGGCGCAGACTTGAGCCATACTGCATACCTGTCAGATAGCAAGGTGACCACAAGCGAGAAACCCGCAAAGACTACGCCCGCCAGTGCACCTGATAGCGCTTGGAAGTCACCAGCGGCCGAGATTTTCTGATCCACAGTCGCGAGCTTCGAAGCAAAAACGGACGACTCTACGCCTAGAATAACGGCAGCGTAGAACTCGACTCGACCGAAGACCTGAGTCAGGCGGAGGCGTCCGACCGCACGCCAGAAACCAAAATCCCGAGGATCAGGTGCCACGCTGCTGCCTCCTGCGTTCGCGCGCGAACCCAACCACGACATCGATGACTTCACCCCACGAGGATGGAAGATCCTCCGTCTGCCGCCGCGCTACCGCCGATTGTTGATCAAACCGAGTCCTGTGCCCATCTCGCCGACCGTCGGCCTTAACATAGCCGAAGGCATTCTCACTCATCGCAATGTAATTGTTGACGACGCGGTCCTGCTCTAGCCCAACGAGCCCGACGTCCGGGTCGGCGCCTTCCATGATTTCTCGCAGAAGCTTAGCTCGATGTTGATCCATTCGATCCCAGACCTGTCCGAACTCCTCTAGCCCATCCGGATTGGGGAGCTTCGCGGTAAATTGCACCCGGTCAACTACATCGACGCTTTGCAGCCAACCTCGAAAGTCTTCCGCATCGAGAAGCGGCTCGACGTCCCAGTCAGTCGTGGCGCCTCCGTCTCGCGCACGCTCTCCATCTTGCAGGAGCTCCCTGAAGACATGAGGGATGGTCCGTTCACTGAACGACGGATGCTTGAGAACGGCGAGTGTTCTACCGTCAGCTTCGAAAGCGAATGGAGCGCGGGCCGTGCGGCCTCGCTCGCCCAGTGAATCAGACCATTCCATTGCTGATGGATCGTATCTGTCGGCAGCCTCTGGAGCAGTAGACTGCCATCCAATCTGTCCTGTCAGGACGCGCTCGCCTTCCCGAATCCCACGATTACCGAGGCGCCAGTACCTCTTACTTCGTCGCCCTGTCTCGACCTCTTGTCCGAATAGCAGAACCTCGACCAGGTGATCGAAGACGTCCTCGGGCTGCTGACCGGAGAAGAGAGACGCCTGAGCAAGTGGGCGACGGTTTACGCGATACAGCAGTATCGTTCCGGGCCGTCCGCTGAACCACGGCTCATTCCTCGATCTGGCGTCGCTCTCTGTCACCCGAAAGATACTAGGGGCATCCAGCACCCCGCGGAGATCCGACCCGCTCCACTCCTAGCGCAGAGATGGATGGACTTCACCGCTTGCCTGAAGTGCTGACGACATTGCCTGCCCGGGGTGCGGGCCGCTACGATTGCCTGGGCAGCGGAGCGAATCTGTTTCGTCATCGCCGGGGGCGGGAAGGCATGCCCACACCTATTGAACGGGCAGCTCGCTGGTCCGCCTCGGCGACCCATGCCGTGTAGGTACGCAGCGTCGTTGTCCCTCCACCCCCATGGCCAAGCCTCCCGGCAACTGTCCGGGGGTCGACCCCCGCGGCGATCAGCTCCGTGGCCGAGTAGTGGCGGAGCTTGTGGAGGGTGGTGTCGATGCCGAGGCGGGTGACCATGCGGTCGTAGCGTTGGGTCACGCTGTCCGGGGTCATGAAGGTCGAGCCGTCGGGTGCGCCGGAGAAGAGGTAGGCGGTCGGGCGGAGCTTCGTCCCCAGCTGCTCGCAGCGGGCCTCCAGGCGGGCTACCTGCTCCTGCAGTACCGCGACGGTCTCGTCGTCGAGGGCGATGCGGCGTTGCTGGTGGGTCTTCAAGCCGCCCTCGCCCCAGCCCCAACCGGGCTCGCGGCGGATCGCTCGCTCGAGCCAGAGGGTTTCGCGGCCTGGGGTGAAGTCCACCGACTCGACCTTGACCGCGCAGAGCTCGCCGCGGCGTATGCCCGTCGTCATCGCGGTCCAGATCATCGCGCCCCAGTCGGGGTCCTTCCAGGCCTCGTTGATGATCTGAGCGGCCTGCTCGGCCCTGGGCGGCTTGGGGTTCGGTGCCGGTGCGGGTGGAGGCTCGGCCCACGCCGTCGGGCTCTCCTTGATCCAGCCCCAGCGGATCGCCTTCTTGAACGCGCCGGACAGGATGAAGTGGATGTGGCGGATCGTCGTCGTAGACAGGGGCTTGCAGCGGTGCGGGCGGCAGCGTTCGTCGCACTCGTGCTCTCGCTCGGTGCGGTGGTCGATCAGGCCGCGCTTGCGGGCGCAGTGTTTCCGGCAGCGGCGGAGCTCGGCGTAGAAGGAGTCCAGGACCTCGGCGTCGAGGCGGCCGATCCTGACCGACCCCAAGAGCGGCTTGATGTGGTTCTTCACGTGCGTCTGGTAGAGCTGCAGCGTGTTCGGGGAGCCCTGGAACTGGTCCAGGTAGCGCTCCAGGAGCTGATCGAGCGTCGCGCCCGTCTTCGGGTTCCTGCGCTCGGCGACCTGGACAAGGAAGCGATCGCGGGCCCGCTCGGCGTCTCTCTGCGCGTTCGGGCCCTTCTGGATCACCTCGGTCAGCACGTGGCGCTGCTTCGTCAGCGGGTCCCGCCCGCCGTACACACGCACCCGCAACGCGCCGCTCGCGAGGGTCTCGATGTTCCCGCGAGCCCGCCTGGTTCCGGTGCCCGGACGACCTGTCATGTCACGGAAACTAGGGCGACTGGTGCCACATGTGGTGCCACGATGTCGGTACCGGCGATCATGGTCTCGACGTTTGCGCTGGTCAAGCGTGGAGCGGGCGACGGGAATCGAACCCGCGTAGCTAGTTTGGAAGACTAGGGCTCTACCATTGAGCTACGCCCGCAAGTGGTGCGCCGCCCACGATACCGGACGCCCCCGACGCGCTCTCCCACCGGATCCGCGGACCGTGACAGATCGCCTTCCCACGACCTCCCACCTGCTGCGATGATCCGTCCGTGACAGCTGACGACCTCTTTCGGGCCTCGAACGCCGACCGCGAGGCGATGCTCGTGCGGCTCCGCGAGGCGATGTCCGAGGGCCGCATCACTCTCGAGGAGTTCGACGAGCGCACCCAGCACACACTCCAGGCCCGGACCCGCGGGGAGCTGGCCACGATCGGGGCGGATCTCCCGGGCGCTGCCGCGAGACCGGCGGTCGAGGACACCGTGGTGCTGAGTGGGATCGTGGGCTCGGTGAAGCGCAAGGGCGACTGGCAGGTCCCCCGCCACCTCGTGCTCCGGGCCAGGCTGGGGTCGGTGGAGCTGGACTTCACCTCGGCGCGGATCGAGCACCGGGTCGTCACGGTCGAGCTGGACATCCTCGGCGGCTCGGTCGAGGTGCGGCTGCCGGAGGACGCGGCCGCGTCGCTGAGCGGGGTCGAGGTGATCCTGGGCAGCACGGAGGACCACAGCCGGAGCTCCGGCAGCGGCGTGCGGTTCGAGTTCACCGGCCGGATCGTCGCCGGCTCGGCGGAGGTCCGTGGGCCGAAGCGCTCGTTCCTCCGGCCGCGTTAGTCGGCGCAGTACGGCGGTTCCGCGCGATCGAGAATGCGACCTGCGTCCCCGCCCCGACCACCCGGTCCCCCGCGAAGAGGAGGACCGCCGGGGTGGGTCCGTGGATTCCGTGGGCCGCACGTCACCACGTCACCACGTCCGCAGGGGCGTAGGCCGTCGTCGGGCAGCGGCCGATGGGCGGCCAGCAGCTCGCCCTGCCGCATCCGGGGTCGCGGCAGGCGCCCCACGCGGTGATCCGTCCGAGTAATCCGATCGACGGGTGCGCCTGCCGGGGCGGACACAACCACCACGGGGGCATGCCGGGCGAGGCCACGCAGGCAGGGCCTACACTTCTCGCGACGGGGTGTGGCGCAGCTTGGTAGCGCACTCGCTTTGGGAGCGAGGGGCCGTGGGTTCAAATCCCGCCACCCCGACCACGCACGACCTGCTCGTGCCGGGTTCTCGGCGAGCAGCCGCTCGGTGAGCACGCCCACGAACTCGGTCGGCCCCTCCTGGGACCGCTTCCCGCCTCGTTCGGGGCGCGCGGCGGCGCGGACGGATCCCGTCCTCGACACCCTCGACGGGCCGATGACCTCCGCGGCCGGTCGGTGGCCGAACTCAGGGCACCACCGCGACCCGGAGCGCACCGGACGTCTTGTCCGCGGCCACCCGGAACGCCCGGTCGATCTCGTCGAGCGGCACCCGGTGGGTGACCATCGCCGCCGCGGCGGGTGAGGCGGCCAGCAGGTCCAGCGCGATCGCGAGGTCCGCGACGCCGTCCCGGGCCGCGTAGCTGACCGGGAAGAAGATCCGCTGCTCGCGGGACCCCGCGCGGTCCGTGTCGAGCCGCTGCGGCGTGCCGAAGTGGCCGAGGACGGCGACCTCGCCCCGCCACGCGACGACCCGCATCGCCGTGGCGAAGGTGTCCGTGCCGCCCGCCGCCTCGACGACGAGCGCGGGCCGCATCTTGCGGACGGTCTCGGCGGTGTCCGGGGCCGCGTCGAGCAGGACCTCGTCCGCGCCGAGCGCCCGGGCGGTCTCGGCCTGGTGCGGATGCCGTGCCACGACGACGACGGACGCGGCGCCGAGCGCCTTGGCCGCCATGATCGAGCCGAGCCCGAGCAGCCCGGCCCCGAGGACCGCGACGGTGCGCCCGTCGACCCGGCCCGTCGCGGAGGCGGTCCAGCTGTGCCGTACCGCGTGCACGCCGCACGCGATGGGCTCGGCGAGGACCGCGGCCACCGGATCGAGGCCGGTCGGCGTCGGCAGCAGGGCCCGCTCGGGCACGATCATGCGGTCCGCGAAGCCGAACGCGGGCGCGCGGCGGGGACGGGAGCAGAACCAGTCCGCGCCGTCGGCACAGGCCTCGCACTCCCCGCAGCTGCGGACACCGCTCGGGTCGACCACCACGTCCTGACCGGGCCGGACCCCGGTCACCGCGCTCCCGACAGCCGCCACGCGAGCGGCGAGCTCATGCCCGTTCGCGCCGGGCACCTGCCCGCCGGTGGGGCCGTCCGCGACCTCTCCCGGGCCGCGCTGCCAGGCCGACAGGTTGCTGCCGCAGATCCCGCAGGCGAGCACGTCCACCAGGACGTCGTGGGGGCCCGGATCGGGCAGGTGCACCTCCGCCAGCGACACCGAGCCGGGTCCCGGATACCACGCCGCACGCATGCTCTGCCTCCTCACGGCGCGGGCTGCGTCGCCCGCACGTGAGGTTGAGCTTAACGACCGTTCAGGCCGCGTCCCACTCCCATTGCGCGATCATCACACCGGGGCAGTCCGGGCACTCGATCGTGAACCCGGCTGTCTCCTCCGCGGGGAGCTCCGCGTAGGAACCGCATCCTTCGCAGCTCCACCACGCGGCGGGGCCCGCCGACGTCGCCTCTGCCACTGATGTCCCAACCATGGCGTCGAGGGTAATCACACGCGTGTAGTTCGCAAGTCCGGACTTGCCGCCGGTCCCGCCGCGCTGCACTCTCGGCGAATGGACGGACCCGCGTCGCCCGAGGATCCCGCGCTCGCACCCGCCCGCGTCCTCGCGGAGGACCTCCTCGCCGATCCGGACGCGTCCTGGAGCATGGGCACCATAGGCGCCGTCGCGGAGTTCGCGCGAGACGCCGACGAGAGCGTGTCGCGCGGCCCGGCCGGGGCCGTCACCGGGCGCGGCGGGATCCGCCTGCGGCTGCCGGACGAGGTCGAGGCCATCGCCTACGAGACGCCCGCCGGTCCGGACCTGCACTGGAACCAGGCGGTCGCGTTCTGTCTGCCGGTCGCGGCGGCGCGGCAGAGCGGACGCACGGTCGTCACCGAGATCGGGCCGGACACGGACGCCCTGCGCCCGCAGGACACCGCGGACATCCTGTTCGACCTCGGGCTGGACACCCCGGCCGTCGACGCGTGCGTGCGTACCTCCGATCCCGCGCTGCTCGAGGTGCTGCGCTCGGCCGAGGGCGAGCAGCTCTTCACCACCGGCGCCGCGGCCGCGCTCGTCGAGCACAAGCCGCACCGGGTCTTCCTGACCGCGGCCGGACGCGTCGAGGTCTTCACCCCGATCCCGCCGGCCGGCGGGCGCTCACCGCTCGGGCCGCACACGCACCTGCTCCCGGCGATGCTGGCCAGGGCGCGGGCCGAGGGACGCACACACCCGCCGACGGTCCCCATCCCGGACAGCCTGGTGCCGATCGCGCACGTCTACCCGGCGCACCCGTCCGCGGACCATCTCGGCCGCCCGCTGCCGTTCGACCCGGATCGTCTCGCGGCCTTCCAACGGCTGCTCGACGCGTTCGGCGACCCGGTCCTGGGTGTGATCAAGGCCGGGGTCGTGGCGGCCGTGCGGGCCGGGCGAGGGCCTCGGGAGGACGAGCTACCGCAGGACCTGGCGGGGCGCGCGGCGGTCGCCGTGGCCCTGCGCCAGCTGGCCCGCACGGACGGGACGTCATCGGCCTACCACATCTGGCGCAGCCGGCACCGCGAGCCGCCCGAGCTGCTCGATCCCGAGGGCGACCCGCATGCGGACTGACGCGGCGAACCCCGCGGCAACACGAGGGTGACGGCGCGCGGAAGGGCGCGCACGGAGCCGTAACGGTCGGGATGAACCGCACGAGTCACACCCGGGGCGCGACGCCGGACCCGGTTACGGCCGGGACCGTCGCGTAGCCACCCCCGGCGGCCGGGAGTACCCCTCCCTCACCGGCCGAAGGTCCACGTCGGCGTGCCCGCCGGCGTGGACCACCCGGGGGGCGGCGAGGGCGTGGGCGGCCGGATGTCCGCGTCAGATGTCCGCGTCAGATGTCCGCGTCAGATCTCCTGGACGAGTTCCGCGACGGACGACACCACCCGGCTCGGCCGGAACGGGTAGCGGTCCACGTCGTCCGCCTTCATGATCCCGCTCAGCACCAGCACCGTGCGCAACCCGGCCTCCAGCCCGGCGACGATGTCGGTGTCCATCCGGTCCCCGATCATCGCCGTGGTCTCGGAGTGCGCCTCCAGCCGGTTCAGCGCCGCGCGCATCATCAGCGGGTTCGGCTTCCCCACGAAGTAGGGGTCGACGCCGGTCGCGCGGCTGATCAGCGCCGCGACGGACCCGGTCGCGGGCAGCAGTCCCTCGCTCGACGGGCCCGTCGGGTCCGGGTTGGTCGCGACGAACCGGGCGCCCTTGTCGACGAGCCGGATCGCCGTCGTCACCGCCTCGAAGCTGTAGGTGCGGGTCTCCCCGAGCACCACGTAGTCCGGCGCGGAGTCCGTGAGGATGTAGCCGATGTCGTGCAGCGCGGTGGTGAGCCCGGCCTCGCCCACGACGTACGCGCTGCCCTGGGGGCGCTGGCTGTCCAGGAACGCCGCGGTGGCCAGCGCGGAGGTCCAGATGGACTCGACGGGCAGGTCGATTCCCGTGTGCCGCAACCGGAACTGCAGATCCCGTGGCGTGTAGATCGAGTTGTTGGTGAGGACGAGGAAAGGAGTGGCGGTCTCGCGCAGCCGTTCGATGAACGTGTCCGCGCCGGGGATCAGCTTCCCCTCGTGGACGAGCACGCCGTCCATGTCCGTCATCCAACACGTGATCGGCTTCGATTCCGGCACCTGCGGAAGCGTAGACCCGCCGCGGCGGGGGAACGATTCGTGACCGATGACCGTTGTCGGGAACAGAGAAGCGATGAAGAGGAAGCGGAGTTGAGGAGCTGATGGGCACCGTCGTCACCCTGCTGGTGCTGCTGGCGATCGTCGCCGGCGTCGTGTACCTGGTGCGCTCCCGCCAGGCCGCGCAAGCGCGTGAGCTCGAGGACGCCAAGGCCGAGGCCCGGCGCTGGCAGGAACGGCTCGGCGGGCAGGTGCTGAACCTCGTCGGCACCAACGAGCCGGCGAAGCAGGCCATCGCGGACGCGTCCGAGCGCTACAACGCCGCCGGCTCGCAGATGGAGCAGGCGAGGACGGTCGCGCAGACCCGCGGCGTCACCGAGACCGCCTACGAGGGCCTGTACTACGTCCGGGCCGCGCGCATCGCGATGGACCTGGACCCCGGTCCCGAGCTGCCGCCGCTGCCCGGCCAGGCGCGCGCCGGCGCCGTCAGCGAGGAGCGGGACGTCGAGGTCGAGGGGCACAGCTACAGCGCCTCGCCGAACCCGTCGGACCGCAACGCGCACTACTACCCCGGCGGCAACGTCGCCGGGCGTCCGGTCCCCGCGGGCTGGTACTCCGAGCCCTGGTGGAAGCCTGCGCTCGTCGCGGGCGCCTGGGGTGTCGGGTCGATGCTGCTGTTCAGCACGATGTTCTCGGGGATGTCCGGGGTCGCCTACGCGGACGGCTACCAGGACGGCCTCGCGGCCGACGGTGGCGGGGACATGGGTGACGGCGGAGACATGGGCGGAGGGGACTTCGGCGGCGGAGACCTCGGCGGCGGGGACTTCGGCGGCGGGTTCGACTTCTGAATCTTCCGCAGACGTCGTTTGAGGTTCATCTCGCCCGGGTACGTTCCTGACGAGCACCACGAGCCACGGCCGGTGAGAACCGGCCCTTCCAGCCGACCCGCCCGGAGAACGTCATCCCGGGCGGGTCAGTGCTTTCCGGGGTGGGTCGCTCAGGCCGCCTGGCAACCGGGGCACCAGAACAGGTTGCGGGCGAGGTGCGTCTCGCGCGCGATCGGCGTCGCACACACCAGGCACGGCTTCCCCGTCCGCCGGTACGCGTAGACCACGCTCGCGCACATGCCGCCCCGGTCCGGCGGCTCCAGCCGCCGCGGGTCGTGCTCAGCCCGCAACGTCTCGATCCTCCCGCGCCGTTCGCCGTCCCGGAGCATCGCGGACAGGTCCGCCCAGAGCCGCTCCCACCGTTCCCGGCCCAGCTCGCGGCCGGGCAGGTGCGGATCCAGACCCGTCCGGAACAGGGTCTCCGCTCGGAAGACGTTCCCGACACCGGCGATCACCCGCTGGTCCATGAGCAGCGTCGCCAGCGGAGCGCGGGACCGGGAGATGCGGGCGAAGGCGCGGTCCGGATCGGCGTCGGCGCGCAGCGGGTCCTCGCCGAGCCGGGCGTGGACGGCGTCGACCTCGGTGTCGGTGAGCAGCTCGCAGGCCGTCGGTCCGCGCAGGTCCGCGTAGTGGGTCCGGCCGACCAGGCGCATCCGGACCTGCCCGCGCGGCTCCTCCGCCGGCAGTCTCCGGGACGCGAACCTCCCGTAGAGCCCGAGGTGGACGTGGACGACGAGGTCCGGACCGTAGTGGTGGAACAGGTGCTTGCCGTGCGCGTCGGTGGACTCCAGCACCCGGCCGTCGACGAGTTCGGCGTCGGTCGCGAAGCGACCCTGCGGGCTGGAGACCGAGACCGGGGAGCCCGCGAAGCGGCGGCGCTGCAGCCGCGCCAGGCGGTGCACGGTGTGGCCTTCGGGCATGCGTCCCAGCCTGCCCGCCCGGGGACGTTCCCGCGCGCCGACCGCTCAGGCCACTGCCGGTTGGCAGGTGGGGCACCAGAACAGGTTCCGGGCGGCGTGGGTCGCGGTGAGCACGGGCGTCCGGCAGACGAGGCACGGCATCCCGGCGCGACGGTAGACGTAGACCTCCCCGCCGTGCCGGTCCTTGCGGCCGGGCTCGCCCCGGCGGCGGGGGTCGTGCTCGGGTGCGACGGTGTCGATCCGGCCGCGCTTCACCCCGTCCCTCATCAGCGCGACGAGATCGGGCCACAGCACGTCGAAGACCTCGCGGGGCAGGGCCCGCCCGGGGAGCTGCGGGTCCAGATGGTGCCGGAACAGCAGCTCGGCGCGGTAGACGTTCCCGACACCGGCGACGACGGCCTGGTCCATCAGCAGCGTCGCGAGCGGCGCGCGGGACTTCGAGACCCGGTTCCAGACCCGCTCGGGATCGGCGTCCCGGCGCAGCGGATCGGGTCCGAGCCGACCCCGGATCGCCTTGACCTCGGCGCTCACGAGCAGCTCGCAGGCGGTCGGGCCGCGCAGGTCCGCGTAGTGCCTCTCCCCCTGCAGCCGCATCCGCAGCTGGCCGCGCGGCTCGGGCGCGGGGAGCTCGCCCTCGTCGAACGTGCCGTAGAGCCCGAGGTGCACGTGCACGACCAGATCCGGGCCGAACCGGTGGAACAGGTGCTTGCCGTGCGCCTCGGCCCGGGTCATGACCTGGCCGTCGAGCAGCGCCGCGGACTCCGCGAACCGGCCCTGCGGGCTGGAGACCGCCACCGGACGTCGCGCGAAGAGCTTCTGGTGCAGCCGCGCGAGCCGATGGAGGGTGTGTCCCTCGGGCATTACGCCGGGAGGACGTTCTCGCCGGTCTCCTCGTACGCCGCGAGCTGACCGATGCGACGGGCGTGCCGCGGCTCCTCGGAGAACGCCGTCGTCAGGAACGCCTCGACGATCGCCGCGGCCTCCTCGAACGTGTGCATCCGCGCGCCGACCCCGATGACCTGCGCGTTGTTGTGCTGCCGGGAGAGCTGTGCGGTCTCCGGGCTCCAGGCCAGCGCGGCGCGGCAGCCCTTCACCTTGTTGGCCGCGATCTGCTCGCCGTTGCCGGAGCCGCCGATCACGATGCCGAGCGAGCTCTCGTCCTCCACGACGAGCCGTGCAGTCTCGATGCACCAGGCGGGGTAGTCGTCCTCCGGGTCGTACGTGGGCGCGCCCACGTCGACGACGTCGATGCCCTGCCCGCCCAGGTGCTCCAGGAGTCGGGCCTTGAGTTCGTAGCCGGCGTGGTCGCTGCCGAGATAGACGCGCACGGGCAGGATCCTGCCCTATGCGCGAGATCGCCGGGGTGGACGGGGTTCCGGACGGGTGGGTCGTGGTGCGGCTCGCGGGGCGGCGGGTGCACTGGGCGGTGGTCCCGGACGCCGCGGCCGTCGTCGCCGCCACAGCCGGTTGCGCGGCGGTGGGCATCGACATCCCGCTCGGGCTGCCGTCGGTGACCGCGTACCGGCCGTGCGACTCGCTGGTCGCCGGGCTGCTCGGCCGGGCCCGGTCGTCGATCTTCCCGGTTCCGCCGCGTGCCGTCCTCGCGGCCCCGTCGCATGCCGAGGCCTGCGTGGTCGCCCGTGAGCTGACGGGCCGCGCGATCAGCATCCAGACCTACAACATCGGGCCGAAGATTTTGGACTGGGACACCGTCGACCCGTTGCCGGCCAACCTGGTGGAGGTGCATCCGGAGCTTGCGCTGCGGCGGCTCGCCCCGGAGGTCGAGTTCACGTCCAAGAAGACGGCCCGGGGTGCGGGCCAGCGCATCGCGGCGCTGGCCCGCTGGGTCGACCCGGCCGCGGCGCTGGCCGACCTGCCCCCGGGCGCCCGGCTCGACGACTGCCTCGACGCCCTCGCCGCGACCTGGTCCGCCACCCGGTGGGCGGACGGCACGGCGCAGGAGGTGGGCGGCGAGCTCGACGAGCGCGGCCGCGTCATGCGGGTCGTCGTCTGACCCGCGAGTCGCGGTATTCCCGTCACCGAGTCGCGGCATTCCCGTCAGGCCGGGCCCGGCACCCGGTCCAGGAAGCCCAGCACCAGCGACACCCGCCCGTCCTCGGCCAGGACCACGGAGTCCGCACCGACCACCGGCGGTTCCTCCCCCTCCGGGCCGAGCCCCCAGCGGAACCGCCCGACGTCGTGGTGCGCGTCGGGCTCGCCGACCGGGCTGAAGACGAAGCCCGGGAACTGCTGCTGGACACCGGCGATGAGGGCGGCGATGGCGTCGTGCCCGGTGACGTCCGCGAGCGGGTCCACGTAGCGGGCGTCCTCGGTGAAGACCGCGGCGACGGCCTTCGCGCGGTCGTCGGGGTCGGTGGCGTTCCAGGCGTCGAGGTAGTAGCGGACCGAGTCGATGTTCGTCATGGTGGAGAGCCTGGTCGTGGGCGAGCCGTGGGTCGATGATCTCGCAGGTAATGTGCCCGGGGTGCAGGCCGCCGGGATCGTGCTCGCGGGCGGGCGCTCGTCGCGGATGGGCACGTCGAAGGCCGCGCTGCCCTGGCACGGATCGACCCTGCTCCGGCGCGCCGTCGCGGTCGTGGGCCGGGTGGTCGACGGGCCGGTGGCCGTCGTGCGGGCTCCGGGGCAGGAACTCCCGGCCCTGCCCGCCGGGGTGCTGGTCGCGGAGGATCCGGTCGAGGGGCGGGGGCCGCTGCAGGGGATCGCGACGGGGCTCGCGACGGTCGCGGATCTCGCCTCCGTCGCGTTCGTGTGCTCCGTGGATCTCCCCTTCCTGCACCCCGCGTACGTGGGACGGGTGCTGGCGCTGCTGGACGCGCCGGTGCGTCGGTGTGCGGAGAGCGCGCAGCGCGCCCCCCGGCGGCCCCCCCCCGGACGGCGCCCCCTCGGCCACCGACCACACCACCCCCCCCCCGCCGC
>JAOZVV010000175.1:13767-24161 GCA_025869365.1 Pseudonocardia sp.
CGCTCTGCGCACACCGAGGCGGCCACCCGACGTCCTGCTCCCGGTCGTCCACGGACATCACCAGCCCCTCGGCGCGGCCTACCGGACCTCGCTCGCCGAGGTCGCCGCGGGGCTGCTGGACTCCGGTCGGGGCCGGCCGCCGGACCTGTTCGCGGTCGTCGACGTGCACCGGGCCGAGGCCGCGGAGCTGCTGGCGGATCCGATACTCGCCACGCTGGACCCGAACCTGGACTCGCTGACCAACGTCAACACCCCCGGGGAGCTCGCCGACGCCGTCGCCCGCCCGGCGCCGGCCGTCCCCGTGGACGGCCGGGTGGTCCGCGCCGCGAGCCTCGGCGAGGTCGGCCCGGGCACGTACCTCCTGAACGCCGCCACCGTCGTCAGCGACCCGCACGTTCCCCTGGTGACCGGGGACGCACTCGTCGAGATCGACACCAGCGTGGTCCGAACCACGATCGAACCAGTCTGATGTCGAACTCGGCGGGCGGCTGGCGGGAGGTCGGGGCCGGGGTGCTCGCACGGCGGCACACCGAGCTGGACCTGACGACGGGACTGGTGCTCGGACGCGAACGAGCGCTGGTGATCGACACCCGCGGGGACTCCGACCAGGGCGAGGAGCTGCTGGCCGCGGTCCGCGACGTCACGGATCTCCCGCTCACCGTCGTCCTCACCCACGCGCACTTCGACCACTGCTTCGGCACCGCGGCGTTCCTGCCCGCGCCGGTGTACGCGCACCCCCGCTGCGCCGCGGCGATCCTCGCGACGGCGTGTGCGCAACGGGACCGGTGGGTGCGTCACTACCGCGGGGAGGGGGACGACGGGACCGCCCGCGCGCTGGCCGGGACCCCCGATCCACCGCTCCCCGCTGCCGCACCCGAGCGGCTGGACCTGGGCGGGCGCACCGTCGTCCTCGTGGCTCCCGGACGAGGGCACACGGATCACGACCTCGCCGTCCACGTCCCGGAGGCGAGCGTGGTCTTCGCCGGGGACCTGCTGGAGCAGGGCGCTCCCCCGGACTTCGAGGACGCGTACCCGCGGGAGTGGGCGGCCGCCGTCGGGGTCCTGACCTCCCTCGGCGCGACGACGTACGTCCCCGGCCACGGCGATCCCCTGACGGTCGACGAGGTGGCGGCACAGCACGCGGACCTGCAGCAGGTTGCGGACCTGGCCGAGGCGGTGGCGGCCGGGCGCATCACCGTGGCCGACGCCGCGGCCCACTCGCCCTACCCGGACATCCCCTGGCCCTGACCCGCGACTCGCCCGGCCCCACCCCGCGACTCGCGCGGCGCTGTATCGCGACTCGCGCGGCGGGGAGTGCCGGCTCGCGGGTGATCTAGAGTCGGTCGGCGTGACACCAGGGACGGCGGCACGGTTGCGGGAGCGGTTCGGGGCGACCTGGGACGCCGCGGTGCGGCACCGGTTCGTGCACGAGCTGTGGGACGGCTCGCTGGACCGGGACGTGCTCGCCCGGTACCTCGTGCAGGACTTCCAGTTCTGCGACGCGTTCCTGGCCCTGATGGGCGCGGCGGTCGCGACCTGCGACGACCCGGCGGCCCGCGTCACCCACGCCCGACAGGTCGGCCTGGTCGCCGGGGACGAGCACGAGTTCTTCCACTCCTCCTTCGACGCGCTCGGGGTCTCCGTCGCCGACCGGACCTCCCCCTCCCGGGCCGCGCCGACGACCGGGTTCGTCGCGCTGATGGACCGGGCGCGCACCAGCGGCGACCACGCCTCGTGCCTGGCCGTCCTGCTCGTCGCCGAGTGGCTGTACCTCGACTGGGCCACCCGGCCCAGCAGCCCTGCTCCGGTCGATCCGATCCTCCGGGAATGGATCGACCTGCACCGCGGACCGGACTTCGAGACGTGGGTCGCGTTCCTGCGCGCCGAGTTCGATCGCACCGCCGCTGCGCTCGATCCCCCTGTCGCGCAACGGGTTTCCGAGCTCTTCGGGGAGGCCGTCGCGCTGGAGCTGGCGTTCTTCGAGGCCGCCTACGCGTGATGTCTCCGGCACCGACCACCTGCGCGGCGGCTATCTGCCGGTAACAACGGGCACCTAGCGTCATGAGCATGGGCGCCGGAGAGAGATCACTCCTCGGGGTGGAAGAGGAGTTCCACGTCGTGGACCTCGAGACCCGTCGCGCGGCACCCCGGGCGGACGTCCTGCTCCCGGAGCTCGGCGGCGACGAGTTCGCCCCGGAGCTGCAGCGCAGCCTGGTCGAGACCAACTCGCCGCCCTGCTACGAGCTGGACGAGCTGGGCGCTCACCTCCGCCGGCTGCGCACGCGGCTGGAGAGCGTCGCCGAGCCGCACGGGCTGGGCGTCGTCGCGGCGGGCACCGTCCCGCTCGTCGACCTCACCGGGGACGACATCTCCGCCGGCGCCCGCTACGAGAAGATGCAGCACGAGTACCAGTTGCTGGTCCGCGAGCAGCACATCTGCGGCGCCCAGGTGCACGTCGACGTGCCGGACCGGGACACCGCGGTGCAGGTCGTCCGCCGGGTCGCGCCGTACCTGCCGACGATGCTCGCGATCTCGGCGAGCTCGCCGTACTGGCGCGGCCACGACTCCGGCTATGCGAGCTACCGCAACATGATCTGGTCGCGCTGGCCCACGGCGGGCCCGCCCGGGGCTGTGGAGACCGCCGCGGACTACGACGCGATGGTCGCCGAGCTGATCGCGTCCGGGACGATCAGCGACCCCGGGATGGTCTACTTCGACATCCGGCCCAGCGCCCACCTGCCGACCGTCGAGCTGCGGGTCTGCGACGCCTGCCCCGAGGTCGACGACGTCGTGCTGATCGCCGGCCTCTTCCGGGCCCTCGTCGCGCTGGCCCGCGAGGACACCGAAAGGGGCCTCCCGCTGCCCACCCAGCGCCACGAGCTGCTGCGGGCGGCGAGCTGGCGCGCCGCACGGTCGGGCCTGGAGGGGGACCTGGTCGACTTCAGCGGCCCCACGCTCGTCAGCCCGCCGCTGCTGCTCGGGCAGCTGATCGACTCGCTGCGCCCCCAGCTCGAGGAGCTCGGGGACTGGGAGCAGGTCGTGACGCTGTCCCAGGCCACCCTCGCCCGGGGCAGCTCTGCCGCCCGCCAGCGCCGGGTGTTCGGCCGGCGCGGTCAGCTCACCGACGTCGTCGACGCGCTGCTCGCCCACACCCAGGGCCGCACCGTCAGCCAGGACCCGCCCCAGGAGGTCCCGCTCTCCTCCGAGCTGCTGAACCTCTACCGGCCGGGGGGCTACGACGAGGCGGTGACCTCGGGCGGGCAGGTCCTGCCCCACTACGGCTGGATGTTCCGCACGCTGGAGCGGCTCGGTCCGCGTGGCATGGCGGCGGCAGAGTCCGCACTCCGCACCGAGCAGCGGGCCCGCGGCGTCACCTTCGGGACCGCCGGACCGGGCCCGGCAGGAACGGCGGGATCGGGCACGGCGGAGCGCCTGTTCCCGCTGGACCTGCTCCCCCGGATCGTCACCGCGGACGACTGGGCCGGGCTCACCGACGGCCTCGCGCAGCGCGTGCGGGCCCTGGAGCTCTTCGTCCGCGACGTCTACGGGCCGCGCCGGATCATCGCCGACGGCGTGATCCCGGCGTCCGTCGTGGACAACGCGCCCGGGCGCAACCGGGCCGGCGAGCTCGTCCCGGACGACGTCGTCCGGATCGCCGTCGGGGGGATCGACCTGGTGCGGGACTCCGCGGAGAACTGGCTCGTGCTGGAGGACAACCTGCGGGTCCCCTCCGGCATCGGCTACTCGATCATGAGCCGGCGGCTGATCCGCAGCGTCATGCCGGACCTCGAGCCGCCCGCGGGCGTCGTCCCGCTGGAGGACGTGCCCGGACGGCTGCGGGCCGCGCTGCTCAGCGCCACGGAGAAGGGTCGCGCCGGGTCCGACGAGGTCGCCCTGCTCAGCGCGGGCCCGTCGGACTCCGCGTTCTTCGAACACACGCTCCTGGCGGAGCAGATGGGCGTCCCGGTCGTCACCCCGCGGGACCTGCAGGTCACCGACGACGGCGTCTACCTCGTCAGCACCGGCGCCCGGACCCGGCTCTCCGCCCTCTACCGGCGGATCGACGAGGCGGACCTGATGTCGTCGAGGGGCGCGGACATGCGGCCGATCGGGCGGGCGCTGGCCTCGGCGGTGTCCCGCGGCCGGGTCGCGCTGCTCAACGCGCTGGGCAACGGTGTCGCGGACGACAAGCTCGTCTACGCCTACGTCCCGGACATGATCACCTACTACCTCGACGAGCCGGTGCTGCTGGGCAGCGTGCCGACCTACCCGTGCGTGGACCCGGAGCGGCTCGAGGAGGTCCTGGACCGGCTCGACGAGCTGGTCCTCAAGCCCGTCGACGGCTACGGCGGCGCCGGGATCGTGATCGGCCCGCAGGCGAAGCGCAGCGAGCTCGACGAGGTCGAGAAGCTGATCCGCGCGGAGCCCGGCAAGTGGGTCGCGCAGGACATGGTGTCCCTCTCCACACATCCGACCTTCGCGACGGACCACCTGGAGCCGCGGGCGGTGGACCTGCGCGCCTTCGTGTTCCAGAGCCAGTGGGCGGGCCATCCCCACCTCGACGTGGTGCCCGCGGCGCTGAGCCGGGTTGCGCCCGCGGGGAGTCTCATCGTCAACTCCTCCCGCGGCGGCGGGGCGAAGGACACCTGGATCCTGCGGTAGCGGATCGACCGACCAGAAGGAGACACGCATGTGCGGGATCGCGGGCGAGATCCGGTTCGACGGCCGGGCCGCCGACCCGGGCGCGGTGGCCCGGATCACCGACGCCATGCACCGGCGCGGGCCGGACGGCACCGGGGTGCACGCGGCCGGGCCGATCGCGCTCGGCCACCGCCGCCTGAAGATCATCGACCTGTCCGAGCGCGGCGCCCAGCCGATGGTGGACCCGGCGCTCGGGCTCGCCGTCGTCTTCAACGGCTGCATCTACAACTACCGGGAGCTGCGCGCCGAGCTCGAGGCCGCCGGCTACGCGTTCTTCTCGGAGTCCGACACCGAGACCGTGCTCAAGTCCTACGCGCACTGGGGCGCCGCGTGCGTCGAGAAGTTCCTCGGGATGTTCGCGTTCGCCGTGGCCGAGCGGGACACCGGAACCCTCGTGCTGGGCCGGGACCGGCTCGGGATCAAGCCGCTCTACCTGGCCGAGGGGCCGGGACGGCTGCGCTTCGCCTCGTCGCTGCCCGCGCTGCTGGCCGGAGGGGAGATCGACACCTCGATCGACGCGGTGGCCCTGCACCACTACATGACCTTCCACTCCGTCGTCCCGGCGCCGCGGACGATCCTGTACGGGATCCGGAAGCTGCCCCCTGCGACCGTCCGCACGATCCGGGCGGACGGGACGTCGAGCGATCATCTGTACTGGACACCGGTGCATTCGCGGCGCCGCGAGTTCGCCGGGATGGGCGCCGCGGAGTGGAAGGAGCGCACGCTCGACGCGCTGCGTCTCGCGGTGCGCCGCCGCATGGTCGCGGACGTGCCGGTCGGGGTCCTGCTCTCCGGCGGACTGGACTCGTCGCTGATCGTCGCGCTGCTCGCCGAGGAGGGGCAGACCGGGCTCAAGACCTTCTCGGTCGGCTTCCACGCCGCGGGCGGGGAGAAGGGCGACGAGTTCGAGTACTCGGACCTGGTCGCGAGGGAGTTCGCCACCGACCACGAGCAGATCCTGGTCGACCCCGCCCGGATGCTGCCCGCTGTCGACGACGCCGTCACCGCGATGTCCGAGCCCATGGTCAGCCACGACTGCGTGGCGTTCTACCTGCTCTCCGAACAGGTCGCGAAGTCCGTCACGGTGGTCCAGAGCGGGCAGGGCGCGGACGAGGTGTTCGCCGGGTACGACTGGTACCCGCCGCTCGCGCGCACCCCCCGGGACCGGGCCGTCGAGACCTACGCGGGGGTCTTCACGGACCGCCCGCACAGCGACCTGGCGACCATCCTGGAGAAGGAGTGGCTCCTCGACCACGACCCGTCGCGCGCCTTCGTCGCCGAGCATTTCGCCACGGCGGGCGCGGACGAGACGTTGGACGCCGCGTTGAGGCTGGACAGCACGATCATGCTCGTGGACGATCCGGTGAAGCGGGTCGACAACATGACCATGGCCTGGGGGCTGGAGGCGCGCGTCCCGTTCCTGGACCATGAGCTGGTGGAGCTCGCGGCCGCGTGCCCACCGGAGTTCAAGCTGGCGCACGGCGGCAAGGGCGTGCTGAAGGACGCCGCGCGCGGGATCGTCCCGGACGGTGTCATCGACCGGCCGAAGGGGTACTTCCCCGTACCGGCCATCAGGCACCTCGAGGGTCCGTTCCTCGACCGGGTGCGAGACGCCGTCACCGACCCGGTGGCCAAGGCGCGTGGCCTGGTCCGCGGCGATTGGCTGGACCGTATGCTCGCGGATCCGAACACCCAGCGCACCAACCTGGGCTCGAACGCGTTGTGGCAGGTGGCACTGCTGGAGATGTGGCTGCAGGAGAGGGGGATCTAGATCATGAGCGGTGTCGACGGAGATACCGGCGCGTTCACGGCGTTCACGGACCGGCGACGGGCGCAGCTGGCGAGCGAGATCGGCCCCTCGGCCGAGCACCTGTTCAGCCCCGCCTACACCGATCCCGTGCCCTCCCCGGACGGCACGCTGATAGCCTGGATCTCGGACCGGGACGGCCGGCCCCGCGCCTACGTGGCGCCGCTGCCGCCGAGCGGGTCCGAGCTGCCCGTCGAGCAGCCGGTACGGGCCCTGAACACCGAGGTCGACCCGGACGCGCCCTGCGACGTCAAGGCGGTCAGCTGGTCCCCGGACGGCACGCTGCTCGCGTGCGAGGTGGCACCCGGTGGCGGGGAGCGCACCCGGGTCCTGCTGCTGTCCCCGGACGGCGTCGAGCGCCGCGAGATCGCGTCCGGCGCCTGCGCCGTGACCCTCGGTTCCTGGTCCCCGACCGGCCGCCGGCTCGGCGTCACGATCTTCTCCTCGTCCGGCGACGGCGAGGGCTCGGCCTGCCTGGTGGACCTGCGGGACGGCTCCTCGACGGTGCTGGCCTCCGGGCCCGCCGTCCGCGTCTGCGCGGTCAGTGGGGACGGCCGTCGCGCGGTCGTGCGGACCGGGCGGCGCGGGGCGCGGAGCCTGGAGCTGATCGACCTGTGGACGGGACGCCGCACGGACCTGCTCGCGGGCGGCGACGCGACCGTCGCGGACGGCCGGTTCGGCATCACCGGCGGCACGCTCTACCTGCACACCGACGCCGGACGCGAACGCCCCGCACTGCTCGCCGTCTCCCTCGGCGAGGGGGACGAGGTGTCGCTGGCCTGGGAGATCGCCGGGCGCGCGCACGACGACCTGGACATCGTGGCGCTGGACCCGGCCGGGGCCCGGGCCGCGCTCGTCTGGAACGTCGACGGGCGCAGCGAGATGGAGCTGGTGGATTTGCGGACCGGACTCACCTCGCCGCTGCCGGACCAGCCCGGGGACGTCGTGACCGGCCTGTCCTTCACCCGGGACGGGCACGCGCTGCTCGTCGCCAGCGAGGGACCGGCCGTCCCGCGGAACATCGCCCGCATCGGGCTGGACCCGGACGTCCCGTTCTCCCAGGCCACGGCCCTGCTGCCGGCCGAGCCGGACGACGTCACGCTCGACGCGCTGGAACAGTTCGTCACCCCGACGCTGCACGAGTTCACCGGCGAGGACGGCCTGACGCTCTCGGGCTGGCTGTTCCGCCCGCGCTCCGCCTACGGGGCCGCCCCGACGCTGCTGTGGTTGCACGGTGGCCCCGAGGCCCAGGAACGACCGGTGTTCCAGCCGCTGTTCCAGGCGCTCGTCGCCGAGGGGATCCAGGTGTTCGCGCCCAACGTGCGCGGCTCCGGCGGCTTCGGCCGCGCCTTCTCCCGGGCGGACGACCTGGACCGGCGCTTCACCGCGATCACGGACGTGCGCGCGGCGGTGGCGTTCCTCACCGGGTCCGGCCTCGCGGACGCGAACCGGGTGGGGGTGTCCGGCCGTTCCTACGGCGGATACCTGACGCTCGTCGCGCTCGCGTGGTTCCCGGAGCTGTTCCGGGTCGGGGTGGACGTGTGCGGGATGTCGGACCTGGAGACGTTCTACGCGGACACCGAGCCGTGGATCGCGGCCGCCGCCACGACCAAGTACGGGGATCCCGGGACGGACCGGGAGATGCTGCGCGCGCTCTCCCCGATCCACCGGGCGGACCGGATCACGGCGCCGCTGATGGTCGTGCACGGCCGCTACGACACGAACGTCCCGATCGGCGAGGCGGAGCAGATCGTCGCGGCGCTCCGCGAGCAGGGCGCGTCGCCGAGGTTCCTGCTCTTCGACGACGAGGGACACGAGACCCACGGGGTCGCGAACCGGGCGGAGTTCGTGGGCGAGGTCGTCCGCTGGGTGAGCGGCAACCTCCGCGAGGCGGACTCGCAGACCGCCTGACCGGCGCTCTCACCCTCGGCCACGACCCGCGTCATGGAGCCACGACGCGCCTTCTCGGGCCGCCTGGGCGCGTCAAGGCTCCACAACGCGGATTCTTGGGCCGTCCGGGCGCGTCATGGAGCCATGACGCGGGTGTCGGGTGGGCTCAGGCGCGGCCGGCGGAGGTCATGAGCTGGGCGCCGCTCGCCGAGGTCGAGACGCTGAACGCGTAGGACTCGCGGGAGGTCGCGCCGCTCTTGCGCTGGAAGACGATCGTGGCCGACACCCTGCCCTCGCCCGTCGAGCGCGCGTTCTCGATGCTCACCGAGCTCATGTCCCCGTAGAAGCGCCGGTAGCCGTCGATCCCGCCGGACTGGCTCTGGACCTCGGGGCTGAGCATGGCGAACGCGGCGTCCGGGTCCCCCGGCAGCAGGGCGTAGTAGTTCTGCACGAACGCCACCGCGCTGCCGGAGTCCGCGGGCGAGGACGCGCTGCTCGCCGTGGTGGTGGAGGGCGGTGGGGTCGTGGTGGTGGGCGGGGTGGTCGTCGTGGTGGGGGCCGGGGTGGTCGGGGGCGCCGCGACCTCCGAGGTGGCCGGGGGCGCGGTTCCGGCGTCCGGGGTCTTGTCCGAGTTCCGGATCAGCCCGATGACGATTCCCCCGCCGACGGCGAGGAGCACGACGACGACGACCACGATGGGCAGCCACCGGCGCCGCGCGGGCTTCTCCGAGACGCCGCCTCCCGCGCCGCCACCACCGTTCCCGCCGGGGGGGATGACCACCGGGCGCGGGATCTCGGTGAGTGTGCGCGGGCCCGGGTCCGCCGGCGGCTCCTCGGCCACGACGGCCGGGGCGACGACCGTGGCCGGGGACGTCCGGCTCGGCGGCACCACGCCCGCGGCGGACCGACCCGCGGCGATGGCGCCGAGCGCGTCCCGGGCCTGGGAGGCGGTGGGCCGGTCCTCCGGCAGGTTGCTGAGCAGGCGCATGAGCAGCGCCGTCAGGGGGCCCGCGGAGTGCGGCGGGTTCACCGCGCCCGTGGCGACCTTGTGCAGGAGCGCGTAGGGGTTGTCGTCGAGCCCGAAGGGCGGCTCGCCCTCCACCGCGGCGTAGAGCGTGGCCCCGAGGGCGAACACGTCGGACGCCGAGGTGGGCTCCTGGCCGCGTGCGACCTCCGGGGCGAGGAACGCCGGGGTGCCGGCGATCATGCCGGTGCGGGTGAGCTGCACGTCGTCGACCGCGCGGGAGACGCCGAAGTCCGTGATCTTGGCCCGGCCGTCCTCGGCGATCAGCACGTTCCCGGGCTTGATGTCGCGATGCACGACGCCGGCCGCGTGCGCCGCGGTGAGCCCGTCCGCGACCTGCTGGCCGATCGCCGCCGCGTCCACCGGGTCCATCGGGCCCTTCTCGGTGAGCACGGCCGCGAGCGACGCCGACGGCAGGTACTCCATGATCAGCCACGGCCGGTCGTCGTGGACGACGACGTCGAACATGCTGATCACGTGGGCGTGCTGCAGGCGGGCACCGATGCGGCCCTCGCGCAGGATGCGCTGGCGGGACTCCTCGAGGGCGTCCGGGCCGTTCCCGGTGATGCCGTTGGCGGCCGCGGCCAGCAGTTCCTTGACCGCGACGGAGCGGTTGAGCAGCTCGTCCGTGCCCCGCCAGACGGCACCCATCGCCCCCGCCCCGATGCGCTCGTCGAGGCGGTAGCGGTTCCCGATCCTGATCGGGTCGGGGTCGGACGGGGTCATGGCTGCCCAGGATAGGGAACCCCCGTGATGGTCATCGGGGCAGGCCCAGCTTCCGGGCGCACGCAGGCCACGATCCGTAACCGCCGCGGGCGTCCCGCACCCGGGTGGCGACGGTGATCTGCTCGGCCTTCGTGGCCTGGTCCGCCCGCGCGGCGTACTCCGTGCCCCCGAAGTCCGACCAGGTCCCCGAGTCGAACTGCAGGCCACCACTTATCTGGACACTCTCGATGACACCGTGCGGAAGCC
>JAOZVV010000176.1 GCA_025869365.1 Pseudonocardia sp.
GCCTGGGTTGCAGGAAAGCCACCATCACGCCCGGAGATGGCGTGAAGGTGGCTTTCCTGAACCTGTCGTCGGCCCTCTCCGCCGCTACCGGCGGGGAGGGCACAGCCGCGCCGCCGGGAATGCGCGGCGGGCGGGTCAGGCGGCGCGGAACTCCGCCGGCCGCTCGCGCGGTGCGCCGGCGAGTGCCTTCTTGGCGTCGGCTGCGCCGTAGTCCTTGCCGTACACCGGGGTGCCCGGCTGCTGTCGCCAGGACTCCTCGAGGGTGCCACCGTCCACCGGGTCGAACCCGAGGGCGTCGACGAGCTCGAACACCTCCTCCTTGGCCGGGCCGTCCGCACCGGCGATCGGCAGGGCGATCCGGCCCTCGGTCCCCGCGGGCACACCCTTCTCCAGCAGGTGCTTCCACCAGATGCCGTTGAAGACCTTGTACACCGGGACGCCGAGCTGCTCGGAGACCCACACGCTCTCCGCGGTGCCGTCCTCGATCGCGTCGATGCGGCCGTCCCGCTGCGGGTAGTAGTTGTTCGTCTCGATCACCGGGGCGCCGGGCTTCGCCTTCGCGACGATGCCGGGTGCGAGATCAGGGACGTTCTTCTGCGGGATGCTCACGATCACGAGGTCCGCCTCCGTCGCGGCGTCCGCGGCCCAGACCGCCGTCGCACCGGTCTCGGCGGCCAGCTCGGCCAGCGTCTCCGGATCCCGGGAGTTCGCGACCCGTACCTCGTGGCCCAGCCCGGAGAGCGTCCGGGTGAGTGTGCCGCCGATCAGTCCTGCACCGATGATGCCGATTCTCATGTCTGCGGGAACCCCGGCCACGGTGGAGGGCATTCCCCCGCGGGTGGCCGCCGTGACGCACGGACCTCCGGCGCGCAACGGCGCTGACCGCGGGCGCCGCGGGCGGTCGGGACGGGTGCCGACGCGCGAGTACGGCCCAGCTGCCCCGAAGGGCAGCTGGGCCGTTGCGGTCGACCGGCGGTCACACCCCCAGCGCGTCGACGACCTTCAGCATCGCGGGCTCGTAGCTCGCGCCCTCGAACTGCTCGAAGCTGCTCAGGTAGAGCGTGAACCCGCCTTCGGCGCCGATCACGATCGCCTCCGCCCCGGTGTCCTTGTACGCCAGGTAGCCCTTCTTCCCCCGGTCGATGTCGTGGACCGCGGTGTAGGTCCGGGTCGCCGTGTCCCGGCTGTAGTCGTAGACCACCTCGGTGGAGCTCGCGCTGTGCGTCTCGACGGTCAGGCTGGCCACGCCCTTGCCGTCGCCGAAGAGGCAGTTCCCCTGGTCCTCCATCGGCTGCCCGAGGAGCTCGGTGACCTTCTCGGCGGTGAACGGGCAGGCCGGGACCGCGCTGGACCCGGCGGCGAGCAGCGCGGGCTCGTTCCCGTCCGCCGCGGGCTCGGCGGCCGAGGTGGCGGTGGAGCCGAACAGGGCGGAGGTGTCGCCGAAGGCCGCGTAGGCCCCGCCACCGGCGAGGACCCCCACCGCGAGCACCGCCGCGACGATCTTCGTCGCGCCACCCCGCTTCGGCGCCGCCGCGGGCCGGGCGGCGGTGGGCCGCACCGGCGGGGGGCCGAACGTGCGGGGCGGGGCGAACCCGTGGGGCGGGGTGCCCGGGCGGGGGCGGACATCCCACGGCGGGGTGCCGGGGCCCTGAGGTCCGGGCCGGAAGCCCTGCGGCGGGGTGCCGGGACCCTGCGGTCCGGGCCGGAAGCCCTGCTGGGGGGCGGCCGGGCCCTGGTGGCCGGGGCGGAAGCCCTGCGGCGGCGTCCCGAACGACCGGGTGCCGGGACCCTGCCACTGCCGGCTCTGCCCCTGCTGACCCGGTTCCTGCTGACCCGGCCCTCGGGGGCCCTGTGCCTGCTGCCCGTGCGGCGCCGGGCCGAAGCCCGCCGGGGGCTGCTGCGCGGTCCAGCCCCGCGGAGCCCAACCCTGCGACGCGGGCGCCTGGCGGACGGATCCGGAACCCTGCGGCTGGTATCCGTTGCTGAAGTCCGACATCGGGTTTCTCCTTCTGCGGGGGCGGGTCCCTCTGCTGGAGACGACTCTTCCGCGATCACCGCGCCCGGACGATCGAGTACGCCCTACGGCCGCGCGCGATCTCCCCCGCGATCACGGGGGGAGAACCCCCACCGCCGCCCGGCTCAGCCGTCCGCGAGCTCGGCCAGCAACACCGCGGCCTCGGCCGCGCCCTCCCCGGAACCGGACGCGGAGAACCACCGGTCCGCCGAGACCAGCAGGTCCCGGGCGGCGGCCCGGTCCCCGGCGTCGAGCAGCACACGGGCGAGGGTCACCCGGGTTCCGGCGAGCAACCGCAGGTCACCCACCCGCTCGGCACCCGCGATCGCCCGCCGCAGGGTGTCCGCCGCCCCGGGATCGCCGGTGTCGTGCTCGGCCCGGCCGAGGTGCGCGAGATGCAGGGCCGCGGCCCCGGCGAACCCGAGCTCCTCGGCGACGGCCGCGGCACGCCGGTGGTGGCCCGCGGCGTCGGCGGGGCGGCCCTGCGCCTGGGCGACCCGGCCGAGCGCGGCCTCGGCGTGCAGCAGCCCCCAGGAGTCGCCGAGCGGGTGGACGATCCGGATCGCCTCCGTGCACGCCGTCCGCGCCGTGTCGACGTCACCGAGGGCGAGCCGGGGGAAGGCGGAGAGCAGCACGCTGCCGCCCTCGTACCAGCGCTCGCCCTGCGCGGCGAAGGCCGTGCGGGCCCGGTCCAGGGCGTCCAGGGCCTCGGCGGCGCGACCCTCCTGGGACAGCACGAAGCCGCCGTACCACCAGGTCAGCGGGTCGTCCGGGGCCAGGGCGAGCGCGGTGTCCAAGGCGGCCCGCGCCGGGTGCAGGTCCCCGGACATCGCCTCCAGCCAGCTCTCCAGGAGCAACGCCCGGACCCGCAGCCCGACGGGGGCGGCCGGGGCCGCGAGCCGTGCGGCGCGCAGCCGGGCGGCGGCCGCGGCGTCGTCGAGCAGGACCCAGGCCCACCCGAGGTCGACGGCGATCCGCAGGCCCGCGACCGGATCGCGGGACCGGGCGCGGTCCAGGGCGGCGTCGACGGTTGCGCGCTCCGCGGCCGTGACGGCCACCAGTTCGGCCTGCCCGGGCCCGCGGACCCCGGCGGCGACCGTGGCCGCGACCCCGGCGACCCAGCGGACCATGGCGTCCGCCGCGGTGTCCGCGGCCCCGGCCTCGGCCGCCCGGCCCGCGGCATAGTGCCGGATGCTGTCGAGCAACCGGTAGCGGGTGGCGCGGCCGCCGAGGTCGGCCGTCACCAGGGACCGGTCCACCAGGCGTTCGACGACGTCCAGGGCGGCCCCGGCCGGGACGCCCAGCGCGCCGAGGACGTGCTCGACGGCGGGCATCGTCGCCCCGCCGGGGAACTGCGCGAGCACCCAGAGCCCGCGGCGGTCGTCCGGGAAGAGCAGGTCGTAGCTCCAGGACAGGGCCGCGGCGAGGGTGCGCCGGCGCTCGGGCCGGGCGGACGTGGGATCGGCGAGCAGGGCGAACCGGTCGTCGAGCCGGCCGGCGATCTCGGACAGCGAGAGGACGCGCGCCCGGGCGGCGGCGAGCTCGATGGCCAGCGGTAGCCCGTCGAGCGCCCGGCAGAGCCCGGCGACGGCCGGCGCGGTCTCCGCGGTGAGCCGGAACGAGGGCCGCCGCTCGGCGGCGCGGGCCGTGAACAGGGCCACGGCGTCCTCCTCGGCCAGCGGCGCGAGCTGGAGGACCCGCTCGCCGTCCACGCCGAGCGGTCGCTGGCTCGTCGCGAGGAGCCGTACCCGGTGCGCGGTCGCGAGCACCGTGCCGGCGACCTCGGCGACGGCCTCCGCGAGGTGTTCGCAGTTGTCCAGGACGAGCAGCAGGTCCGCCCCGTCCAGGCCCGCGACGCCCGACGAGCCGGGCAGCGCGTCGACGAACGTGGGCGCGATCTCGTCGGCCGTCCGGACCCCCTCGAGGCGCACCAGCCACGTCCCGTCCGGCGCCGCGGCCCGGCGTGCCGCCTCGATCGCGAGGCGGGTCTTGCCCACCCCGGCCGGCCCCACGAGGGTCACCAGCCGGTGGGCGTCGAGGCAGGCCCGCAGCGCGGCGAGATCCCCGGCCCGGCCGACGAGCGGGGCGGCGGGTGCCGGCAGGTTCCCGCGGGCCGCGGCGAGCGCCGGGTCGTGGACGAGCACCTGCCGCTCCAGCGCCGCCAGCTCCGGGCCCGGATCGACCCCCAGCTCGTCCGCCAGCAGGCGGCTCACCCGGCGGTGCGCGGCCAGCGCGTCGGCCTGCCGCCCGGCCCGGTAGAGCGCCGTGACCAGCAGCGACCACAGCCGCTCCCGTAGCGGGTGCACCGCGACGAGGGCCTCGAGCGCGCCGACGACCTCCCCGGCGGCCCCGAGCGCGAGCCGTGCGGCCAGCTCGTCCTCGGTCAGCCGCAGGCGGGCCTCCTCCAACCGCGCACGATGCGGGAGCACCCAGGCCGCCTCGCCCGCCGCGGGCAGCACCTCGGCACCGAACGGCGCGAGCCCCTGCCGGCAGGTGGCCGCGGCCCCGGCGGCGTCGTTCGCGGCGAGTTGTGTCGCGCCCACGTCGGCGAGCCGCAGGGCCTCCAGGGCGTCGACCCCGCCGGGATCGACGGCGAGCGTGTAGCCCCCGGCCCCGCCCGGCACGGCCGGGCTGCCGAGGGCCCTTCTGAGCTGGGAGACCTTCGCCTGCAGCGTGTTCAGCCGGGTGCCGCCCGGCCAGAGATCCTCGACGAGCCGCTCGGCCCGGACGGGGCGTCCCGCCTCGACGGCGAGGCGCACCAGCAGTTCGGTGCTCAGCCCGCTCGGGACGGCCGCGGGCACGCCGTCGCGCAGCACCTCGACGCGGCCGAGCACGGCGACCGTCAGCACCGGTCGAGCATAAGGGCCCGTCAGCCGTCCGGACGCCGTCGTCAGCGGGTCGTCAGCGGCCCGGCCGATGCTCGGCGGCATGGACAAGAGCCCCGCGCAGCTGGTCCGGTGCCTCGTCGCCGGCGACCCGGTGGCGGTCCGGACGCTCGTCGACCTGGCCCGGACCGGTGACGACGCCACGGTGCTCGTCGCGGCCGCGCTCGTCGACCCCGCCTGGACCGCGCTGCTGGACCGGGCCGCCGCGCTCGCCGCGAACGGCCGGGAGCGGCAGCTCGTCGCCGTGGCGGCGGCCTACCTGCGCGGTGACCCCGACCGGGCGGACCTGCTGGTCCGGGACCACCTGGCAGACCACCCGGACAGCCTCCTGGCCGCGCACATCGCCGGCCTGAACGAGAAGAGGAAACACCGATGAGAGCCCGAACCACCGCCGCGCTCATGATCGCGGCCGCCGTCCTGGTCAACCTGGCCTTCACCGGCCTCGGCATCGTCTTCGACTATCCGGACGTCCTGAAGGAGCCGGCCGCGGACGTCCTCGCCTCCTTCCGCGGCGCGCAGGGGGCGGTGGTCCTCGGGTTCCTCGGTCTCGCCGTCGGTGCGGGGATGCTGGCGCCCGTCGCGATCGGGGTCGGCAGACTGTCCGCGTCCCGCGCGATGCGCTGGGCGGTCCCGGTGGGGATCGCCGCGGCCGCGGTGCAGGTCGTGGGCCTGCTGCGCTGGCCGCTGCTGGTGCCCGGCTGGGCCGCGACCGCCGCGGGGGACGACCCGGTGGCGGCCGCCGCGGCCCAGGACGCCTTCGGCAACGCCAACCGCCTGCTCGGGAACGTGATCGGCGAGACGGGTGGCTATCTCCTGACCGCGGCCTGGACCGGCCTGGTCCTCGTCGCCCTCGGCACCGGGTTCGCCGGGCGGTGGTTCGTCGCCCTCGGCGCCGTCTCGGCCGCCCTGGTCCTCGCCGGCGTGCTCTCCCCGCTGGGCCTGCCCGTGATCGACCTGGCGAACTTCGTCGGCTACGTGCTGTGGAGCGGCTGGCTCGTGGCGTTCGCGATCGTGCTGCTGGTCCGCGACCGCCGTCCGGCCGCTGCCGGGGTAGTCCGATGACCGCCGCGCGCACCCGGCTGCTCCGGCCGTGGGCGCTGTGGACCGTGGGGTTCCTCGCCTTCCCGCTCGCCGGGATCGTCGGCGGCGCGCTCGCCGGCCCGGTCGACGATCTCCTCGCCGCGGTGCTGGGCGGTGCGGTGACGGGCCTCGTGATCGGCGCGGGGCAGAGCCTCGTCGGCCGCGGCGCGGTGCCGCCGCTGCGCTGGATCCCGGCCACGGCGCTGGGCATGGCCGCGGGTCTCGCCCTGGGGGCCGGCACCGTCGGGTACGGCACCTCGCTCCCCGACCTCGCCCTGATGGGCCTGCTGACGGGGATCCCGCTCGGTGTCGCCCAGGCCCTCGCCCTCCCCACGGCGACCGGGCACCGCCGGCTCTGGGCGCTCACCACGCCCGTGCTCTGGGCCCTCGGCTGGACGGTCACGACGCTCGTCGGGTCGACGTCGAGGCGCAGTACACGATCTTCGGCTCGACCGGGGCGGTCGTCGTCTCGGCGCTCTCCGGCCTCGTGCTCGTCGTGCCCGGACGAAGGAACCCGGGACCGGGTGTCCGGCCCCGGCACGGCGTGACGGGACTCCGGGAGGCCGCGCCGGGGCGCTGCCTGCAGGATGGGGCGGTGAGGAGAGCCGGATGACCCAGGTCGTGATCCAGCCGTCCTACGGCCTGCCCCGGTTCCGCCGGCACTGGGCGCAGACCCTGGACCGGCCGGTCCCGTTCACCGAGCCCCGCTACTCGGACACGCTGGCCGCGCCGGAACGCGGGGCGCTCGACGCGCTGCACCCCACGGGGCTCGCGCACTTCTGGGGGACGACGGCGAAGCACGACCGGAAGATGGCCGGGCTCGGGACCGGGGACGTCGTCCTGCTCACCGGGCGGAAGCACGTCCTCGCGATCGGCGAGGTCGGCCTGAGCTTCCGGAACCCCGGGTTCGCCGGGGCCCTGTGGCACCCGGACCCGGCGGACTGCGGCTGGGACAACGTCTACAGCCTGCTCGACCTGCTGCAGGTGCGGATCCCGTACGAGGCCGTGTGGGCGCTCCCGGGCTTCAACGCCGGGGACAACTTCATGGGCCTGCGGTTCCTGGACCGGGCCAAGGGGGACGCGGTGCTCGGCGGTCTCGGGATCACCACCGGGACGGACGGGCCGGGGCTGGCCGTCGCCTAACGGCCCTCGGCGGATCCGGCACCGCGGAGGAGCTTCTCCATCTCCGGGAGTCCGAACACCCGGGCGGTGGCCAGCGCGGACGTCGTGCCCTGCTCCGGGTCCGCACCCGCCGCGAGCAGCGCCGTCACCGCGTCCGCCGAGTTCTTGAACGTCGCGGCCGTCAGGGCGCTCTGCCCGCGGTCGTTGATCCGCCCGGGATCCGCGCCGCGCTCCAGCAGGGCGGCGACGGTCTCCGGGTGCTCGTGGTAGGCGGCGAGGATCAGCAGGGTGTCGCCCTTGGCGTCGGTGAGGTCGACGGGCACGCCCGCGTCCACGTAGGCCGCGAGCCGGGCCGTCTCCCCGTTCCTGGCGAGATCGAGCATGCGGTGCGCGAGCGCCACCGCGTCGTCCCCCGGTGCCGGGCCGGTCCCCGGCCCGTCCTGATCGGCGTCCACGCCCAGCAGCGTACGAGCAGCGGCGCCGGACCGCAGGCATGGCAGGGTCCTGGGCATGGGAGGCCCCGACGACGTCCCGCCCGAGATCCTCGCGCGACTGCGCCCGGTGTGCCTCGCGCTCCCGGAGACCTACGAGGAACCGGCCTGGGTGGGGGTCCGCTGGCGGATCCGGCGCCGCACCTTCGCCCACGTCCTCACGATCGAGGACGGCCGGCCCGCCGCCCATGCCCGGGCGGCCGACACCGACGGCCCGGCCACGGTGCTGATCTTCCGCTCGGCCGGGACCGAGCTGGCGGCGCTGACCGCGATCGGGCACCCCTGGTTCACGCCCTCGTGGGGGCCGGACGTCGTCGGCCTGGTCCTGCAGGACCGGACCGACGACGCCGAGCTCGCCGAGCTGCTGACCGAGAGCTACCGCCTCCTGGCCTCGAAGACGCTGGCCGCCCGGCTCGATCCGCCGTGATCAGTCGAACAGGTCCGGGTCCGTCCGGACGATCTCGTCCCACAGCGGCTGGAAGGAGAACCAGCCCGCGTACGGGCTCCCCGTCTGCTCGCGGGTGAACCGGGCGTTCTCGGGATCCACGAGCTTCGGCGTGCCCGCGGCCTCCGCGAGCAGCTGGGCCTGGGCGTTGCGCTCCATCTGCACGAACCACCAGGCCGCCTCGGCGACCGTGTCCCCGACCGTGAAGATCCCGTGGTTCTGGTGGATCGCCGCCCGCTTGTCCCCGAGCCCCTTCGCGAGCAGCCGCCCGGCCTCCTCGTCGACGACGACGGCGCCCGCACCCTCGGTGACGACGACGTGGTTCTCGTAGAGCGCGCACGCGTCCTGGGTGATCGGGTCCAGCACGCGCCCGAGCGACGACCACGCCTTCCCGTACACGGAGTGCGCGTGGCAGGCGGCGACCACGTCCGGCCGCGCCTCGTGTACGGCGGAGTGGATGACGAACCCGGCCCGGTTCACCGGCTTGTTCCCGTACCGGACGACCCCGCTGTGGTCGACGAGGATCAGGTCCGACACCCGGATGTGCCGGAACGACATGCCGAACGGGTTCACCCAGAACATGTCCGGGTCCCCGGGGTCCCGGACCGTGATGTGCCCGGCGATGCCCTCGCCGAACCCGAAGCGGCCGAAGATCCGGAAGGCCCCGGCGAGCTGCTGCTTGCGGTGCAGCCGCTCCTCCTCGACGGTCGCGAAGACCGGCGGCTTCGGCAGCGCGATGCCTTTCTGCTTCGGCTCGAAGGTGGCCATCGAGTCGGAGGTGGGCGCGGACGTCGTCGGTGCAGCCATGGTCCGACGGTGCGCCCGGTCACAGGCCCCAGTCAAGAGACACGCAAGTCGGATGACGCGTGTGTCACATGAACCGGGGCCCGCGGGCGCCCGTCAGGCCAGCCGGGCGCGCGCCCCGTTGACCGCCCGCAACGCCTGCGCCACGCCCTTGTAGGCGGTGCTGCGGACGCCGTCGCGGGCGCTGCGGATCCGGGCGCGCCCGACGGGTCCGGCCTGGTCCCAGGCCAGCAGGGACGCGCCCCAGGTGCTGCGGGCGAGCTCCTTCGCGCCGGCCTTGCGGGCCTGCAGCGCCCACTCGCTCGCGACGTCGTCGAAGCCGTCCCGGAAGGCGAACACGGCGGGCCGCACGTAGGCGAGCCCGGGGTGCAGGCGCGTCATCTGCGGCGCGTACTCGGCGAGCACCTTGTCCAGGGCGGCGAACCGGGCGCCACGGTTGGAGCTGATGGAGCCGGCCCGCATGAGCCGCATGTCCACCAGGTAGCGGCGGTTGCCCCAGAACAGCGGGGTGGCGGAGCGGGTGGCGATCCGCAGCCACATCTCGAAGTCCACGGCGCTGGTCAGCGTGGTGTCGAAGACGCCGACCTCGTCGAAGCAGCTGCGCCGGATCAGCAGCGAGCTGCCGTTGTGCGGCGGGTTGTTCTCGACGAGCAGCTTGTCCAGGTCGCAGGCACCGGCCGGCTGCCAGCGCAGCGCCACGACCTGCCCGCTCTCGAGCATGACGCGCGTGTGGCAGTAGACGACGCCCACCGAGGACGGGGTCCGGTCCATCACGTCGAGCTGGCTACGCAGGAAGTCCGGATGCCAGCGGTCGTCCCCGTCGAGGAAGGCGACGAACTTCGCCGAGGACTCCCGCAGGGCCAGGTTGCGGGCGCTGCCCGAGCCGGCGTTGGGGCTGGAGACGAGGCGGATCCGGCTGTCCACCGCGGCCTTGGCCCGCACGATGTCCGCGGTGTCGTCCGTCGAGCCGTCGTCCACGACGATGTACTCGAACCGACCCTCCGTCTGCGCGAGCACGGAGTCGATGGCGTCGCCGATCCACGGACCGACGTTGTACGCGGGAGTGATCACGGCGACGAGAGCCGTCTCGTTCAGCACTCGGGGGACGCTACCAATCCTGAGAAGACCCGTTCTGTTGACGTAGCCGTTGCTCGACCATGTGGGTGATATGCGCTCCTGCGAGCGGTGCGAACCGGAAGATCAGCGGCGACGGGATGCACGCTCGGCGCGGCGGCCGTGACGCGCGCCGGGCTCGCGATCGGGCCGGTCCCGCCTCCTCTATATTTCGGCGAATGTCCATCGATGCGCGGGTCATGCTGGCTCGACGGCTCCGGTTCCTCCCCGACCGGCCCTTCGCGGTCGCCAAGCACGCGATGTTCCAGGGTGAGCTGTCGACGTTGCGCAGGCCCCGGACGTACTCCCAGCTGCTCGCCGCGAAGAACCTGAGAACCCAACCGCGGTTGGTCCATGTGACGGCGGACAAGTACGCCGTCCGCGAGCACGTCGCGGAACGGGTCGGGGAGCGGTACCTGATCCCGCTGCGCCAGGTGGTGGAGCGGGCCGAGGACATCGACTTCGACGGCATGTCCGGCCCGAGCGTGGTCAAGGGGACGCACGGCTGCGACATGACGATCCTGCTGCCGGACCTCGCGCGGGTGGACCGCGACGGGGTGCGGCGCACCGTCCGGAAGTGGCTGGACACGGACTTCTACCGGGAGGGCTGGCGGGAGAGCCCGTACCGCGGGCTGCCTCGCCGCGCCGTCGTCGAGGAGTTCATCGGCGACGGGCGCACGGCGCCGTCGGACTACAAGTTCTTCATGTTCCACGGCGAGCCGGCGATGGTGGTGGTGGACCAGGACCGCTTCTCCGCGCACACCTCCACGCTGCTCAGCCCGGACTGGTACGAGCTGGACGTCAGCGGCCGCTTCGCCTTCGCCGACGCGCTGCCGGAGCAGCCCCGCAACTATGCGGAGATGCTGGACGTCGCGCGGGCGCTGAGCGCGGACTTCGAGTTCGCCCGGATCGACCTCTACAACGTCGACGGGCGGATCTACTTCGGCGAGATCACGCACAACCCCGGCGGCGGGCTCGTCCGGCTGCAGCCGCGGGAGTTCGATCTCGCGCTCGGTGAGATGTGGCGCCACCGCACGCCGCTGCCGGAGCGCTTCGTCAAGCGTCCACGGTCGGCCGCCCCGATGCCGGCGGCCGAGCCCTCGGCCTGAGCCACCGGATCACCCCGGGCAGCAGCACCAGCGCCATCGCGAGCTCGATGCCGAGGGCGGACCAGCCCACGGCGTCGAGCCTGAGCGAGCCCGCCAGCAGGACCGTCCCGCCGATCAGCGCGGCGGCCTGGACGAACTGCAGGATCGCCAGGTTGATCGTGCGGTTCTCCATCCGGGAGCGGGTCATGAACAGCGTGACGACGACCCGCGGGAACGTCGAGGCCATCAGCAGCTGCAGCAGGAGCGTCGCGTTCTCCCGGTACTGGGTGCCGAACAGCTGCAGCAGCAGCGGCGCCGCGATCGCGATGAGCACCGCCGCGGGCAGCACCGTGGCGCTGATCCGGCGCAGGATCGCCATCGCGTAGACGTGCGCCCGGGACTCGTCCCGGGCCGCCTCCACCACCAGGGACGACGTGATCCCCTGGGACAGCAGGTTCATCGCGACGAACACCGTCTGGGCGGGCAGGAAGTACGCACCGGCCTCCGGTCCGAGCTGGGACACCACGAGCACCGGCAGGAACGTCGACGCGAACTGGTTGAACACCTGCCCCGTGTAGTCCCCGGCCATGTAGTTGCGCAGCACCCGCGTCGTCGGCGGGTTCTGGTCCGCGGCGCTCTCCGTGGCGTGCCGCGGCAGCAGCCGCCGGAACACCAGCAGGGTCACCGGCACGAGCAGCGCGAGGACCGGCAGCGTCCAGGACGTGAACACGCCGTCCGCGAGCGAGGTCTGCGCGACGATCACCAGCAGGACGAGCTTGACGATCCCGTAGAGCCCGTTCTCCAGCGGGATCCAGATCGCGGACCGCAGGCCGGTCAGCGTGGAGTCCTGCAGCGTGAACAGGGACCACAGCACGGTCGAGACGACGAACCAGCCCGCGAACGGCAGCGACACGTGCAGCGGATCGGACTTCGCGAGCACCAGGTTGCAGTACGCCATGACGCCCGTCGAGCCGAGGACCGCCAGCCCCGCGGAGATCCCGTAGGCGTTGCGGACCAGGCTCCGCGACGTCGTCCCGGCGCGGGGCAGGAACCGGATCAGCGCCTGGCCGAAGTTGAGCTGGGTCAGGGTGGAGACCAGCATCATCAACGCGATCAGCGCGTTGCCGCGGCCCACCTCGGCGTCGCTGAACGTCCGCGCCGCGACGATCCAGTAGAGCAGCCCGAACACCGAGTTGACCGCGGTGTTGAGCATCAGGGCGTAGGCGTTGCGGTAGAGCGGGGTGGTCAGCTCGGTGCGGATGCCCCGCACCTTGGCGGAGAGGCTCACGCGACGGTCGAGCCGGCCAGCGACGACGCGACGTAGGGCGCGGCCCGGCCGACGCCGACCCAGTCGAAGTCCGCCCGCCGCACGACCGCAGGGTCCAGCAGGTTGCGGGTGTCCACGACGGTCCGCTCCGCGACCGCCTCGCCGAGGCGCTGCCAGTCCAGGGACCGGAACTCGGGCCACTCGGTGAGGATCACGATGGCCGCGGCGCCCTTCGCGGCCTCGTACGGGTCGTCGACGACGGTGAGCAGCGAGCCGTCGATCGTCGAGGTCGCGGCGGTGATCCCGGGGTCGAACGCGACGAGGTCCGCCCCGGCCTGCCTGAGCAGCGCGGCGACGCCGAGTGCGGGGGAGTCCCGCAGGTCGTCCGTGCCGGCCTTGAAGGTGAGCCCGAACAGGGCGATCCGCGTGCGGCTGACCGAGCCGCTGCGCTTGCCCGTGACCGCCTTGCGGATCTTCTCGACCATCCGCTGGAACTGCCGGGTGTTGGTGTCGATCGTGGCGCGGAGCAGCCGGAACTCGAAGTCCGCGGAGTCCGCGACCTGCAGCAGCGCGTGGATGTCCTTGGGCAGGCAGGAGCCGCCCCAGCCCGGACCGGGGGAGAGGAACGCCTGGCCGATCCGCTTGTCGTAGCCGATGCCCTCGGTGACGTCCGCGACGTCCGCGTCGAGCCGCTCGCACAGCTCGGCGAGGGCGTTGACGTAGGAGAGCTTCATCGCGAGGAAGCAGTTCGCCGCGTACTTGATCATCTCGGCGCTGGCCGCGTCCGTGAGGACCGTCGGCGCGCCGAGCCGGGCGTACAGCGCCGCGACGCGCTCGGCGGCGTCCTGCGAGGAGTTCGAGCCGACGACGATCCGATCCGGGTTCAGGAAGTCGTGCACCGCGGAGCCCTCGCGCAGGAACTCCGGGTTGCTGACCACGCCGACGTCCGGGCGGCCGAGCAGCTCGGCGGTCCGGTCCGCCGTGCCGACCGGCACCGTGGACTTGTTGACGACCACGCAGCCCTCCGGGATGACGTCCCGCGTCTCCTCGACGACCGCCTCCACCGCGGCGAGGTCCGCGACGCCGCCGACACCCATCGGCGTCGGCACGCACAGGAACATCACCTCGACCGGCGTGCCCCTGGACTTCAGCTCCGCCAGCGCGGCCGCGGCACCCACGACGAAGGAGAGCCGTCCGGCGGCCACGCCCTCGCGGACGAGCTCCGCGAGACCGGGTTCGCGGATCCCGACCTCGCCCCGGACCAGTTTCTCGACCTTCGCGGCGTCGATGTCCGCACAGACGACGCGGTGCCCGAGGGAGGCCAGACAGGCCCCCGTCGTGAGTCCCACGTATCCGGTTCCGACGACGGCCACGCTCCGGGCGAACACTCCGGGTTGCTCCCTTTGGTCGAGATCGGGCGCCGGTGGGGGAACCGGCAACCGGCTCACGGACGGTGCCGGACGAACGGTACCGGGGTGGTACCGGGCCGCCATCGGGCAGCGGTCCCGGCTGCTCCGCGTGATCGGGCCGTTGCTACGTTGCCGGACCGGGGCACGTCGCGGGGAGACGTCATACGGGAGGCCGGCTGTGCGGACGGTGTGTGTGGGCGGGGGCCCCGCGGGGCTGTACTACGCGATCCTCGCCAGGCTCCGCCGGGAGTCCGACGACGTGCTGGTCGTCGAGCGCAACGAACCCGGCGTGACGTTCGGCTGGAGCGTCACCTTCGGCGAGGACTTCCTGGACGACCTGCACCGGAACGACCCCGTGAGCGCCCGCGCGATCCGGGAGTCCGCGTTGCTGTGGGGGGACCAGGTCGTCCTCGTCGGGGACGCGCGCCCGGTCCACCTCGGCGGCAAGTACGGCTACAGCATCGACCGCACCCGCATGCTGGACATCCTCGCGCGCAGGGCCGAGCAGCTCGGCGTCGAGCTCCGGTTCGGGACGACCGCGGGCCCGGAGCCCGAGGCCGAGTTCGACGCGGACCTGATCCTCGCCTCGGACGGAGTCGGCAGCCGGCTCCGCGCGCAGCACGTCGAGCACTTCGGCACCACGATCACGCCGGGCCGCAACCGGTACCTCTGGCTCGGCACGTCCCGCTCGTTCGCGGCCTTCACGTTCGCCTTCGAGCGCACGGACGCCGGGCTCGTCTGGTTCTACGCCTACCCGTCCTCGGACGAGGCCAGCACGTGCATCGTCGAGTGCTCCCCGGAGACCTGGGCCGGCCTGGGCCTGGACACCCTCCCGCCGAGCGACGGCGTCCGGATGCTCGAGGGCCTCTTCGCCCGCGCGCTCGACGGGCACCGGCTCCTCGAACCGGACGGCGGCCTGGGCGCGGACCCGTGGCTGAACTTCCGCGAGATCCGCAACGCGACCTGGCGGCGGGACAACCTCGTCCTGGTCGGGGACTCCGCCCACACCACGCACTTCGGGATCGGCGCGGGCACGGTGCTCGCCGTCCAGGACTCGATCGCCCTCGCGGATGCGGTGTACGGCCCTGATCTGCAGGCGGGCCCGGCTCTGCAGACGGGTCTGGCCACCTACGACAGGGTCCGCCGCGCGGAGCTGGACCCGATCCAGGACATGGCCCGGCGCAACGTGCGGTTCTTCGAGACGATCGACACCCAGCCCGTCGAGGACCCGGTGCGCTTCGCCTACGCCCTGCTCAACCGCCGCGGCGAGGCCCAGCCCGGCTGGCAGTACCGGGTGCACCAGGCGACCCAGGTCGACGGCCTGCGCCAGGTCCGCCGCACGATCACCAACGCCCGCCGCACGGCCCGCGCGGTCAAGCGCCGCCGCAGCGAGCTCCCTTCCTGATCACCGACTGCGGTACATCCCGGCCGGATACGGCCGATTCGTACCGCGGGCGGCGATCATGGGGCCGATTTCCCGAAACGGCCCCGGCCGAGGCCGTCACTCGGCGATCCTTCCGGCATGGATCTCGGCAGGCTCCTGCGGCAGCAGGGCGGCGTCGTCCGGGTCGACCAGGCGGTGGCGTGCGGGGTCTCGACGCGGACCCTGCGCCGTCGGGTGGCCGAGGAGGGCTGGCAGCGGCTGCACCCCGGCGTGCTCCTCGCGTCCGGGCACCGCCTGACCGGGGAGGCGCGCGTCCGTGCCGCCTGGTTGTGGGCGGGGGACCGGGCGCTGGTCTCGGGCCCCGCGGCCGCGTACTGGCACGGCATGCTCGAACGGGCGCCGGACGTCGTCGAGGTGACCGTTCCGCGTCACCACAACCCGCGGCCGCAGCCCGGTATCCGCGTTCGCCGGCGGGGGGTCGCGGCGACGGACCACGTCGGGCTCCGGGACATCTGGCTCACCGACCGCGCGCTGACCCTCCTGGAGACCGCGACGGTCCTGCCCGACGGTTCGGCGTTCCTGGACCGCGGGCTGCAGCGCTTCACGAGCTTCGACGCCGTCCGCCGCGCCTATTCCCGGATGATCGGGAGCGCGGCGTCCCGGGAGGCCGGGCGGCTGCTCGTCGCCGCCGCGGACCGCGCGGACTCGGCCGCGGAACGTCTGCTCGTCCGACTGCTGCGGGAGGCCGGCATCGCGGGGTGGGTGCTGGGCCACCCCTTCGGACGCTTCCGGATCGACCTCGCCTTCCCGGCCGCGCAGGTCGCCGTCGAGGTCGACGGGTGGGCCTGGCACGTCGACGCGGAGCGGTTCACCACGGACCGGCGGAAGGGGAACGCGCTCGTCCGGGCGGGCTGGGACCTGCTGCGCTTCACCTGGCACGACCTCGCGAACGACCCGGCCCGGGTCGTCGCCGAGATCCGGCAGACCCTCGCTCAGGCGGCATGATCGCCGCCCGCGGTACGACGCGGCCGTATCCGGCCGGGATGTACCGCAGCCGGTGATCACCCATCCCGTCGGGCCCGGAGGAAGGCGCGCTCCGCCTCGTTGTCCGTCCGCGCGATCGCCTCGGTGTAGGCCGCGGCGGCGTCCTGCGGGCGGCCCAGGCGGCGGAGCAGGTCGGCGCGGACCGCGTGGAGGAGGTGGTGCTCGCGCAGGTCCAGCTCCTCGACGAGCGCGAGGCCCGCTCCGGGCCCCTGCACCTCGGCCACCGCGACGGCCCGGTTCAGCGCCACCACCGGGCTCGGCGCGAGCGCGAGCAGCTGGTCGTAGAGCGTCACGATCGCCGCCCAGTCGGTGTCCGCGGCCCGGGCGGCCAGGCTGTGCACGGCGCCGATCGCGGCCTGGAGCTGGTAGGGCCCGGGGGCTCCCCGGCGCACGCACGCCCGGACGATCGCCCGGCCCTCGGCGATCAGGTCCTGGTCCCAGAGCGAGCGGTCCTGATCCGTCAGCGGCACCAGGGCGCCGTCCGCGGACGTGCGTGCCGGGCGCCGGGACTCCGTGAGCAGCATCAGCGCGAGCAGGCCCCGGACCTCGGGTTCGTCCGGCATCAGCTCGGCGAGCAGCCGGCCGAGCCGCAGCGCCTCGGCGCAGAGGTCCGCCCGCGTCAGCGCGGCTCCCGAGCTGGCCGTGTAGCCCTCGTTGAACACCAGGTAGACGGCGGCGAGCACCGCCCGCAGCCGGTCCGGCAGCTCCGCCTCGCTCGGCACCCGGTACGGGATCCGGGCGTCGCGGATCTTGCCCTTGGCCCTGACGATCCGCTGCGCCATGGTGGGCTCCGGGACCAGGAACGCCCGCGCGATCTCGGGCGTGGTGAGACCGCCGAGCAGCCGCAGCGTGAGCGCGACCTGGGCGGGGGCGGAGAGCGCGGGATGGCAACAGGTGAAGATCAGCCGGAGCCGGTCGTCGCGCACGGGGCCCTCCTCGGGCGGTCCCTCGGGCATGTGCAGGACGGCGGCCTCGGCGTGCTTGCCGTCCCGCACGGCCTCCCGGCGGTGCCGGTCGATCGCCCGGTTGCGGGCGGTGGTGATGATCCAGGCAGCGGGGACGGGTGGCAGCCCCGCCGACGGCCAGCGCTCGACGGCCTCGGTGAAGGCGTCCTGCACCGCGTCCTCGGCGGCGTCGATACCGCCCAGGGCCCGGACGAGGACGGCGACCGCCCGCCCGTACTGCTCGCGGAAGACGCGCTCGATCTCCTCGGGCCCTGTCGCCATCTGCTCAGCCCGCGACCGGGCGGACCTCGATCGGCAGCTCGAGGATCCGCGTGGCCCTCCCTGCCCAGCCCAGGGCCGCGTCGAGGTCCGGGGACTCCACGATCCAGAAGCCGCCGACGTGCTCCTTGCCCTCGGCGAACGGGCCGTCCGTGATCAGCACGTCCGCCCCGCGGGCGTGCACCACCGTCGCCGTGGTCGCGGGGTGCAGCCCGACGGTGAAGACGAATGCGCCCGCGTCCCGCATGTCCTGGTTCAGGACGGCGAGCTCGGCCATGATCGGCTCGAGGACCTCGGGCTCGGGCTGTCCCTCGTCGGGCTGGATGATGTTCAGCAGGTAGCGGGCCATGATGTCCTCCTCGGACGTCGCACGAGATGATCCTCGACCCCTGTACGAACGGGGTCCGCCCGGATCGACACGAGCCCGCGAATTAGTCTTCCGCCGGTGAGCACCTCGTGGACCTGGGCCGCGCTCCGGGAGCGGGCGCTCCTCGAGACCCCGGACGTCCTCGTCCTCGACAAGCCGCCCGGGATAGCGGTCACCGGCGAGCGGCACGACGTCGATCTCGTCGAGCTCGCGGCGGCCGAGGGGGAGATCCTCTACCCGGTCCACCGGATCGACAAGGTGACCTCCGGACTGGTCCTGCTGGCCCGGACGCTTCCCGCACACGGCCCGCTGACCAGGCAGTTCGCGGACCGGACGGCGGAGAAGGCCTACCTCGCGGTCCTCGAGGGCGCCGGGCTCCCCGAGCGCTGGACGATCGACCTGCCGCTCGGCGTCGGGCGCAAGAGCACGGTCCGGATCGCCGCGCCCCGCGAGTCCCTGACGTTCGACGCCGCGGCCTCCCGGTGGGCCGTCCCGGAGGCGGAGGTCCTCCCCGGCAAGAAGAACTATCCGTCCGTCACCCACCTGGAGCGGGTCGCCGAGGCCGGTGGCCGGACGCTCGTCGTCGCGCGCCCGGTGAGCGGGCGGCGCCACCAGATCCGCGTGCACCTGGCCTGGACCGGCACCCCGATCACCGGTGATCCGCTGTTCCGCGGCGAGGGGCGCACGTTCCTGCACTCCTGGCGGCTGCGGCTGCCCGCGGGAGACGGCCTGGACGTGACGGCGCCACCGGACCCGGAGTTCCTCGCGCAGTTCCCCGAGGTGGAGATCGATCCCGGCTGAGCCGTGCGATTCCGGGTCCCGTACCGCAGAGTGGGGGCGGGAGGATCGATGACGATGTTCACGGACCGGGACGTGCTGGTGATCGGCGCGGGATTCTCGGGTCTCTACGCCCTGCACCGCCTGCGCGGCCAGGGCCTGTCGGTGACCGTGCTCGAGGCCGGGGAGGGGGTGGGCGGCACCTGGTACTGGAACCGCTACCCGGGCGCCCGCTGCGACTCGGAGAGCTACTACTACTCCTACTCGTTCTCCGAGGAGCTCCAGAACGAGTGGGAGTGGACCGAGCGCTACCCGCAGCAGCCCGAGATCATGGCGTACCTGAACCATGTCGCGGACCGCTTCGACCTGCGCCGCGACATCCGGCTCGGTACCCGCGTCGTCTCCGCGGAGTTCGACGACGACGCCACCTGCTGGCACGTCACCACGGACGCGGGGGAGCGGTTGAGCGCCCGCTACCTGGTGACGGCCGTCGGGTGCCTGTCCACCGCGAACGTCCCGAGCATCCCCGGGCTGGACACGTTCGCCGGTGAGTGGTTCCACACCGGGCAGTGGCCGCACGACGGCGTGGACTTCGCGGGGAAGCGGGTCGGGATCGTCGGCACGGGGTCCACCGGGATCCAGGCGGTCCCGGTCGTCGCGGAGCAGGCCGCGCACCTGACCGTCTTCCAGCGCACGGCGAACTACAGCATCCCGGCGCGCAACGGCCCGGAGAGCGCCGAGTCCCGGCAGGCGATCAAGGACGACTACGCGGAGATCCGCCGGACCCAGCGGGAGTCCACGAACGGCCATCCGTTCCTGATCAGCAGCCGATCGGCGCTGGAGCCGTCCGCGGACGAGCGGCGGGCGATCTACGAGGCTGCCTGGCAGCGCGGCGGCCTGCGCTTCCGGGCGTCGTTCGGGGACCTGCTCAGCGACCCCGCGGCGAACGAGACGGCGTCGGACTTCATCCGGGCGAAGATCGCCGAGATCGTCCGGGACCCGGAGGTCGCGGAGCGGCTCACGCCGCGGGACCACGGGTTCGCCACCAAACGCCCGCCGATCGACACGCACTACTTCGAGGCCTACAACCGCGAGAACGTGACCCTGGTCGACGTCCGGGAGTCCCCGATCGAGGAGATCACCCCCACCGGCGTGCGCACCAGGACGGCGACCCACCCGCTGGACCTGATCGTCTTCGCCACCGGGTTCGACGCGATGACCGGCCCGCTCCTGGGCCTGGACATCCGCGGTGCCGGCGGCCGGCCGCTGCGGGAGAAGTGGGCGGCGGGGCCGCGCACCTATCTCGGGCTGCAGATCGCGGGCTTCCCCAACCTGTTCACGATCACCGGGCCCGGCAGCCCGTCGGTGCTCTGCAACATGCCGACGGCCATCGAGCAGCACGTGGACTGGATCGCGGACTGCCTCGCCGAGCTGGACGCGCGCGGGCTGACCCGGATGGAGACCACGGAGGAGGCGGAGGAGGCGTGGGTGGCGCACAACAACGAGGCTGCGGGGCGGACCCTGCTGCCCCAGGCGTCGACCTCCTGGTACCTGGGGGCGAACGTGCCGGGCAAGCCACGGGTGTTCATGCCCTACGCGGGCGGCTTCGCGGCGTACGCGCGGATCTGTGAGGACGTGGCGCGCAAGGGCTACGACGGCTTCGTCAGGACCGGGTAGGAGGCCTTCGACGTGCGCAGCGTGGCGAGCGTTACGTCTGCCGGGTGGGGTCGCGGGGAGCGTCCGGGCCGCGCACCCGGCGGGCGACGACGTCTTCGCAGGTGCGTTCGCCGATCAGCTTGACACCCATCGGATACCGCAACTGTTTCCGGTAACCGATGGAGTTGCCCTGCGGACAAGGGCATTAAACACTGACGTGATGTAGCTCACATTTCCTGTTCTCAATTGGTTGTCGACAACGAGCGGACGTCGCGATTGATGAGATTCCCTGTTAGCTTCGATCGACATGACCGCCGCCACGTCCGACGCGTCCCGTGCTGATCGCCCGTCTCAGGCCGAACCGCCAGAGGTGACGATCGGTGCGCCGGAGGTCTCCGACGGCGTGGCGATGCACCGGATGGCGGCCGAGTCCGGGGTGCTGGACGTCAACTCCCGCTACGCCTACCTGATCTGGTGCCGGGACTTCGCCGCCACCTCGGTCGTCGCGCGGGCGAATGGGCAGGTCGTCGGTTTCGTGACCGGCTTCCGCCGCCCCGACGCCCCGGACACCCTGGTGGTCTGGCAGGTCGCCGTGGACCCCGTGACCCGCGGCGCCGGGGTCGGCGGCCGGATGCTCGACACGCTCTTCGACCGGGTTCCCGGTGCGCGGTACATGGAGACGACGGTGACGCCGGACAACGAGTCGTCGAATCGCATGTTCATTTCTTTCGCCAATCGCAGAGACGTTGACTTCGAGCGGACCGAATTGTTTTCCGCGGAGCTCCTGGGTGCCGGACACGAGCCCGAGATGCTCTACCGGATCGGTCCGATCGCGCCGCAGGGATGAGGGGAACACGCAGGATGAACATCTTCGAAGAAGTCGAGTCCGAGGTCCGCAGCTACAGTCGCAACTGGCCCGCGATCTTCGACGTGGCCCGCGGGAGCGAGCTGTTCGACGTCGACGGCAAGCGTTATCTGGACTTCTTCGGGGGTGCGGGCGCCCTCAACTACGGGCACAACCCGCCCGCCTTGAAGAAGCCGCTGCTGGAGTACCTGGCCCGCGACGGGATCACGCACGGCCTGGACATGCACACCCAGGCCAAGGCGGACTTCCTGACCGCGTTCCGGGACCGGATCCTCGCGCCGCGCTCCCTGGACTACAAGGTCCAGTTCCCCGGGCCGACCGGGGCCAATGCCGTCGAGTCCGCGCTGAAGCTGGCGCGCAAGATCTCCGGCAAGGAAGCGATGATCAATTTCACCAACGCGTTCCACGGCATGACGCTGGGTGCGCTGTCGGTGACGGGCAACTCGATGAAGCGCGGCGGCGCCGGCATCCCGCTGGTGCACGCCACCCCGATGCCCTACGACAACTACTTCGACGGCAAGGTGCCGGACTTCCTGTGGTTCGAGCGGGTCCTCAAGGACACCGGATCCAGCCTGAACGACCCGGCCGCCGTGATCGTGGAGACCGTGCAGGGTGAGGGTGGCATCAACCCGGCCCGCGTCGAGTGGCTGCAGGGCCTCGCGGACCTGTGCAAGCGCCACGAGATCCTGCTGATCGTCGACGACGTGCAGATGGGCGTCGGGCGGACCGGCCCGTTCTTCTCCTTCGAGGAGGCGGGGATCCAGCCGGACATCGTCACGATCTCGAAGTCGATCTCCGGCTACGGCCTGCCGATGGCGCTGGTGCTGATCAAGCCCGAGCACGACGTCTGGAGCCCGGGCGAGCACAACGGCACCTTCCGCGGCAACAACCCGGCGTTCGTCACCGCCGCCGCCTCGTTGCACGAGTACTGGAGCGACGACACGCTCGAGCGGGAGACCATCCGGAAGGGCGAGAAGGTCCACGAGGCCTTCACGAAGATCGCCGCCGACACCACCTCCGTCGAGCTGACCGCCCGGGGCCGGGGCCTCGCGCGCGGGCTGGAGTTCGCGCAGCCGGAGCTGGCCGCCAAGGTCTGCTCCGCGGCGTTCGAGCGCGGGCTGCTGATGGAGACCTCGGGGCCGTCGAGCGAGGTCATGAAGATCCTGGCCCCCCTGACCACCACCGACGACCAGTTCGACGAAGGGCTGCAGATCGTCGCCGAGTCCGTCAAGACCGTCATCACCGGAGCGTGAGGTAATACATGATCGTCCGCAGCATCGACGACGTCACCGACACCAAGAACCATGTGGACACCCCCGGCTGGTACAGCCGGCGGATCGTCACGGCGCACGACAGGGTCGGCTTCTCCGTCGGCGAGACCGTGCTGCGCGCCGGGTCGGTGAACGACTTCTGGTACGCGAACCACGTCGAGGCCGTCTACATCACCTCCGGTGAGGGCGAGCTGTACGACAAGGACAACGACACCACCTACAAGATCGGCCCGGGGTCGATGTACCTGCTGAACGGGAACGAGAAGCACCAGGTGCGGCCGACCACGGACATCACCTGCGTCTGCGTCTTCAACCCGCCGGTCGTCGGCACCGAGGTGCACGACGAGAACGGCGTGTACCCGCTCCTGAGCATCGACGACTAGGGCCGGGCGACGCCGGGACGTCACGACTTCCGAACACCGCCGTACCCCACGACCGAGGAAGGGCGGACACACTCCCACGGGAACCGACGAAGGAGGCGAAGGATGACGGCTGTCACGGGCAGCTCGATCCGGACGAACGACCGCTACCCGACACGCGTGTCGGACGAGCCCGCGCTCATCGAGCGGGCCGAGCCGACCGTGTGGGGGGACCCCGCGAGCGCCGGCATGTACGGCGCCCAGGAGCTCCACCGGCACGAGCGCGACGGGTTCAGCCAGGTGCCCCAGCTGCTCGACCCCGACGAGGTCGCCGGGTACGCCGCCGAGCTGGACCGCCTGGCCACGGACCCGATCGTGCGTGAGGACGACCGGTGCATCGTGGAGAAGAAGTCGGACGAGGTTCGTTCGATCTTCGAGGTGCACAAGCTCAGCGCGGCCATCGCGCGGCTCGTCGCGGACGAGCGCGTGGTCGGCCGGGCCCGGCAGATCCTCGGCTCGGACGTCTACGTCCACCAGAGCCGGGTCAACTACAAGCCGGGCTTCGGCGGCGGTGGCTTCTACTGGCACTCGGACTTCGAGACCTGGCACGCGGAGGACGGGATGCCGACCCCGCGTGCGGTCAGCTGCTCGATCTCGCTGACCGAGAACTACGAGTACAACGGCAGTCTCATGATCATGCCCGGCTCGCAGCGGACGTTCGTGTCGTGTGTGGGCGAGACACCGGCGGACAACTACCGGTCGTCGCTGAAGGAGCAGGAGATCGGCACCCCGGACCCGGACAGCCTCACGGCGCTGGCGAACCGGCACGGGATCGCCCTGCTCACCGGCAAGGCCGGCTCGGCGACGTTCTTCGACTCCAACTGCATGCACGGCTCGGGGGACAACATCAC